>NZ_CP169531.1:2905000-3240000 GCF_041950555.1 Zobellella sp. DQSA1
ACATACAACAGAATGCAAAGCAGGGCCACCAGGATCGCCAGGCCGCCCTGTTCCGCCAATTCGGCACCGATGGCCGGACCGACGAATTCCAGCCGCTTCATCTCGACCGAGGGCGAGACCTGCTGCATGGCTGCCAGCACCGATTCCCCCTGCTGCTGGACGTTCACACTCTCCTGCGGAGCCAGGCGGATCAGCAAGTCCCGGCTGGTGCCGAAATGCTGTACCGTGGCCCCGGGCAGCCCCGCCTCGTTGAGGCTATCACGCACCTCATCCAGCGCCGCCGCCTGTTCGAAGGCCACTTCGACCACGGTGCCACCGGTAAAGTCCAGACCCCAGTTCAGGCCACGAGTGGCCAGGCTGAAGAAGGAAAGCGCGACCAACACCAAGGACAGCACGGTGGCCGCCTTGGAATAACGCATAAAGCGAATGGGGGCTCGGGTTTTGAGGATCTCAAACATCAGTTACTTTCCTCATATCGGCAGTTTGCTGAGACGCTTTCCGCCCCAGATCAGGTTGACCAGGGCCCGGGTGCCGACGATGGCGGTAAACATGGAGGCGACGATACCGATCATCAGGGTCACGGCAAAGCCCTTGATAGGACCTGTGCCCACCGCGAACAGGATGACGGCGGTGATAAGCGTGGTGATATTGGCATCGGCAATGGTGCTGAGCGCCTTTTCATACCCCAGGTGAATCGCCTGCTGCACGCTGCGGCCACTGCGCAACTCCTCGCGGATCCGCTCGAAGATCAGCACGTTGGCATCCACCGACATGCCGATGGTCAACACAATGCCGGCGATACCTGGCAGCGTCATGGTCGCCCCCGGTACCATCGACATCACGCCGATGATGATTACCACGTTGGCCAGCAGGGCGGCGTTGGCCACCAGACCAAACTTGCGGTAGTAGATGGCCATGAACAACACCACGGCCAGCATACCGTAGACCATGGCCATCAGACCGTTTTCCACGTTTTGCTGCCCCAGGCTCGGGCCTATGGTGCGCTCTTCCACGATCTGGATGGGAGCGATCAGGGCACCGGCCCGCAGCAACAGCGCCAGGTTCTGCGCTTCCGCCATCGAGTCGATGCCGGTGATGCGGAAGCTGCGTCCCAGCCGCGACTGGATGGTGGCCACGTTGATGACTTCCTGATCCTTGCGGAACTTGCGGGAGCCGTCTTCGTCACGTTCGTCGGTCGGTTTGTATTCGGTAAACACGGTGGCCATGGGCCGGCCCACGTTGTCCTTGGTGAAATCGGCCATGCGGCTGCCGCCGGGGGCATCCAGACTGATATTCACCTGAGGCCGACTGAACTCGTCCATGCCGGAGCTGGCATCGACGATATGTTCACCGGTCAGGATAATACGCTTTTGCAGCACCACCGGCCGGCCGTCCCGATCCCGCAGCAGGTCGCTGTTGGGGGGCACCCTGCCGGCGGCGGCGGCGGCCAGGTCGGCGCTTTCATCCACCAGACGGAACTCCAGGGTGGCGGTGGCGCCGAGGATTTCCTTGGCCCTGGCGGTATCCTGGATACCGGGCAACTGCACCACGATGCGCTCGGCACCCTGACGCTGCACCAGCGGCTCGGCCACACCCAGTTCGTTGACCCGATTGCGGATGATGGTGATATTCTGCTGCAGAGCATATTCCTTCACTTCCTTCAGCCGCTGCTCACTCATCACCGCGAACAGGCCGAAGCTGTCGCCGTTGTTACGCTCGGAAAAGACCAGATCAGGATAGCGGCCACGCAGGTAATTCATCGCCTGGCTGCGGACTTCCGCCTCGCGGAACACCATCAGGGCACCCTGCTCCTGAGCCAGCACACCGGAATAGCGCAGGCGCTGCTCGCGCAGATCGGTACGGAAGTCCTGTACCATCTGCTCCTGCACCCGGTTCAGGGCTTCTTCCATGTCCACTTCCATCAGGAAGTGCACGCCGCCACGCAGATCCAGCCCCAGCTTGAGCGGACCGGCACCGATGGCCTCCAGCCAGAAGGGCGTGGAAGGTGCCAGATTGAGGGCGGTGATATAATTGTCACCCAGGGTTTCCGCCACCAGATCCTTGCCTCTGAGCTGGTCGTCGGTATTACGGAAACGGATAAGCAGTTGGTTGTCGGCCAGGGTGGCGCTGATCACGTCGATGCCGGCCTGATCAAGGGTCTGTTGGGCCTGAGTCAGGGTAGCAGGGGTTACCTGGGTACCACGGGATCCGGACACCTGCAACGCAGGGTCTTCACCAAACAGATTGGGTGCTGCATAAAGAAAACTGATGGTGATCACGCAGATCACCATCAAGTATTTCCACAGCGGATATCGATTTAACACGCTGTGCTCCTCGATAGGGAATTAAAGGGACTGGATAGAGCCCTTGGGCAGGACGGCGGTGATAAAGTCCTTTTTGATGGTGACTTGAGTCTGTTCACTCAGGCTCAGTACCACATAGTCGTTCTCGGTGGAGATCTTGGAGATTTTACCCACCAGGCCACCGTTGGTCAGCACCTCGTCGCCCTTGCTCAGGGAAGACATCAGGTTCTTGTGCTCTTTCACCCGCTTGGACTGGGGACGGAAAATCATGAAGTAGAAAATCAGGCCGAACACGACCAGCATGATGATCATTTCCATACCGCCGCCGGCCGAGCCGCCCTGAGCATAAGCTTTGGAGATAATATCCATTCGTTTTGGTTCCTCGTTGATGGTTAAAAGCTGTTATCCGGCATAGTGCATCGGCGAAAACAGGCATAGCACGCCGACACGCCATGAACATTCACTTCTTGGCTCACACCTGCGTCAGGCCGCCAGGGATGGCGGGAATGCCGAAAATGCAGGAGCAATTTTCGGCACTGGCAGGTGACGGTCGGCTTAGCTGCTGCCTGTTCTCACCGCTCTTATCCTTCGCCGTGTTCAACTGCACTCTGGCCCAATGGCGGCACGGGCTTGCCCTGCCGGCCATAGAACTCAGCTACAAAGTCGTCTAATTTACCCTGCTCTATGGCTCCGCGTAAACCTTCCATCACCCGCTGGTAGTAACGCAGGTTGTGAATGGTGTTTAAACGCGCACCCAGGATCTCGTTGCACTTGTCCAGATGATGCAGGTAAGAGCGCGAGTAGTGCTTGCAGGTGTAGCAATCACAATCCGCATCCAGCGGGCCGGTGTCGGTCTTGTGCTTGGCGTTACGGATCTTCACTACCCCTTCGGTGGTGAACAGATGGCCGTTGCGGGCGTTGCGGGTCGGCATCACGCAATCGAACATGTCGATGCCCCGGCGCACCCCCTCCACCAGATCCTCCGGCTTGCCCACCCCCATCAGATAGCGAGGCTTGTCTTCCGGGATTTTCGGGCAGGTGTGCTCCAATACCTTGTGCATCTCGTGCTTGGGCTCGCCCACCGCCAGGCCGCCCACCGCATAGCCGTCGAAACCGATGTCCAGCAGGCCGTCCAGGGACTGGTCGCGCAGATCCTCGTAAACGCTGCCCTGGATAATACCGAACAGGGCGTTTTTATTGCCTTGCTTGTCGAAGTGATCGCGCGAGCGCCTGGCCCAGCGCAGGGACATCTCCATCGACTTCCTGGCTTCTTCCCAGGTCGCCGGGTAGGGGGTGCACTCGTCCATGATCATCACGATGTCGGAGCCCAGATCGTACTGGATCTCCATCGACACTTCGGGTGACAGGAAGATCTTGTCGCCGTTGACCGGGTTGCGAAAGTAGACGCCCTCTTCGGTGATCTTGCGGATGTCGCCCAGGCTGAACACCTGGAAGCCGCCGGAGTCGGTGAGGATGGGGCCCTGCCAGTTCATGAAGTCGTGCAGATCCCCGTGCAGTTTCATCACTTCCTGGCCCGGGCGGATCCACAAGTGGAAGGTGTTGCCGAGCAGGATCTGGGCGCCGGTGTCGGCCACTTCTTCCGGGGTCATGCCCTTGACGGTGCCGTAGGTACCCACCGGCATAAAGGCCGGGGTCTCCACCACGCCCCGGTCGAAAACCAGCCGGCCGCGGCGGGCGCGACCATCGGTGGTCTGCAATTCAAATTTCATCGGTTACCTCTGCTGGCCGGAGAAACAGTCCGACCTTGATTTCACGGGGCTGGAGATTCGGGGTTGGACCGCAGGTCTTTAGTCCCTATTCCCCAGTCCCTGTTTTTTAGTAATAAACATGGCATCGCCGTAGCTGAAGAAACGATAACGTTCCGCCACTGCCTGCCGATAGGCTTCCATGATATGGCCGTGGCCGGCGAAGGCACTGACCAGCATGATCAGCGTCGACTCGGGCAGGTGGAAGTTGGTGACCATGGCATCCACCAGTTGGAAACGATAGCCGGGGTAAATAAAGATATCGGTATCGCCGTAGAAGGGCGACAACCTCTCGCCTTGCGCCAGGCTGGCCCGGGCGGCGCTTTCCAGGGAACGCACCGAGGTGGTACCCACGGCGATCACCCGCCCGCCCCGGGCGCGGGTCGCCTCGATTTGTGCCACCACTTCCGGCGGCACCTCGATATACTCGGCATGCATCTTGTGCTCGAGCACATTGTCCACCCGTACCGGCTGGAAGGTGCCCGCCCCCACGTGCAGGGTGATGAAGGCCAGCTCCGCCCCCTTGGCCCTGAGTGCGGCCAGCAGCGGTTCATCGAAATGCAGGCCGGCGGTGGGGGCCGCCACGGCACCGGGCTTTTCGTTGTAGACGGTCTGGTAGCGTTCCTTGTCGGCGTCGGTGTCGGGCCTGTCGATATAGGGCGGCAAGGGCATATGGCCCACCGCCTCCAGGATCTCGAGTACCGGGCGCGGGTCGTTGAATTCGATTTCGAAGAGGGCGTCGTGGCGGGCCAGCATGGTGGCGCTGACGTCCGGCTCCAGCAGCAGCGCGGTGCCCGGCTTGGGCGACTTGGAGGCGCGCACATGGGCCAGTACCCGCTGGTCGTCCAGCACCCGCTCCACCAGTACCTCCAGCTTGCCGCCGCTGGCTTTCTGGCCGAACAACCGCGCCGGTATCACCCGGGTGTTGTTGAACACCAGCAGGTCACCGGGATTGACCAGATCGAGGATCTGGCCGAACTGGCCGTGAACGATGGCCCCGCTGTTGCCGTCCAGCTGCAGCAGCCGGCTGGCGGCGCGCTCCGGCATCGGATGGCGGGCAATCAGTTCGTCGGGGAGTTCAAAGGAAAAATCACGGACCTGCATAGACAACCTCTTGTAATAACGGGCGCTAGTCTAGTGAGGGCGAACCACGGGATCAAGGCAATTCGGCCGACATTACGGCATAATGGAACAATCCTGCCGGATCTGGAGTTGGCAGCCTGAATAGGCAACCTGCCGTGGTGGCAGCCATGTTATCCGGCCGCCCGGGTAGGCTATCTTGATATAAAAAGAGGAGAAAACCTATGCCAGCCGTCGTCTCTGAAATCATGTCCCGCAACATTATCGGACTGCCGCCGTCCGCCAGTCTGGCCGAAGCCCGCACCCTGATGCAGCGCCATCATATCCGCCACCTGCCGGTACTGGAGCGGGACAAGCTGGTAGGCTTGATCAGCCAGCGGGACATTCTGGCGGCCCAGGAGTCCAGCCTGGAAAAGGGAACCAACGGCGCCTTCCTGCAGAGTCATAGCCTGGCGGAGATCATGATCAGCGGCGTGACCACCATCAGTTCCAGGGCCGGTATCCGGGAGGCCGCCCTCTATCTGCAAAAGCACAAGTACGGCTGCCTGCCGGTGGTGGACAAAGGCAAGTTGGTGGGCATCGTCACCGACAGCGATTTCGTCGCGGTGGCCATCCACCTGCTGGAGGTGCTGGACAATCAACTGGCCGATGAAAACATTGACGACCTCGACCAGGACGAGCTGGAGCTCGCCCCGGACGCCCGGGATTATCAGGACGGCTTCCGGGATCGATGAATTACCTGGCCCATCTGCACCTGGCCCATATCAGCCACACCAGCCTGGCCGGCGCCCTGCTGGGCGAATACGCCCGGGGCAGCATCGATCAGGGCCTGCCCGTCCCGCTGCAGATCGGTATCCGCCTGCATCGGCAGATAGACAGCTTCACCGACGCCCATCCGCTGCACCTGGGGGCAGTGCAAAGCCTTCCTCCCCCTTTTCGCCGTTACGGCGGTATCATCATGGACATGATGTTCGATCACTTCCTGGCCCGCTACTGGTCACGCTATCACCCCTGGGCGCTGGCGGACTTTATCGGCTACAGCCACCGCCAGTTGGTGCCGAGCGAACACTGGCCCCCGACCATGATCACCCTGGTGCAACGACTCAAGCAACATCGGCTGCTGGCCCAGTACGAGAGTTTCGACGGCATCACCCGGGCCATCGCCCGTATCGACGGCCGCTTTCGCCGGCCCACGCCCCTGCCCCGCAGCACGCCCCTGCTGCGGGCCCGTTACGACGAGATGGAGCTGGCCTTTCTCGCCTTCTACCCCGAGCTGCTGGACTTTGTGCTGAACCAGGCTCGACAAGGCTAAGCCCTGGGGTTGGCCGGGTAGAACAGCTCGGGCTGTACCGGCCGATGGGAAAAGAAGCGGGTGTTCTTGTGCGGCAGCTTCATAAAGCCCCCCACCCCTTCATCGCCGATCAGCGGGATCTTGTCCACAATCAGCGCCAGCAGGGCGACGAACTCCGCCTCGGCGCTTTCATCCAGCAATCGGTAGTAGCTGTGCAGCTTCATATACAAGGGCGTGACTTCGAAGATGATGCAGCCGGTATGATGGATGTCATTGAGCCGGGCGATGGCGTCCATAATGGCATAGGGCAGCACCAGCTGTTCGTCCGGATCCCGGCCATCCTCGAAGTAGGAATGCTGACGGCTGGCGTCGTCGGTGCTCGGTATCGGCGCCAGCCGGTAGGGGATGCGGGTACCCGGCGGCGGTACGAAGGGCTGCCCGGGTGCGCCCCGGCTCAGGTGAATGGTGTTGCGGGCATTGAACAGGCAGGCCTTGAACACCCCTATTTTATCGATGGCCCGTGCCAGCAGCACCACGTTGTTGACGGCCACCGCAAAGGCGTCGTGCAGGCGCTCGTCATACAGATTCAGGCTGGTATCGATATAGACGCCTTCTTCCTGCCAGTGAATGGCCAGGCCGCCCACCACCGGATAACGGCCGAGCCGGCTCACCGCCGCCACAAAGGCTTTTTCGGTTTCGCCCATGCCTTCCAGGTAGTTCTTGTAATAGCGCTCCAGCTGGGCGTCGTCCACGTAATGGATGCCTTCTTCCTCGCTGTGTTCACGCAGAAACGACTTGCGGGAGGAATAGACCACAGTATCCATCTCGTGTCGCTCCTGACTGGTCCATATCGGCAGCAGCGGGGTATCGTCAAACAACGGCAGCACCGGCAATACCAGGCGCCGGAGGCGAGGCATTTCGGCAATAAAATAGTCCCCGGCCCGCTGCCGCAGCCGGGCATCGTCGGACAACAGGCTGTCCAGCATCAGCGCAAATTCCTTCGGCAGCCCCAGGCTCACCGCCGGTATCGCCTTTCGGCCGAAACGGCAGGACTGGCCGGAGGCCAGCGCATAAAGGGTACTGGCGACCCCCTGTTCATCGAAGCGCGGGCTGGACAGAGCTCCATTGCGCTGTTCGGGACCGATAAAGTAGACATCCCCCAGACGGGCGTTGGAGTGCTGCAGATCCGCCGACATCAGTTGCATCACGTTGTTCGATATAAATTGTCCCTCGCTGTCGGTCTGGGCGAATACCGAAGACCCCCAGTCCACCAGTACAATGCGGCCAGTGGTGGCATCAAACACGACATTGGAAGGCTTGATATCACCGTGCACTATGGGTGCGGGCAGCCCATCCTTGTGATGGTGGCGCAGTGCCCGCAGGATATCCGCCAGTTGGGCGGCAATATCCACCAGCAGACGGGCCGACAGGCGGCCGGTTTTCAGGCTGAACCGTTCCAAATCCTCCCCCCTGGCCCGGCCCATCATCAGGATGCCCTGCCTCTTCAGGAGCTGGTAGGTGACATAACGGGGCACCAGGGGGTGTTCAACCTGAGACAGCATATAGGCCTCGTCGGCCAGCCGCTCCCGGATATGCGGCGGCAGGTTGATACGTGAAAACTTGAACGCATACTCCTGGCCATTACTGCCGGTGCCGGCAAAGGTAAAGCCGTAAGCACCCTTGCCCGCCAGGCAGATATGACGATACCCCAGCTTTTCCAGCTCGGTGATGCACAGCGCAATCCAGTCCTTGAGCTTTTTGGCATCGTTGGCATTGAGCAGGTAGATGGACTGCTCTTCGGGAATATAGAAGTTGCGCAAATGATGCCGGTACATGATTCAGGCCAGTTGTATCAGCATTCGCTCCGGCCGTTCCAGGTATTGCCGCCAGCATTCATTGAAGCGGGCCAGGGTGGCGCCGTCTATCACCCGGTGATCGGCGGACCAGCACACCATCATCAACTGGCGGGCCACCACCTCGCCCGCTTCGTCGAAACGGGGCAGACGCTGCAACCGTCCCAGGGCGGCGATCGCCACCTCCGGCGGGCGGACCACCGGGCTGGAGACGATGCCGCCCAGCACGCCGATATTGGAGAGGGTTATGGTGCCGTCCTGTAGTTCGGTCGGAGCCAGACTCCCCGCCCGGGCGGCCTCGCTCAGCCGTTCCAGTTCGGTGGCGATGGCGAGCAGCGATTTCTGTTCGCAATGCTTGATGTTCGGCACCAGCAGTCCGCCCGGGGTATCCACCGCCACCCCGATATGGTGTCCGGGCAGGTAGCTGAGCGCGGTCGCCTCCGGGTTGAGCCGGCTGTTGAGCAGGGGAAAGTCCTTCAGGGCCAGCGACAGCGCCTTGATAAAGAACGGCAGCAGGGTCAGCCTGATCCCTTCGGCGGCAAAGACGGGCTTCAGCTTCGCCTTGAACTGCAATAGCTCATCCAGCACCAGTTCGTCACAGAAGGTAAACTGCGGGATCCCGAGCGAAGCGGTCATCTGCCGAGCCATGGCGGCGCGGATGCCGCGCAGCGGCTCGCAGCACACCGCGGGATCGGCCTGCGGCGCCTCGGCCGGTGCCGGGGTGGCCGGCTCCGGCTCCCGTGCCGCCAGATAGGCCTGGACGTCTTCCTTGTAGACCCGCCCCTTGTCACCGGAGCCGGGCACCAGGCCAAGATCCACCGACAACTCCCGGGCCAGGCGCCGTACCGCCGGGCTGGCCACCGCCTTGCCGGCCGCCATGGCCTGCGGAACCGATTGCTCCGCCGCCGGTTCAGGTGCCTGCTCGGCAGAAGTCGCCGCCGGGACCGATAACGGCGCGGATGCGGATTCTCTTTCCTCCGGCTCAACTTCCATTTCAAACAGGGGCGCATGCACCCGCGCCATATCCCCCTTGGCCACATGGAGCCGGGTGATGGTACCGCCGTGCACCGCCGGGATCTGCACCAGAGCCTTGTCGGTCATCACGTCGCAAATCGCCTGATCCTCGACCACCCGCTCCCCTTCGGCCACCAGCCACTCCACCAGCTCGCATTCCACTATGCCTTCGCCGATATCCGGCAGATAGAAATCCTGTTTCATACCGCCCCCTAGAAGTTCACCGTCCGTACTATCGCCTCGAACGTCTTGAGGTGATCTGCCATATATTCCTTTTCCAGCGCCAGCGGATAAGGAGTATCCAGTCCGCACACCCGCTCGATGGGGCTTTCCAGATACAAAAAACAGCGCTGCTGAATGGTCGCGGCAATCTCGCCGGCGAAGCCGCCGGTGAGCGGCGCCTCGTGGTTGATGACCAGGCGACCGGTCTTGAACACCGACTCGGCCACCCGGTCTGCGTCCCAGGGCAATATGCTGCGCAAGTCGATAAGTTCGCAGGAAATACCCTCCTCCCCAGCCAGATCTACCGCCTTCGCCACCACCTCCATCTGGGCCCCCCAGGCCAGCACGGTTACATCGGTACCTTCCTGTATCACTTCGGCCTCTCCCAGCGGCAGCTCGTAGTAGTCCTCGTCCACCTCGCCCACGGCGGCGCGATACAGCCGCTTGGGCTCGAAGAACAACACCGGATCCGGGCAGTTGATGGCCGCCAGCAGCAGCCCCTTGGCCTGGGCCGGATCCCGGGGGACCACCAGGCGCAACCCCGGCGTATGAGCAAAATAGGCCTCCGGCGACTGGCTGTGATAGTGACCGCCGGCGATACCGCCACCATAGGGGGTACGCAGCACCAGCCCACCCACATTGAACTGGTTGCCGGAACGATAGCGGAATTTGGCGGTTTCATTGACGATCTGATCGAAGGCCGGATAGATGTAATCGGCAAACTGGATCTCGGCCACCGGTTTCAGCCCCCGGGCCGCCATGCCGTTGGCGAAGCCGATGATCCCCTGCTCGGTGAGCGGGGTGTTGAAGCAGCGATGCTTGCCGTATTTGTCCTGTAACTGGCTGGTAGCGCGAAAGACGCCGCCGAAGTGGCCCACGTCCTCGCCGAAACAGATCACGTTCTCGTCCCGGCCCATGGCGAGCTCCAGGGCATTGTTGATGGCCTGCAGCATGTTCATCTGTGCCATTAGTCCAACCTCCCTGCGCTCACCGGATAAGCATCCGGGTACTGGCGGATATGCTCCTTAAGGGCCTCCAATTGACTCCTTAGCCCGGGTGGCGGCTCGGCATAGACGTCACTGATCAGGGTATCGAGACGAGGTTTGGGGATCTGCTCCGCCACCTTGAGCGCCTCCAGAATTTCCTGGCGCAGGGCATCGCTGGCAATCTGGTCGGCCGCCTCGTCCAGCCAGCCCTGCTGTAACAGCCACAACCGATAACGGGCAATGGGATCCTGCTTGCGCCAGCGCTCCTCCTCCTCCCTGGAGCGGTAACCGCTGGGATCATCGGAGGATGAGTGAGCCCCCAGACGATAGGCGATGGCCTCCACCAGCACCGGCTCCTGCTGCTCCAGCGCCAGTTTGCGCGCCAGCCGGGTGGCTTCATAGACCGCCAGCACGTCGGCCCCGTCGACCCGGATGGCCTGAATGCCGTAGCCCACCGCCCGGCAGGCGATGCCGTCGCCGATAAACTGCTCGCTGGCGGGAGTGGAAATGGCATAACCATTATTGCGGCAGAAGAAGATTACCGGCGCCTGTAGCACCGCGGCCATGTTCAGGCCGGCATGAAAGTCGCCTTCCGAGGCGGCCCCTTCGCCGAAATAGCACAGGGTGGTGTTGCTTTCTCCCCGCAGTTTCTGGGCGTAGGCATAGCCGCTGGCCTGGGGTATCTGGGTACCGAGCGGTGAAGAGATGGTCATGAAATGGATGTCGCGGCAACCGTAGTGCACCGGCATCTGTCGGCCCTTGCCCAGATCCTGCTCGTTGGAGAACAACTGGTTCATAAACTGGGCCAGGGTAAAGCCCCGATAGCGCAGGGCGCCCTGCTCCCGATACTGGGCCATGATCATGTCGTGACGATCCAGGGCCGCCGCACTGGCCACCGTACTGGCCTCTTCCCCCAGACACTGCATGTAGAAGCTGATCCGCCCCTGGCGCTGGGCGGCCAGCATGCGCTCATCCAACAGGCGAATAAACACCATGCTGTCGTAGATGTTGAGCGCCGTGTCCCGGTCCAGAACCGGTGGTGAAACACCGGCGTAGAGGGAACCGTCGTCCTGCAAGATCCTCAGGGTGGGGATATTGAGGGCATGGGCGCCGATAAACTGGGCCTGGTGCACCGTGCTGATGGTGGCATTGCTGGGATCGGTCATGGCGTCACTCCCGTCGCCGGGCGGGCGACTCTGGAAACGGGACCAAACTGCCCCCCACGGCGGCAGCTCAATATGACGCCAATTATAACACCTGGATCACAAGCCGCAGGACCGGTGCAGGTCCGACTCCACCCGATCAACTTGACGATGGCGATCTGGCAGTTCTGGATGACCGCCCCGGCGTCGGCGGTCTTCACACCCTTGGCCCGGGAACATCAAGCTGCTGCATCGCCCCTGGATGCTGTAGCTTGTCCCGGACAGGACGGAACAATAAAAAAGGCAGCCCTATGGGCTGCCAAAACGAGATGGACCTAGTTAGTATTTTTCTTTCTCAGTTGACCCTGTTTCGCTATCAGACGTTCTCGAACTGGCCCATGGTGTTGTCCTTGCCGCCGGCCTTCAGTGCCGCTTCACCGGCGAAGAATTCCTTGTGGTCATCCCCGATGTTGGAGCCAGCCATGTCCTGATGCTTGACGGTGGCGATGCCCTGGCGGATTTCCTTGCGCTGTACGCCCGCCACATAGGCCAGCATGCCTTCGTCGCCGAAGTAACCCTTGGCCAGATTGTCGGTGGACAGGGCCGCGGTATGGTAGGTCGGCAGCGTGATCAGGTGGTGGAAGATACCGGCTTCCCTGGCGGCATCGCGCTGGAAGTTGGCCGTCCACTCGTCGGCCAGGCGACCCAGCTCGGTGTCGTCGTAGTCGGCGCTCATCAGCTTGGCGCGGTCGTAGGCCGCCACATCCTTGCCTTCGGCCGCCCAGGCATCGAACACCTGCTGGCGGAAGTTCAGGGTCCAGTTGAAGGACGGGCTGTTGTTATAGACCAGCTTGGCGTTAGGCACCACCTCGCGGATGCGGTCCACCATGCCCTTGATCTGGCCGATATGGGGCTTCTCGGTCTCGATCCACAGCAGGTCGGCGCCGTGCTGCAGGCTGGTAATGCAGTCCAGCACTACCCGGTCCTCGCCGGAACCCGGCTTGAAGCAGAACAGGCCGGAGGCCAGGCGCTTGACCTTGAGCAGCTTGCCCTGGGACTTGATCACCACGTCGCCGTTGTCGATATCGGAGGCCGAGTCGATGTAGTCGCCGTCGAGGAAGCTGTTGTACAAATCGCCCAGATCACCCGGCTCGTCGGTCACCGCGATCTGCTTGGTCAGGCCGGCACCCAGGGAGTCGGTGCGCGCCACGATGACGCCGTCGTCCACCCCCAGCTCCAGGAAGGCCAGCCGTACCGCGTTGATCTTGGCCAGGAAGTCGGCGTGAGGCACCGTCACCTTGCCGTCCTGGTGGCCGCACTGCTTCTCGTCAGACACCTGGTTCTCGATCTGGATGCAGCAGGCCCCCGCTTCGATCATCTTCCTGGCCAGCAGGTAAGTCGCCTCTGCATTGCCGAAGCCGGCGTCGATGTCCGCCACGATCGGCACCACATGGGTTTCGTGGTTGTCGATCTGGTTGAGTATGTCCTTGGCCTTGGCGGTATCACCGGCTTGCTGGGCCTCCTCCAGGGCGCGGAACAGGTGGTTCAGTTCCCAGGCATCGGCCTGGCGCAGGAAGGTGTAGAGCTCCTCGATCAGGGCCGGCACCGAGGTTTTCTCGTGCATGGACTGATCCGGCAGCGGGCCGAATTCGGAGCGCAGGGCCGCCACCATCCAGCCGGACAGGTAGAGGTAGCGTCGTTTGGTGCTGCCGAAATGTTTCTTGATGGAGATCAGCTTCTGCTGGCCGATAAAGCCGTGCCAGCAGCCCAGGGATTGGGTGTACTGGGACGGGTCCTCGTCGTAGTTGGCCATGTCTTCGCGCATGATCCTGGCGGTGTACCTGGCGATGTCCAGGCCGGTCTTGAAACGGTTCTGGGCACGCATACGGGCGGCGTACTCGGGCTTGATGGCGCTCCAGCTCGGGTTTTGCTTGATCAATGACGCCAGGGTATCAAGGTCGTTTGCGTATGGCATGGTCTCAGTCCTCTCAGTGTAAGGGTTGCGCTCTGTTCAGCAGCATTCAACTTCCCTGTCAAACCAGCAAATCATCAGGGTGTACCCCGGTTGCTGATATTGGCAGTGACTCTTATTGTTTTGCTCCGCAGTCAGGCTTTTATTTCTAAGGTTCTATTGTGATGCCTGTCGTGACACACGCTTCCGTTTGTTCCGCGTCGCTGTACCCCTATTAAGTTGCTTAAAAAAAACCATAAGATCAAGATCTAGTTTCACAAAAACACAACATAAGTCACACAACCGAAGAGAACTACGACCAAAGTACCATTACTTATAACTCACTGTTTTTCTGGACTAAACCGAAAAACAAAACTGGACCAAGATAAACATAAATGTAATTTAATTACGTAAATTTAATTCATATGCAATAAATTATCCCGACTAAACTCCAATGTTTTAAAAATTCCGGCCACAGGGACGAGAATGCTTTCAATACAAGCATTTAAACGATCGTTTGAAAAAATAACCCGGGCTTCCCCCCATTTTTGCGAGTGCAAAAAAAGCACCAGCGTAGCGGCTAATGACGGCATATCACGATGGCGTGTGGTTTTTTGTCGTTATTTGCGCCGGCGCGGCATGGCTGCCTGCAGCCCCAGATCTCTGTCTTTATCCATCACCCGGCCGAGCGGGTGATCCCCGTATAAAAGGCAGTCTAGTGATAGAAATTACCTATTAGAGTGATAGGAAATAATCATTTTATTGAATAGCAGATAGAGCCTAGTATGGAAACCGTTCCAGAGAGGCACACCCACCAAGTAACATTTAGGAGCTAATATGGCTGTTTCCATCAATACCGAAATCAAACCCTTTACCGCCCAGGCTTACCATAACGGCGACTTCGTGCAAGTCACCGAGGCCGACCTGAAGGGCAAGTGGTCCGTCGTGTTCTTCTACCCGGCCGACTTCACCTTCGTCTGCCCCACCGAGCTGGGCGACCTGGCCGACCACTATGCCGAACTGCAGAAGATGGGTGTTGAAGTATTCTCCGTGTCCACCGACACCCACTTCACCCACAAGGCCTGGCACGACAGCTCCGAGACCATCGGCAAGATCAAGTACTACATGCTGGGCGATCAGACCGGTACCATCACCAACAACTTCGGCGTAATGCGTGAAGGTCAGGGCCTGGCGGACCGAGCCACTTTCATTATCGATCCCCAAGGCGTGATCCAGGCCATCGAAGTGACCGCCGAAGGCATCGGCCGCGATGCCTCCGACCTGCTGCGCAAGGTGAAAGCCGCCCAGTACGTGGCGGCCCACCCGGGTGAAGTCTGCCCCGCCAAGTGGCAGGAAGGCGAAGCCACCCTGGCGCCGTCCCTGGACCTGGTCGGCAAGATCTAACTCCCAACAGGCAAACCCCGGCCCGCCGCGATGGTCCCTCATCCGGTCGGCGGGCCGGGTTTTTTATACCCAAAATTCGGCACAGGACACGACTATGTTAGATGCTAATCTCAAAAAACAACTGGACACCTATCTGCAGAACATCGTCTCTCCGATAGCAGTCAGCGTGTCCGGTGATGACAGCCCCAAATCCAGGGAATTACTGGAACTGGCCACCGAAATCAGTGCCATGTCCGGCAAGATAAGCCTCGAGGAAGCCGCCGCCAGCCGCACTCCCAGCATGAGCATCGCCCGCCAGGGTGAAGCGCCCAGGGTCGGCTTCGCCGGTATTCCCATGGGCCACGAATTCACCTCACTGGTACTGGCCCTGCTGCAGGCCGGCGGTCATCCGTCCAAGGCCGATCCCGAGTTGCTGGAACAGATCCGCAACCTCGAAGGCCAGTACCACTTTGAAACCTACATCTCCCTGTCCTGCCAGAACTGTCCGGACGTGGTGCAGGCGCTGAACCTGATGGCGACCCTGAACCCCAACATTACCCATGTGATGATCGACGGCGCCCTGTTCCAGGACGAGGTGAACGAACGCCAGGTAATGGCGGTGCCCGCTGTCTACCTGAACGGCGAACCCTTCGGGCAAGGCCGTATGAGTCTTGAAGAGATCGTCGGCAAGGTCGACACCGGGGCCGCCGCCCGCAAGGCCGCCGCCCTCGATGAAAAAGCCCCCTACGACATGCTGATCGTCGGCGGTGGCCCGGCCGGCGCCGCCGCCGCCATCTATGCCGCTCGCAAGGGCATTCGCACCGGCCTGGTGGCCGAACGCTTCGGCGGTCAGGTGATGGATACCGTGGGCATCGAGAACTTCGTCTCGGTTCCCTACACTGAGGGCCCCAAGCTGGCCGCCAGCCTGGAGCAGCACGTCAAGGAGTACGGGGTCGACATCATCACCGACCAACGTGCCGCCGGCATCAGGCGTGGCGAGCGGCTCGAAGTGCAACTGGCCAGCGGTGCCGCACTCAAGAGCAAGGCGGTGATCCTGGCCACCGGCGCCCGCTGGCGCGAGCTGAACGTGCCCGGCGAGGCCGAATACCGCACCAAGGGCGTGGCTTACTGCCCACACTGCGACGGTCCCTTTTTCAAGGGCAAGAAGGTCGCGGTGGTCGGCGGCGGCAACTCGGGCATTGAAGCGGCCATCGATCTGGCCGGCATCGTCGAGCACGTGACCGTACTGGAGTTCGCCGACAGCCTGCGCGCCGACGAGGTGCTGCAGCGCAAGGCCCGCTCCATGGGCAATATCGACATCATCATCAACGCCCAGACCACCGAGGTGCTGGGTGACGGCAGCAAGGTGGTGGGCATGCAGTACACCGATAGGGCCAGCGGCGAGAGCAGGCGGCTGGACCTGGCGGGCATCTTCGTGCAGATAGGCCTGGTGCCCAACACCGAGTTCCTGCAGGGCTCGGAAGTGGAGCTGACCCGCTTCGGCGAGGTGGTGATCGATGCCAGGGGCGCCACCTCCATGGCCGGGGTGTTCGCCGCCGGCGACGCCACCACAGTGCCCTACAAGCAGATCATCATCTCCATGGGCGCCGGCGCCACCGCCGCCCTTGGCGCCTTCGACCACCTGATCCGCGCCGGCTCGTAATGGCGCGGCATCTCGTAACACAAAAAAGGCGGAGTGCCCCGGCACTCCGCCTTTTCATTTACAGCAACTCGGTCACCAGATCGCCCAGCCGGTAGAAAGTTTCCACCCGGGTGGCGGAGGGTCTCCACACCAGGCCGATATCCCGGTAAGCCTTGTCGCCCTGGGGAGCCATGGCGACGATCTCGGTATTGGCGAGAATGCCGGCGTCTATCGCCATCTGCGGCAGGAAGGTGGTGCCGAGGCCGGCATCCACCATCTGTATCAGGGTATGCAAACTGGTGGCGGCAAAGGGATTGACCTTGCGGCTGTCGGTCAGCTTGCAGGCGCTTACCGCATGTTCGGTCAGGCAGTGTTCCTGCTCCAGCAGAAAGATGCTCTGATCCGGCAGGTCGGCGTAATCCACCGGCGTGTGGGTATGCAACCTGGCCTGCTCCCGGTGCATCACCAGCACGAAGGGGTCCTGCCCTAGTACCCGGGTCTGCAGCCCCTCGGTGTCGGTGGGCAGGGCCAGCAGCAGCAGATCCAGCTCGCCGGCCCGCAGCATGGCCAGCAACTGCGGAGTGGTATCCTCACGCAGCAGCAGTTGCAGCCCGGGATAATGACGACGGCAGCTCTTTACCAGTTCGCTCAACATAAAAGGGGCTATGGTGGGAATGCAACCCAGGCGGATGGCGCCCTGCATGGCGCCTTTCTGTCCTTCCACCAGCTCCATCAGTTCCCGGGTCTGGGCCAGCAGCTCCCGCGCCCGCACCACCACCTGCCGCCCCAAAGGAGTCATCACGAACGCCTTGTGATCCCGTTCGATCAGCTCTCCGCCCAGCAGGCTTTCCAGGTTCTGCAGGCCGGTGCTTAGGGTAGACTGGCTGACGAAACAGGCCTTGGCGGCCCGGTTGAAATTCTGGTGCTCATCCAGAGCCACCAGGTAGGTCAGCTGTTTCAGGCTGGGCAAACGACTCATTGAGTAACTCGATTAGGGCTATCTGTTTAATTCAGTTCAATAACGCTACCACAGCTTCCAGCCTGACCGTTATCGACTTGTTCCCTTTCCTGCGGCAAGTATGCCTACTGGCTACAGCCCCGGGGCGGCAGGATGCCGCCCCGCCCTCTTCAATCCTTGCCCTGCAGCTGGGATTTCAGATTGGGCGGTGTGCCCTTGATCACCAGGGTGTCGGTGGCGGCGTCGTACTGGATACGCTCCCCCAGCAACTTCTGGTCGAAGCTGATGGTCAGGCCGCCGCCGGAGCCCACGTACTTGGTCAGCCCCTTGAGCGCGGATCTGTCCACCGGGAAACGCTCTTCCAGTTGGTATTCCTCGCTGACAAACTGGTAGAAGTCCAGATCATCGTCGCTGCCCAGCTCGGCGGACAACTCCCGCAGCTCCAGCTCTTCGCCTTCCTTGAGTTGCTCGCGGCAATACTTGTTCACCAGCGCCTTGCTCTCCAGCTTCTCCTCGGGGCTGAGCTGACGGGCCGCACAGTATTCATCCACCGCCTTCAGCAAGCCCTGACTCTGGGCCTTGGGATCCATCCCCTCCACACAGGACAGGAAGTTCAGGAAGAAATCCGATACCTTGCGCCCAGCCCGGCCCTTGATAAAGGAGAAATAGCGATGCGAATCGGGGCGGCTCTGCAGCTCGGTCAGATCCAGCCGAGCCGCGAGCTGCATCTTGCCCAGATCCAGGTAGCTGGCGTGGCTGACCTCCAGCTTGTCGGTGACGGTGACGCTGTCCTTGTTGTCGAGCAGGGCGATCAGCAGGTAGTGGGCTCCCAGCCACTGGTAGCGTACAAACAGCAATATACCGGCCTCGTTCATCTCCAGCCGGTGCAGCTCGCCTTGCAGCCGCTCGGCCGCCAGGTGGGAGAACGCGGCGAAGGTCAGGCTCTGATCCTGCACCCGCCGCACCAGATCGCGAAAGCCGGTGTCTTCTTCGCTGAAATAGCCGAATACCTTGCCCGCCTTGGTGTTGTAGATATGGTGCAACTCGCCCATCAGCCGGTTCACCGCCGGTCCCGTGGCCAGCTCCTGCTCCCGGGTGGCCAGTTGGGTTTGGCCCTGCTCATCGAGAAAGAGGGAATGTACTATGATGTGTTCGATATCCAAGCTCATAACAGATTGCCGTAGAGTTGCCAGAAGGGGTGGGGTATTATAGTCGTCCTGTTACTAAGTTACATGATTGAACGCCCATGCCTGTCCTTTCCAAATACGATAAACAATTTGATCAACTGCTGAGCGAACTGGAAGCCGTGATGGACAAACATCAGGCCCCCGCCGATCTCAGGTTGATGGTGCTGGGCAATCTGGCCACCCACGTGATCAATCATCAGGTCGCCCCAGGGCAGCGTCAGGCCATTGCCGACAAGTTCGCCAAGGTGTTGACCGCCTCCGTCGACACACAGAAAGGGGCTCATTGAGAGCCCCCGTGCCAGCCTACACGGTCTGAACCATGGTAGAAACCGGCAATCTCTATCGCGATAACGTCTCCCGCCTGATTGGCTGGGGTCATTGGTTCGTGTTTTTCAATATCCTGCTGGCGATGGCGGTGTCGAGCCGCTACCTGCTGGTCGCCGGCTGGCCCGACACCCCGCTGGGCACCGGCTATATGCTGGTCAGTTGGGTCGGCCATTTCGCCTTTCTGACCTTTTTTACCTATCTGCTGACCCTGTTCCCGCTGACCTTTCTGGTTCCCCGGCTCAGGGCGGTGCAGTTTCTCGGCGCGATCATCGCCACTGCCGCCCTGACCCTGCTGCTGGTGGACACCCAGGTATTCAGCCTGTTCAAGTTCCATCTCAACCCCACCGTCTGGCGGCTATTGTTGGATCAGGCCCAGGCCGAAGAAGCATCCGGCTGGGGCTGGCTGTTCGTATGGGTGCCGCTGCTGTTCCTGTTCGAACTCTGGCTGGCCGGTTGGCTATGGCGCTGGAGCCAGCGCCGGCGCCGCTCCCTGGCACTGCCCCTGTCGCTGCCGCTGCTGGTCAGCTTCTTTCTCACTCACAGCGTGCATATCTGGGCCGATGCCGTGGTCTATGCCCCCATCACCAACCAGAAAGCCAACTTCCCGCTGTCCTACCCAATGACCGCCAAAAGCTTTTTGATCAAGCAGGGCTTGCTGGACGCGGATCAATACCGGCAACTATCGCAACAGGCCGCCGATTTGCCGCAGCGTCGGCTCAATTATCCACTGCGCCCCCTGTCGGTCGCAGCCCCGGAGCGGACGCCCAACATGCTGCTGGTCGTGGTCGACGGCCTGCGCGCGGATCAGCTCGACGCTTTCACCATGCCCAACCTGGACCGCTTTGCCAACCGGCACCTGCGTTTCGACGATCATCTCAGTGCCGGCAACCAGCCCCACGCCGCCCTGTTCAGCCTGTTTTATAGCCTGCCGGCCCATTATCGCCAGGATGCAGAGCTGGAAGGCATGGCGCCGGTACTGATAGACGAGCTGCAGCGGCAGGACTACCGTTTCGGACTCTTTGCCAGTGGCGGGCTCGACGTGTCGCTGTATCGGGATGCCATTTTCTCCACCCTGCGCAACCAGTCATTCCCCCCCGCTCCCGCCGGCGTCGAGGGTGACCGCCAGGCCGTGGCCCGGTTCGGTTCCTGGTTGGCACAGCAGGACGACGAACGCCCCTGGTTCTCCTTTGTCTACCTGGACGCACTCAATGCCCTGGCGGTGCCTGCGGGTATGCAAGGTCCTTTCCAGCCGTCCCTGGAGCGCCTCAATCCTGCTCAGGCCTACCGCAGCGAGCAGCGTGAAGCCCTGTTCAACCGTTATCGGAATGCGGTGTTCTATACCGATCAGCTGTTGGGCCAGTTACTGGCGCTGGCCCAGCGTGCGGATAGCCGGGATACCCTGATTGTAGTGACTTCCGGCCACGGCATGGAATTCAATGATAATGCCAACAACGTCTGGGGTTTTGGCAGCGCTTATTCCCCTTACCAGCTACATGTTCCCCTGGTGATCGGCTGGCCCGGCCAGGTTCAGCCGACCCGTTTCGACCATCCGACCAGCCAGCTCGATTTGGTGCCCACCCTGATGCAAGAAGTGCTGGGCGTACAGAGCCCGATACGCAGCTACAGTACGGGACAATCGTTGTTCGACAACGACCCCCACCGCTGGCGGCTGGCCTCGGACGAAGAAGAGTACGTGATTTACCAGCAGGACGAGATCACGCTGTTCAATCGGCGGGGGGATTTCCAGCTGCTGCAAGCCTCGGATTACCGGGTCAAGCCGGATGCCAACCCGGAGCTGTCGCTGCTGCTGCAGGTGATGAACGAATTGAACCGTTTTCAGGGGAAATAACGGACTGGGACTGGGACTGGGACTGGGACTGGGACTGGGATATTATTGACGCTTTAAATCCCAGTGACCAGTCCCCGCGCTTCAGATATCGTCCAGCAGGCGACGAGCCTGCCAATAGCGGCTGCGCCAGTAGACGTTGTCCAAGCGAGAAATGGTAACGCCCACGCTGGAAGAAGCATGGGCGAACTTGCCGTCACCGATATAAATACCGTTATGCTGGCCGCTGCCGGTGCGGAAAAACACCAGATCGCCCGGCTGCAGCTCGTTCTTGGTGATCTCGCGCCCCAGGTTGACCTGCTCGTAAGTGCTTCTGGGCAGGTCCATGCCGAAGACTTCCTGATACATGGTTCGAGTAAAGGCCGAGCAATCTATGCCCTGGGCATCCACGCCGCCGAAGCGATAGGGAACCCCCCGCCAGCGTTGGTATACCTGATGCAAATCCATCATGCTGCCCAAGGCACGCTTGGGCTTCATCGGTCCGGTACTGATACTGTAAGTCAGGGAAGAAGACGGTTTTTTTCCAGCCATCTTTTTGCCTGACTCGGGGTCAGGGCTGCTGCTGCAGCCGGCAACCAGGAGCACACTGCTAAGAATAATTACCTTTTTCATACGAATAATGGCAACCAGCTATCAATCTGAAAGATACTAGAGCAGATCCAGGGTATTTTGCAAAAAAGAATATGAGCAAAAACAACGATATCTTCACTGAACTACTGATTTGTGACAGTACGAACATAAAACCGCCAATGGATGCGCAAAAAGTACTCTCACCGGCAGAGCTCGAGCGGCTTGTCAGTATCCGCCACCCCCACCAGGCCCAGCTGTTCCTGGTGGGACGCTATCTGCTGCGCCAACGACTTGCCAGTCGGTTGAACGAAGATCCGGCCAGGATCCCGATCAGGATCGGCGCCAGAGGCAAACCCCTGCTCGAGCGATCCGGCTGGGACTTCAACATCAGCCATAGCGGTGATCTGCTGGCACTGACCATAGGTAACCGGGGAGCGCTGGGGATCGATCTGGAAAGCCGTCGCCTGGATCCTCCCCGGGTTCACCGTTTGGCCCACCGCTATCTGAATGCGGCGGAGCAGCAATGGCTGACCCGAAGCCCCGACCCCGAGCAGGATTTCAGGCGCTTGTGGACGGTCAAGGAGGCGGTGCTCAAGGCCTGTGGCGAGGGGATTGCCAACAATCTGCAACGGGTACACTGGCAGCCAGGCGCAGGCTACGCCATGCTGGATCGACAACCTTACCGCCTGTATCAATATGCCCTGCCCCGTGCCTGGCTGACGCTGGCAGTCGAAGAAGGTACCGATGCTGAACCCACCTGGCTCAGGCTGTCGGATTTACCCTTTGGCCTTGAAATCAGTGGGCCGCAGCCCAATCTAACCAGAAACCCTTAATGAGACCCTGTTTATGATCGTTGATATCAATGTGCAGAATTTCCAGCAAGCGCTGGTCCAGGCCTCCATGAGCAAAACGGTGGTGATCTACTTTCACGCCCAGCAGGTGCCTGAATGCCAGTCGATGACCCCACTGCTGGAGCGTCTCATCGGAGCCGACAGCACGCATATCGATCTGGCCAAGGTTGATGTCGCCGACCCGCAGCTGCAAAGTCTGGCGGTACAACTGGGTCTGCAGGCACTGCCGGCCATGGTGGCTTTCAAGGATGGGCAGCCGGTGGATGTACTGGAAGGACCACAGGATGAGGAAGGCATCAAGGTGTTTCTGCAGCCCTATCAACCCAACGAAGCCGACCAGTTGCTGGCTCAAGCCAAACAGACCCTGGGACAGGATCCTCAAGCCGCCTACGGCCTGCTGCAACAGGCCCGTACGCTCGAGGACAGCCCGGCCATTCGCCTGTGTCTGGCCGAGGCGGCCCTGGCCCTGAACAAGCTGGAGGAGACCAAGCAATTGCTGACCACCATCGGCATGGCCGATCAGGACAGCCAGTATCAGCATATCCTGGCTCGGCTGCAGTTGGCGGAAGAAGCCGCCGACAGTCCCGAGCTGCGCGAACTGGAGCAGAAACTGGCCGCAACACCGGACTCACTGGAATTGAAAGAAGAACTGGCGGTGTTGTACTTCCAGGCTGGCCGCCAGGAAGAAGCGTTGCAGCTGCTGATCGAGGTACTGCAGCAGGATCTGGCCTTTGGCGAAGCCAAGAAGCGCTTCCTGGACATGCTGACCACCATGGGCGCCGATCCGGTCGCTTCCAGATACCGCCGCAAGCTGTATAGCATGCTGTATTGACCCCCGAGACGAGGGAGCAGGGACTGGGGATGCTCCAGTCCCGAGTCCCTGCCGCTATGACTCACCAGCTGGCGCCGATCACCATCACCACCAGCAGCGGACAGACCAGCCGCACATACCAGGGCCAGATGCGCCAGAACAGGCTGTCCGCCAGCTCCGGCGTGCCCTGAACCAGTTCCTCGAACAACTTGGCCCGCCCCCACATCCAGCCACCCAGCAGGCAGAATCCCAGGCCCACCAGCGGCTGGATATTCTGGGTCGACAGGCGGATCACGAAGCCGAACAGAGTGCCGAAATTCAGGCAGATGATCAGGCTGAATACCGCCAGCCCCCCGCCCAGCAGCCAGGTCATCAACGGCCGTGATGCCTTGAATCGCTCGGTGGTATAAGACACCGGCACTTCCAGCATCGAGATGGACGAGGTCAGCGCGGCAATGGCCATCAGCACGAAAAACACCAGTGCCATCAGCAGTCCCACCGGCCCCATGGTGTCAAACAAAGCCGGTAGTACGGTGAACACCAGGGTATCTGAACTCAGCAGGCTGCCGTCCTCCGCAAAGATGGTCACGCCGTTGTTCATGGCCACGAACATCGCCGGCAATATCACCAGGCCGGCCAGGAAGGCCACCCCGGTGTCGATCAGGGTGACCTGGAAGGCGGTACCGGGAATGCTCTCCTTCTTGCTCAGGTAAGAGCCGTACATCAACATGGAGCAACCACCGATAGTGAGGGAGAAGAAAGCCTGCCCCATGGCGCTGATCAGCAGGCCCGGCTCCAGTACCTTGCTAAAATCCGGCACCAGGTAGTGTTTGAGCCCTTCCATGGCCCCGCCCTGGGTCAGGATATAAACGAACAGCAACAGAAACAGCACGAACAAGGCTGGCATCAACCGGGCCGACCAGCGTTCGATTCCCCGACGCACCCCGGCCTGTACCACCAGGATAGTGAGCAGGTAGAACACCAGGGTCCAGACGATATTGCGTCCCAGGCCGAAGGCCTGCAACCAGTCGGTGGCGGCCTCCCAGCCCAGGATACGGGTCACGGCCGCCGCCAGAAAAGCCAGCAGCCAGCCGGCGACGATGGCGTAAAACGACAGCACCAGGCTCGGTACCAGCATCCCCGCATAACCCACCATGGTGGCCATGGCCTTTTGCGTACCGCTGCGTCCCAGCCTGCGTACCGCATCCACCGGGTTGGCCTGACCGTAGCGGCCGATGGCCACTTCCATGACCAGCATGGGGAAGGCCAGCACCATTACCAGCACCAGATAGGCGATCAGGAAGGCTCCGCCGCCGTTACTCGCCGCCTGGGTCGGAAACCCCCAGATATTGCCCAGCCCCACCGCCGCCCCGGCAGCGGCCATGATAAACCCGAAGCGCGAGCCAAAATGTTCTCTCACTGTGTTTTCCTTAGTATTCTCGATTAGTTATTGGTATCGCTCGGCAGCTCGTCGTGGCCGGGCCAGGCATTGATCACCGCCTTGACCAGGGTCGCCAGGGGAATGGCGAAGAACACCCCCCAAAATCCCCAGAGACCGCCGAATACCAGCACCGCTACGATAATGGCGATGGGGTGCAGGTTGACCGCCTCGGAGAACAGGATGGGCACCAGCACGTTGCCGTCCAGCGCCTGGATGATGCCGTAGGCGACAATCAGGTAAAAAAACGGCGGGGTAAAGCCCCACTGAAAGAGGCCGACCATGGCCACCGGGACCGTCGCTGCCGCCGCGCCGATATAAGGGATCAACACCGAGAAGCCGACCAACACCGCCAGCAGCAGCGCATAGTTGAGCCCCAGCAACATGAAGGTAACGTAGCTTACCCCACCGACGATCAGGATCTCGATGACCTTGCCACGCACGTAGTTGGCGATCTGGCCGTTCATCTCCAGCCACACCCTGGACACCAGTTCCCGGTTACGGGGCAGGAAACGATTCATGCCCGCCAGCAGATGGCGCTTGTCCTTGAGCATGAAAAACACCAGCACCGACACCAGGATCAGATAGACCAGCAATACGGCGGCGTTGGTCAGGGAGCTTATCGACACGCTGAGGATGGCATCCGCCGAGCCCAGCAGGCGGCCACGAAGATCATCCAGCACGCTCTGTACCAGGGTCACGTCCACCAACTCGGGATACTGCTCAGGCAGGGTCAGTAGCGCCTCCTGGGTACGGTTGATCATGGCGGGTATTTCCCGCGCCAGGTTGGCGGTTTGCAACAGGAAGGACGGCACTATGCTCACCAGCGACAACACCATCATTACCGCGAACAGCAGCAACACCAGGCCGGCGGCCAGGCCCCGTCCCAGACCCAGCCGCTCCAGACGGCTGACCGGCCATTCCAGCAGATAGGCGATGACCACGGCGGCGAAGAAAGGCGCCAGTATATGGCCCAGGAAATACACCACCACGAAACCAAACAACAGCAGCAGGAACAGGGCGACCGCACCCGGATCAGAAAACCGCTGTCGATACCAGTGCTTAATAACATCCAGCATGCAAAATTTCCTTAAGGTGCCTTGGTAATAATAAGTTCGAGCCGCTCGGCATCGTCGGCCAGCACTTCAACCCGATGGCCGACGCCCGAGACATAGGCGGGAATATCCTGGCGGGAGCCTGGATCCGTCAGTAATACCCGTAATCGCTCCCCGTCTTGTGCCGCCCTTAGCCACAGTTTTACGCGGATTAGCGGCAAGGGACAGCGCAGCGTGCTGGCATCCAGCTTGTCCATGGTCTTCCCCGCTCCAAAAGAAGGGCATTATCCCTTTGTTCGGTCTGCCAAACAATGCTTGTTCCGCCCTATGGGGGGGAGTATTCTGCGGTTTATGCTGCACCAAGAAGGTTATTAACATGGGTTTTCGCGCCACCAGTCTGGCTTTGGCTCTTTCCTTGTTTACCGCAACCCCGCTACTGGCCGCCAACACCCTGCCCGATATCGGCACCGCCGGGGTCAGTGCCATGTCGGTAGAGCGGGAAGCCCGTTTCGGTCAGGCCTTTATCCGCTTTGCCCGTGCCAATCAGCCGGTGATTGACGACCCCGTGCTCAATGAGTATCTCACCGACCTCGGGCTCAAACTGTTGTCCCAGGCGGACTCGGTGCGCTTTCCGTTCAGCTTCCTCCTGATCCGGGACGACAGCATCAACGCCAGCGCCTTCCTGGGCGGCATCATACAGATTCATTCGGGGCTTTTCCTTAACGCCGCCAATGAAAGCGAACTGGCGTCGGTGCTGGCCCACGAAATTACCCACGTCACCCAGCGCCACATCGCCCGCTACCTGGAGTCCCAGTCACGCAGCACTCCCCTGACCATCGCCGGCCTGGTCGGCTCGGTCGCCCTGGCCCTGGTCAATCCCCAGGCGGGTATGGCCGCCCTGCAGACCACCCTGGGCCTGAAGATGCAATCGGCCATCAACTACACCCGGGACAATGAATTCGAAGCGGACCGCATCGGCCTGCGCCTGCTCCATAATGCCGGTTTCGATCCGACTGCCATGGCCACCTTCTTCCAGAAACTGGCCGAACAGTACCAATTTGCCAGTACCCCGCCACAGATGTTGCTGACCCACCCGCTACCCGCCAGCCGTATCGCCGAGGCCCGTAGCCGGGCGGCGGAATACCCCGCCAAACAATATCCTCCCAGCCTGAATTTCCAGTTGGCCAAAGCCAGGATCATGGTCCGCTTCCGACAATCCGGCACCACCGAACTGCACCGTTTCTTCGAACGGGAGGTCAGCCGCAATGGGGAGTGGATGGCGGATGCCGCCCGCTATGGTCAGGCCCTGAGCCTACTGCAAATCCACGAGTATGAGCAGGCCAGGAGCTTGCTTGATGAATTGGCCGGTCGCCATGGCAACAACATCTTCGTGCTGGATTCGTTGACCGACCTGGACAACGCCCAGAACCGTCATGATGCGGCCATCAACCGCCTGCAGCAGGCCCGCCAGCGGTTGCCCGATAATCAGGTGGTGATGATCAACCTGGCCGACAGCCTGCTGCAGGCCGGGCGCCATCAGCAAGCCGCCGATCTGCTCGATAGCTATCTGCGCCGCCATCCTGAAAACCCACTGGCCTGGGAGCTGATCGCCCAGGCCTACCGGCCGCTGAGTGACGAGTCCGCCTTCCGTCAGGCCCAGGCCGAAGTCGCCGCATTGAAAGGACGCTACGAAGTGGCGGTGGATCAGATGGAGATTGCCGCCAACCTGGCCACCGATGCCATGCAGCGGGCCCGGCTCGGCGCCCGCCTGGAGCAACTGCGCCGGCAGCAGAAAGACTGGGATGCCCTGAGAAACTGATACCGATACGGAGACTGGGGACAATCCCTAATCTCCCCAATACAGCGACTCCCAGCGGGCGATGTCCTCCGCATGGAGCTCGCCCTGGTGCTGTTCCGCCAGCCGCCCCTCGGGATCGAGCACGAAGGTGGTGGGCAGTACCCGGGGCACTTCAAAGGGCCAGGCCCCTTCCAGGCTGGCGGCCACCGGCATCATCATCTCATAACGTTCTTTCAGGCTGTGCAGCGCCTGGGCCGGCAGGGCGTCGAAGCTCACTGCCAGCACCGCCGGGCCGGCCGCCGCACTCAGTTCATTGAGCAGGGGCATCTCGCGCAGGCAGGGCGCACACCACTCGGCAAAATAATTCACTACCAGCCACTGTCCCTTGTAATCGCCAAGCTTCTGGCGCTCGCCGTCGGACAGGGTCAGGGTCGCCGCTTCCCGGCACCCCGTTATCAACAACACCGCCAAAAACAGGGCCTGATGTTTGCCCATACGCTGTACCCTCCGCAGCAGCTTTTATACAATGCCCGCAGCATTGCCAAAGGAGTTTAAGATGAGTCTACGTATCTACCACAATCCGCGCTGCTCTAAAAGCCGGGAAACCCTGGCCTTACTCGAGCAACGAGGCCATCAGCCCGAGGTTATCAAATATCTGGATACCCCGCCGGATGCGGCGCAACTGAAGATCCTGCTCGCGTTGCTGGGCATGCAGTCGGCCCGGGAGCTGATGCGTACCAAGGAAGCCGAATACCAGACCCTGGGGCTGTCCGAGATCAGCGATGAAGACGCCCTGATTGCCGCCATGATTGCGCACCCGAAATTGATAGAGCGCCCCATCGTCGTTAACAACGGAAAAGCCGCCCTGGGTCGACCACCCGAGCAGGTACTGGATATTCTGGAATGACCACCCAACTGGCACGCAAGCTGGCCCTGACCGGCTATTTCGGCCTTATCCTCTGGGTCGGCCTCTGGCACGGTCTGATCTCGCCCCACCCGGAGCTGGGTGCCGGCTTTATGTTGATGCTCTGGCTGCCCTGGCTGTTTATCCCCATGGTGGGCATGGTCAGGGGGAATCCCTATACCCATGCCTGGGCCATCTTCCTGATCATGCCCTACTTCCTGCACGCCCTGACGCTGCTGTGGGTGGACGAGGGCGAACGCTGGCTGGCTCTGGTCGAACTGTTGCTGGCCTGCACCATGTTCATCGGCAACATCTACTACGCCAAATTCCGTGGCCGGGAGCTGGGCCTCAGCATCCGCAAGAAGAAAGGCCAGGAATAGGGACTCGGGACTCGGGACTCGGGACTCGGGACTCGGGACTCGGGACTCGGGACTCGGACCAGAATAACGGCTCTCGAATCCCCAGTCCCGATTTTTAAGCCCGTATTTAAAGCCCCAGTATTTCCTTGGCAAAGGGGATGCTCAGCTTGCGCTTGGCCTGGAAGGAAGCATTATCCAGCAAATCCAGGGCCGCCAGCAGGGTGCGCATGTCACGGGACAGACGGTTCAACAGAAAGCGCCCCACATCGGTGGGCAACTTGAAACCCCGCAGTTCGGCCCTGAGTTGCAGGGCGCTGAGCTTGCCCTCGTCATCCAGGGGTTTGAGCTGATAGGCCACCCCCCAGTCGAGGCGGGAAGCCAGATCCGGCAGGGTCAACCCCAGGTTTCGCGGAGCACTGACCGCCCCGATCAGCAAGGAGCCGACCGGACGTTCCCGCCGACGATTGAAGAAGTTGAACACCGCCCGCTCCCATTCCGCCATCCCCGCGATGGCGTCCAGGTTATCCAGGCAAACCAGGGGCAATAGCTCCATTCCCTCCAGCATGCGTGGCGACATCTGTCGGTAACGGTCGAGGGGAATATAGGCCGCCGCTTCACCGGACGCATTCACGTCGGCACAGGTCGCATGCAGCAGGTGGGAGCGGCCACTGCCTCTGTGGCCCCAGAAATAGAGCACTTCGTCGCCCTGGCCGATGGCGGCGTTTTTCAGGGCGGTAATCAACTGGGCGTTGTCGCCGGGATAAAAGCTGGCAAAGGTTTCATCGTCCGGCAGTTGTACCGCCAGCGCCAGTTGAGCCGGCTGGGTTTCCTCGGTGCCGTCTTTACTCACTCGCCGTCCCCGACCAGCGGAATTCCCGATCACTCACAGCGGCCAACTCCGACACTCCGGTCAGCGCCCGCAAAACCCCATCCCGGGAACCTACCTGCAACCGATAACGTACCTGATGGCCGGCGCTGTCCATCACATAGGCCTGCTCCACACCGTTCAACCGGCGCAGCCGTTGCTCAAGCCGGATCGAGTCGGAGAATTGGCGCAGCCCCGAGACCACAATGGTCAGTTCTCCCGGGCCGTCCTGTTCAAGCCGCAGCGGCTCCGCCGGCTCCGGGTTTTCGGCCCGGGGCAGCTCACGCCGGCCCGATGGCTGAACCCAGTAGCGGTTGAGCGCCGCCGCCAGCGTCATCATGGCTTGCTCGCCCGGCTCCAGTCGCCCCTGCAACAGGGCGTCGTCCTGCTCCGCGCCAAACAACTGCCAGCGGCCACCCTGCGCGTCGCGCTCGAGCGCCAGCCAGTAGTCGGCCCCATAACGGCGACTGGCCTGACGCAACGACCCGGCGTCGAACAACAGTGCCTTGTCGATTTCCATATGCTCCTGCAGATCCCACAGCGGCCACAGCAACGGCAAGCGATAGGCCGACGCCGCCTGCTGCCAGGCGGCATCGGCTTCATTGCGGGCGATGCCGTTGTCCAATTGCCACACCAGCAGCACCGGCCTAGGCTCCAGCGAGAACGGCAATTCCGCGCTCTGGAGCAGCGTCAGCAGCTCATCCCGGTTGAAGACGGCGGTATATCCCTGGCCCTGAGGCTCGGCTTCCAGGTAGCGTTCAGGCTCGTGCAACGCCTCATCCAGCACCCAGGAGTCACGGGCCCGATCGCCGGTAAGCCGGTTCAGGATCAGGCCCAGGGCCTGCTCACGCGCCTCTTCCCGGCTATAAGGGGCAGGATTCAGGTTCACCTCAAGCAGCGACTGGGCCGCCACCGCCGCAGAAAACAGCATCATGGTCGCCAGTAACAGATTTTTCAGCATCAATTGGCCATCATTAACAGAGCATGAAACTCATGATAACCACTGCGCCAGGCTCTTGCCAGGATCAATGGCTGCGTGCCCTGGGCAGAACCAGATTCAGCAGAATGCCGACGATGCCGCACAGGCTGATGCCCTGCAGGCTGAAAGCACCGATGCCGAAGGCCATGCCGCCGATGCCGAATACCAGGATCACTGCCACTATGCACAGGTTGCGCGCCTGGGACAGATCCACCTGATGCTTGATCAGGCTGTTGAGGCCGACGGTGGCGATGGAACCGAACAGCAATATCATGATGCCGCCCATCACCGGCGTCGGGATGGTCAGCATCAGGGCGCCAAACTTGCCGATAAAGGCCAGAACAATGGCAAAGCCCGCCGCCCAGGTCATGATCACGGGGTAAAAGTTCCTGGTCAGCATCACCGCCCCGGTCACCTCGGAATAGGTGGTATTGGGCGGACCGCCGAACAGGGACGCCGCGCCGGTGGCCAGACCATCGCCCAGCAGGGTGCGATGCAAACCCGGCTTTTTAACGTAGTCCTTGCCGGTCACCGAACTGATGGCCAGGATATCGCCGATGTGCTCGATGGCCGGCGCTATGGCCACCGGGATCATGAACAGCACCGCCTGCCAATGCCACTCGGGCGCGACAAAATTGGGAACAGAAAACCAGGCCGCCTCGCGCACCGGAGTAAAGTCAACCACCCCGAACCACAGCGCCAGGCCGTATCCGACGGCAATACCGGCGGTAATCGGCACCAGCCTGAAAATACCCCTGGCCATGGTCGATACCAGCAAGGTCGTCACCAGCGACGACAGCGACAGCCACAACGCCACATCATGCGCCATCAGCTCGGCGGCACCGTCACCGGTCTTGCCGATGGCCATGTTGACCGCCAGCGGCGCCAGGCCGAGGCCGATCACCATGATCACCGGTCCCACCACCACCGGCGGCAACAGCCGGGTCAGCAGGCCGGTGCCGCGCCAGCGCACCAGTTGGCTGAGCAATACGTACACGGCGCCCGCCGCCATCAATCCACTCATGGTGGCGGGAATACCCCAGGTCTGCACCCCGTAGAGAATGGGCGCGATAAAGGCGAAAGACGACGCCAGGAAAATCGGTACCTCGCGTTTGGTACAGACCTGGAATATAAGGGTACCGATACCGGCGGTGAAGAGCGCCACGTTCGGATCCAGTCCGGTAATCAACGGCATCAGCACCAGGGCGCCGAAGGCCACGAACAACATCTGGGATCCGGCCAGGGCCTGGCGCAGGGGGGTATTCACCGCCGCCTGGGCGGCAGCCAGGGCATCGGTGTGTTCTGCTGAATTCATCTGCTGCAACCTTGTTTAAACGGAAAAAAACCGGCCTCAGCCGGTTTTGCCTTACTTGGTACCAAAAATCTTGTCGCCTGCATCACCCAGGCCGGGGATGATATAGCCGTGTTCGTTGAGCCGCTCATCGATGGAGGCACAGTACAGTTCCACATCCGGGTGAGCCTGTTCCAGCGCCTTGATGCCCTCGGGTGCCGCCACCAGCACGAGCACCTTGATCTGGTTGCAGCCTTTTTCCTTCAGCAGGTCGATGGTGGCCACCATGGAACCGCCAGTCGCCAGCATGGGATCCACCACCAGCGCCAGCCGCTCTTCGATATGGCTGACCAGTTTGTTGAAATAGTGCACCGGCTGCAGGGTCTCTTCGTCGCGGTAGACCCCCACCACGCTGACCCGGGCGCTGGGCATATGCTCGAGCACCCCGTCCAGCATGCCGAGGCCGGCACGCAGTATGGGCACCACCGTAACCTTCTTGCCCTTCAACTGATCGACCTCGACCGGACCGTTCCAGCCGTTGATGGTGGTTTTCTCGGTTTCAAAATCGGCGGTGGCCTCGTAGGTCAGCAAGCTGCCCACTTCTTTTGCCAGCTCACGAAAGCGTTTGGTGCTGATATCGGCTTCCCGCATCAGACCCAGCTTGTGTTTTACCAAAGGGTGCCTAACCTCAACGACTTTCATCAACCGATTCTCCCGACGTATAAAAAAACCGCGGAATACTAGCATGAAATAGTGCCCTGCGGCAGAGACGCAGGGCAGATTCTAGCAAACGATTTCATCCGCGTCAGGTTAGTGGACTAACGCCTGTGGCACTGCCTCGCGCATTAAATTAGAATAGCGGCCGAGATAGTGAATAACAGCCGGTTTGGGCACCAATTGCCACCAACCGGCCTTTGAATCCAAAAACAAGGTGATCCCCCGTGACGCAGAACAAACCCCTGAGCTACAAAGACGCCGGCGTAGACATCGATGCCGGTAACGCCCTGGTTGAACGCATCAAAGGCGTTAGCCGTCGTACTCAACGCCCGGAAGTCATGGGCGGACTCGGGGGCTTTGGTGCCCTGTGCCAACTGCCCAGCGGCTATAAAGAGCCGGTGCTGGTCGCCGGCACCGACGGCGTGGGCACCAAGCTGCGCCTGGCCATCGACCTCCAGCGGCATCAGGGCGTGGGCATCGATTTGGTGGCCATGTGCGTCAACGATCTGATCGTACAGGGCGCCGAACCCCTGTTCTTCCTCGACTACTATGCCACCGGCAAACTGGACGTGGACACCGCCGCCGACGTGGTCACCGGCATCGGTGCCGGCTGCGAGCTGAGTGGCTGCGCCCTGATCGGCGGTGAAACCGCGGAAATGCCCGGCATGTACGAAGCTGGCGACTACGATCTGGCAGGTTTTTGCGTGGGTGTAGTGGAAAAAAGCGGAATTATCGACGGTTCCAAGGTGGCCGCCGGCGATGCCCTGATCGCCCTCGGCTCCAGTGGTCCCCACTCCAACGGTTATTCCCTTATCCGCAAGATCCTGGAAGTCAGCCAGGCCGACCTGCAGCAGCCGCTGGGCGATGCCACCCTGGCCGATGCCCTGATGGCCCCCACCCGCATCTACGTCAAGCAGGTGCTGGAATTGATCAAGCAGTTCGACGTCCACGCCCTGAGCCACATCACCGGCGGCGGCTTCTGGGAAAACATTCCCCGCGTGCTGCCTGCGGGTGCCAAGGCGGTGATCGACGGCGCCAGCTGGCAGTGGCCGACCGTCTTCAGCTGGCTGCAGCAGGCCGGCAACGTGGACACCTTTGAAATGTACCGTACCTTCAACTGCGGCGTGGGCATGGTCATCGCCCTGCCGGCCGAGCAGGCCGAAGCCGCGGTCAAGTTCATGCAGGAGGCCGGTGAAAACGCCTGGCTGATCGGCCGCATCGACGCCGCCGCCGAGGGCGAAGAGCAGGTCGAGATCCAATGAAACGCATCGTCGTACTGATCTCCGGCAGCGGCAGCAATCTGCAGGCGCTGTTGAGTCAGGCCGAAGCCGCACAACTGGGCGGCGACATCGTCGCCGTGATCAGCAACAAGGCCGAGGCCTACGGCCTGGAGCGGGCCCGCATCGCGGGCACCGCCACCGCCGTACTGTCGAACCGGGACTACGAAGACAGGGACGGTTTCGACGCCGCCCTGATGCAGCTGATCGACGGTTATCGGCCGGATCTGGTGGTGCTGGCCGGCTTTATGCGCATCCTCACCCCGGCCTTCGTGCGCCACTACCAGGGCCGTATGCTCAACATCCACCCCTCGCTGCTGCCCAGGTACCAAGGGCTGCACACCCACCGCCGCGCCATCGAGGCCGGCGACAGGGAGCACGGCTGCAGTGTGCATTTCGTGACCGAAGAGCTGGACGGCGGCCCCGTGGTGCTGCAGGCGCGGGTCCCCATCTTCGAGGGTGACGACGAAGCCACCGTCGCCGCCCGGGTGCTGGTGCAGGAGCACGCCATCTACCCCCTGGTGGTGCGCTGGTTCTGCGACGGCCGGCTTGAAATGCGGGACGGCCGGGTCTGGCTGGACGGCAGTCTCCTGCCTGCCCAGGGTTACGCCGAAGACTGAGGTTCAGACGGGACCAGCAGGGCGGCGTTGATCCCTTTCATGCGGACGCCCGCCAGCAGGCCGCACGCCTGGTGCAACACCAGCAACGGGGCCCTGTCGCTGGCGGCGGCCATCACTCCCGCTAGGCTCCAGCCGGTTATCGGCAGCATCGCCGGCCGCAGGCCCAAGGGTTCCAGCACCGCGCCCAGCTCGTTGGCCCGGGCCGCCGGCACCGCTATCCACAAGGGCAACGGCGGCTGCCGGGCCAGTTGCTCGACCCGGGCCAGCACGGGCGCATCCCTCAGCGCATCCTCGAACACCGCCAGTACCAGTTCCACCGGCCTGAACCGGCGGCTCAGCAACAGCAGCGGATAGCCCGGCGGGCTGTCCCAGGGCGGCAATTCGGCGGTGGGATCGAGCACCAGCACCTGTACTTCATCATGCGAGGCTGGCGGCCGGGTCAACAGTTGCTCTCGCCGGCCGTACTCTACCTCCAGGCTCCACTCCAGCGCCCGATGGCGGGCCAGTTGCTGCAACCGCTGCCGGATATGCTCGCGTCGGCGATGCAGCTGGAGTCGCACCCGCTCAGGCTCCAGCGCCCGCACCCGGCCGGTGGTCAGGCTCACCTCCCGGGTACAGGGCAGCTCGGCACAGCGCAGCAGGCTTTCATCTTCGATAAAGACCGCACGCAACCCGGCTCCGTGCCGGACGGCGAACTCGGCCACCCGCTCCAGCATCTCCAGCTCGGCCTGACTCAGATCCGGATACCACAGGATGCGCCTGATCATGGTTTCGCATCCGGGCCTTGCTGCCCGCTCTCATGCTCGGCCACCTTCAGGCGGCGCTGCAGCTCGGCCAGTCTCGCCAGTCGCTGCCGGACCCTGGCATTGACCGTGCCCTCGGGATAGTTCCCCTGTTCGTCGGCCTCCCCCACCGGCAGGCCGGCGAGCAGAGAAAGCGCCTCGTCCAGGTGTACCACCGAATAAACGTGGAAGCGCCCTTCGGCCACCGCCTGGCGTACTTCCCGCTTCAGCATCAGGTTGTCTTCGTTGGCCCTGGGAATGATCACTCCCTGCCCCGGCGCCAGGCCCCGCGCCTGGCAGATGTCGAAGAAGCCCTCGACCTTCTCGTTGACTCCGCCGATGGGCTGCACCTGGCCGTACTGATTGATGGAGCCGGTCACTGCCAGTGCCTGGCGCAATGGCACCCGGCCGATGGCCGAGATCAAGGCGCAGCACTCCGCCACCGAGGCGCTGTCGCCCTCGATCAGGCCGTAGGACTGCTCGAACGCCAGGCTGGCGGACACCGCCAGGGGGCCTTCCGCCGCGTAGCGGCTGCCGAGAAAGCGCGACAGGATCAGCATGGCCTTGGCGTGGAGGGCACCGCCGAGCTTGACTTCCCGTTCGATGTCGAGCACGGAGCCGGTGCCTAGGCGGGCGGTGGCACTGATCCGTGCCGGCTGGCCGAAACGGTAGTTGCCCAGATCCAGCACCGTCAGACCGTTGACCTGCCCGACCACGGCGCCGTCGGTGTCGATGAACTTGCTGCCACGCAGTACCGACTCCTCCATCTGCCGGTGGATGCGTGAGGCCCGCCGCCGAGCGGCGTCCAGCGCCCGCTCGATGGCGTCGGCGGTGATGTTCTGCTCGCCGCCGTGCTCGGCCCAGTAGTTAGCCTCGTGCAACAGGTCGGTCAGTTCCTGAGTATGGGCCGACAGCCGCTGCTGATCGTCTGCCAGCCGACCGGCGTGTTCCACCATCCTGGCCACGCCGCTTCGGGTGAGCGGGCGCAGATCCTGCTGACGGGCCAACCAGCCGATGAAACGGGCGTAGCGCTGCAGGTTCTCGGGGCTGACTTCCACTTCGTCGTTGTAGTCCGCCTGTACCTTGAACAGCTTGCCGAAATCGGGGTCATAGGCCGCCAGCAGGTAATAGAGCTGGCGCTCGCCGATCAGCACCACCTTGAGTGCCATGGGTACCGGCTCCGGCTCCAGGGAGACGGTGCTGGCCAGGCTGTAGAATTGCTCCAGCGACTCGATACGGATCTCCCGGGCGAACAGGGCTCGTTTCAGGGCTTCCCAGGCCATGGGCTGCTGCACCAGCTTGCCCGCATCCAGGATCAGGTAGCCGCCGTTGGCCCGGTGCAGGGCACCCCCGCGGATCAGGGTGAAGTCGGTGACCAGGGCGCCCTGCTGCATGTGGTGCTCGACCCGCCCGAGCAGGCGGGACAGGTTAGGCAGGTCTTCGTAGATCACGGGGGCGCCGCTGGTGCCGGCGTTGTCCACCAGCAGGTTGAGCTGGTAGCGGGCCAGCAACTGGGCCGGCAGTTCCCCTTCGCGCATATGGCCAAGCAGCAGGTTGACGTTGCCGCTCAAGTCCTGCTGTATCGCCTCCAACTGGCGGAGCACGGGATCGCAGCCGCCGTACTCCTGACGCAGTTCGTCGATCAGGTTGCCGCCGGCAAACATCACCATCTCTTCGTTCAGCCACTGGATATGCAGCTGGGTCTCCCGCCGCCACAGGGGAAACTGCTGCAGCACCTCCTGCAGCCTGGCTTCTACCCGGGCGATGGCCTGCTCCATGGCCGTGCGCTCCGCTTCCGGCAACTGGTGAAAGGCGCGGGCGTCCAGCACCTCGTCCCCCTTGCGCGGGGCCAGGGTAAAGCCGGTGGGAGTACTGAGCAGGGCCACTTGCTCGGCCTTGGCCAGCACCTTGACTTCGGCCATCGCCGCCGCCTGCCGCTCGGCCAGCTGCTGGTTCAGCTCTTCCAGCCGCAGGCGATATTCCTCGGTCTCGAACGCCGCCGGGATGGCGGTGAGCAACTCTTCAACAAGCGTCTCCAGGCTGGCCTTGAAGCGCCGTCCCACCCCGGCGGGCAAGGTCAGCAGCGCCGGCCGCACCGGCTCGTCGAAACGGTAGACATAGCAGATGTCCGGCGGCACCGGCTCATGGTCTGCCCGGCCGCTCAGAAAACGCAGGATAAGGGAATGACGGGCACAGGTTTCCGGTGCCATCATGAAAATATTGAAGCCCTCGCTGCGGATGCCGGTGCCGAAGGACAGGGCCTCCAGCAGTCGCTCCTGGCCCACCAGGGCGCCGCTATCGGTCAGTTCGTCGGTGGTGGCAAAGCTGAAGACGGCCTCGTCACAGGTGCGATAAAGCCGTTCGGGAGCTAGGGGAGAAAGGAAATCCATAGTCGGCCTCATTGAACAGTGCTGTTCAAAGCGTAGCCAAAATCCCCTTTTTTAAAATTCCTTTTCTCCGTTGCCGGCGATGCGCTCGCCCAGATGGAACAGGTTGAACTCGCCGGGCTGCATCTTGTGCCATTGCTCGTTGTTGGTGAGCGGCTGGGTGGCGATCACGGTGACCACGTCGTTGGGAGTGGTTTCCTGCTGGAAATCGATTTCCACCTCTTCATCGATGAGGCGCGCCGGGCCGAAAGGCGCACGGCGGGTGATCCAGTGCAGGTTGTTGGTGCAGTAGGTCATCAGGTGCTGACCGTCGGTAAGCAGCATGTTGAACACCCCCAGGGCGCGTAGCCGGTCGCACAGAGTGGCCACATAGCGGAACATGGCCGCCATGTTGCCGGGCTTGCGCGGATATTTCCGCTCCAGTTCGTACAGCAACCAGCAGAAGGCCAGTTCGCTGTCGGTGTCGCCCACCGGCTGGTGCCGTCCTGTTTTCAGCTTGCCCTTGTAGCCGCTGAGCTGGCCGTTGTGGGCAAAAGTCCAGTAGCGGCCCCACAGCTCGCGGGTGAAGGGATGGGTGTTTTCCAGGGCAATGCCGCCCCGGTTGGCCTGGCGGATATGACTGACCACGGCGCAGCTCTTGATGGGGTATTCCTGCACCAGTTGGGCAATGCGCGACTGGCTGGACGGCTGGGGATCCTTGAAGGTACGTACCCCCTTGCCCTCGTAAAAGACGATGCCCCAGCCGTCCTTGTGGGGGCCGGTGCGGCCCCCGCGCTGCATCAGGCCGGTGAAGCTAAAGCAGATGTCGGTGGGCACATTGGCGCTCATCCCTAACAGTTCACACATCCGGCTTATCCTTGCTCCATCTCTTTTTCCACCAGTTGGATCAGGATGTGGATAATCTTGATATGCACCTCCTGGATGCGATCCGCATAACCGAAGTGGGGTACCCGGATCTCCACGTCCGCCAGGCCGGCCATCTTGCCGCCGTCCTTGCCGGTCAGCGCTATCACCTTGATGCCCTTGGCCCTGGCCGCCTCGATGGCCTTGAGGATATTGCCGGAGTTGCCGCTGGTGGACAGCCCGAACAGCACATCCCCCTCGCGGCCCACCGCCTCCAGGTAGCGGGAAAACACGAACTCGTAACCGAAGTCGTTGGACACACAGGAGATATGGCTGGGATCGGAAATGGCGATGGCCGGGTAGCCGGGCCGGTTTTCCCGGTAGCGACCGGTCAGTTCCTCGGCAAAATGCATGGCATCGCAGTGGGAGCCGCCGTTGCCGCAGGAGAGCACCTTGCCGCCGGCCTTAAAGCTGTCGGCCAGCAGCCGGGCGGCCTGTTCGATGGCGGCGATATTGGCGCTGTCGGCCAGAAAGCGGCTCAGCACCTCGGCGGCTTCGTTCAGTTCGTCGCGGATCAGATCCTGATACATGAAATTGCCTCTCACTTGCGGTTAAAGGCGCATTTTGGCACAAGTCGTCAGGAGCGGGAAGGGATCCGGAGCATCTCTCATGGTGTTGGTAAACCAGAATATTATAGAAAAACAGCCCTGCCCCTCCCCCAACCCAATACTTTGTAATTAATTGTAATTTGTATAAAAAAAAACAGTTAAATCAAAGCACAATAGAACTGTTCATTATTTAATCAAGCCTAAATTCAAAACCTATACTCCCTTTGAATGGCAGTAAGATGCCTTGATATGCCTGTTGAGCTGTATTCATTCAAGGAGAGGCAGATGATGGACAATCGTAAATCCTGCAAGGAGAAGCAGATAATGGACAATCATAAATCCTGGTGGCTTGCCGTTACAGCCATCGCACTATTGTGGCTTGGTTCGGGATTGGCCGATCAAGCAATGGCGGCCCCCAAAGGAGGAAAAGGGGGCGGAGGGGGAGGTAACTCCGAGCCCACCGTTATGACCACTTACAGCGGGCAGGCTACGGCCGTCCAAGTGTCAGTCAATGCCCTGCTGCTCAAGACCAACATCATACTGTCCGACACCGGACAGCTGGACAGCACCGGTGGCAGCAAAGACGCAGCCCTGGCCAACGTGGACGCCGCGGGCCTGGTCAAGGCGTCGGTACTCAACGCCGCCACCATGGGGTCGGGTAATCTGGCCAACTCCATGGCGTCCACCCTGGAGCTGGATCTGGATCTCGGCCTGTTGGGTCTCCAGGTCAATGCCGGCCTGCTGCAATCCTTCACCTGGGCAGACTGCACCGACGGTCAAGCGGCGCTTTCAGGATATGCAGACATAGTGGGGCTCACCATCAATGGCAAGTCCATCGAGGCTTCGGGTCATCCCAACCAGGGAGTGGATCTGGGCCCCCTGCTGCAGGTAACCCTGAACCGCCAGGTAGCCACCGCCAACGGCCTGCAGGTGGACGCCCTCTACATCAAGGTACTCGACCTGCTGGGCAAACCAGTGGCGGAAGTGGTGATCTCGCGCAGCGAATCCGGTATCGGTTGCGGCTCGGGCCCGGGTGGTGTCTGCCCTGCACCGGCAGATTTCATTACCGGTGGCGGCTTCGTGCTCGACAGCAACGGCAAAAAAGTCAACTTCGGTCTGCACGGCGGCGTGCGGGGCGATGGCAGCCTGCGTGGCCGTTTCAACCTGGTGGCCAACGGCGTCCACGCCCAGGGCCAGAGTCTGCAGGCATACAGCGACCCCTACTCGCCATCCACCACGCGTCGGCTGACCTATGCCGCCACTGTGAACGGCCTTGCTACCCAGTGTACCCTGGAAGTAGCCGATAACGGCGAGCCCGGGCGTTCCGACCGCTTCGATATCTGGTGTGATTCCGGATACCAGGTGGGCGGCATGCTCAGCCAGGGTGGCAATATCCAGTTGCACAAGCCCTCCTGCTCTTCGACCACCGACAGCGGCGGTGGAGGAAAAGGCGGTGGCAAAGGAGGTGGCAAGAAATAACTGAACAGCCCGCTGCTGCCCATCCCTTCCATCGGCCGGCAGCAGCGGCCCCTCCCGCACTCCGCACTCCACCTGCCAGTTCCCTGCACCCGCTCACGATATACACTTTTTTAACGGCCACGCAGCTTGATTTAAACATCCGTATGAATTACAACTAGGTAAATCACACAGGTCTGACCTCTTACCTTTAATCTGCACAAGGAGTCGTTTATGGTTACCGCATTGTTGCTACTGATCACCTGGGGGGCACTGGCCTATCGCCAGACTCGGCTGGCGACCAGTTCCCTGGCTACCGCCGCCATACTGGCATTGGGTACCCTGCTCGGCGAGGTGGGCCCGGTTATCTGGCTGGTATTCGCGGTGATGGTCGCGGTGCTCAACCTGCCGGCCCTGCGCCACGGCCTGCTGAGCCGGCCGCTGTTCAGGGTATACAAGGGGCTGATGCCGGAGATGTCGCGCACCGAGAAAGAAGCCATCGAGGCCGGCACCACCTGGTGGGAAGCCGAGCTGTTCCGCGGCAAGCCGAACTGGCAGACACTGCACAATTATCCCCAGCCCCGCCTGAGCGAAGAAGAGCAGGCTTTTCTGGACGGGCCGGTGGAAACCGTATGCCGCATGACCAACGACTGGGAAGTGACCCACGAGCGCGCCGACCTGCCTCCCGAGGTGTGGGCCTACCTGAAAGAACACAAATTCTTCGCCATGATCATCAAGAAGGAATACGGCGGCCTGGCATTTTCCGCCTATGCCCAGTCACGGGTTCTGCAGAAGCTGTGCAGCACCAGCGCCGTGCTGGCTTCCACCGTGGGCGTGCCCAACTCGCTGGGCCCTGGCGAACTGCTGCAGCACTACGGCACCAAGGCGCAGAAAGACCACTACCTGCCCCGCCTGGCCCGGGGCGAGGAAATCCCCTGCTTCGCCCTCACCAGCCCCGAGGCGGGTTCGGATGCCGGCGCCATTCCCGACTATGGCGTGGTGTGCATGGGCGACTGGCAGGGCGAGCAGGTGCTCGGCATGCGCATCACCTGGAACAAGCGCTACATCACCCTGGCACCGGTGGCCACGGTGCTGGGCCTGGCGTTCAAGCTGCGCGACCCCGAGCGGCTGCTGGGCGACGAGGAAGAGCTCGGTATCACCTGCGCGCTCATTCCCACCAATACCCCGGGCGTGAAAATCGGCCGCCGCCACTTCCCGCTCAACGTGCCCTTCCAGAACGGGCCCACCCAGGGCAACGAAGTGTTCGTGCCCATCGACTATATCATCGGCGGCCAGGACATGGCCGGTCAGGGCTGGCGCATGCTGGTGGAGTGCCTGTCCGTGGGCCGCGGCATCACCCTGCCCTCCAACGGCACCGCCGGCACCCGGGTGTCGGCCCTGGCCTCCGGTGCCTACAGCCGCATCCGCCGCCAGTTCAAGCTGCCCATCGGCAAGATGGAAGGTATAGAAGAGCCGCTGGCCCGCCTGGGCGGCAACGCCTACCTGTCGGACGCGGCCAGCATGCTCACCGTGACCGGCATCGATCTGGGCGAGAAGCCCTCGGTGATTTCGGCCATCGTCAAGTACCACCTCACCGACCGCAGCCAACGCAGCATCATCGACGCCATGGACATCCACGGCGGCAAGGGCATCTGCATGGGCCCCAACAACTACCTGGCCCGGGGCTACCAGGGCGCGCCCATCGCCATCACGGTGGAAGGCGCCAATATCCTGACCCGCAGCATGATCATCTACGGCCAGGGCGCCATCCGCTGCCATCCCTACGTGCTGGCGGAGATGCTGTCGGTGCAGGAGCCGGACGCCAAAAAAGCGCTGGCTCAGTTCGACCGGGCCCTGTTCGGCCACCTCGGCTTCGCCCTGGGCAACTTCGTGCGCAGCCTCTGGTTCGGCCTGACCCGCGCCCGCCTGAGCCCGGCCCCGGTAAAGGACGGCACCGCCCGTTACTACCGCCAGATGAACCGGCTCTCCGCCAACCTGGGTCTGCTCTCGGATCTGGCCATGGCCACCCTGGGTGGCGAGCTCAAGCGCAAGGAGCGGCTGTCGGCGCGCCTGGGCGACATCCTGAGCCAGCTGTACCTGGTGTCCGCTACCCTCAAGCGCTTCAACGACGAGGGTCGCCCGGCGGAGGTGCTGCCGCTGGTGCACTGGGCCTGTCAGGACGGCCTCTACCGGGCCCAGGTGGCGCTGGTGGAACTGCTCGACAACTTCCCCGCCCGCAGTCTCGGCAAGATGCTCAAGTTCCTGCTGATGCCCTACGGCACGCCGCTCAAACGCCCCTCCGACCAGCTGGATCACCAGGTGGCCCGCCTGCTGCAAACCCCGGGCCTGGCCCGCAACAGCCTGGCCGGCGACCTCTACCTCACCCCCGAGGAGGGCAACCCGCTCGGCATGCTGGAGCAGGCGCTCACCGACATACTGCGCGCCGAGCCGCTGTTCGACAAGGCGACCAAGGCCATCGGCCGCCGGCCCTTTATGGCGCTCGACAAAGTGGCAGAAGAGGCCCTGGCCGTGGGCGCCATCAGCCAGGAGGAAGCGGCCCTGCTGGTGAAGGCGGAAGCCAGCCGGCTGCGCACCATCAACGTGGACGACTTCGATCCGCTGGAGCTGGTGGTCAACAAGGCCAGCTTCGACGACTCCATGCTCAACAAGGCCGCCTGAGCGGCCACACCGGCAACCAGGCCCCGCCCAGTGCGGGGCTTTTTTCTGCTCGCTCCCGCGTCACTCCAGCGCCCTTCTCGTCACTCCCGCGCAAGCGGGAGCCCATGCGTATCTGCCCCGGCCATTGGCAATTACCCGACAAACCACTTGATAACTGATAATCGATCTCACTATCATACGCACCACAACTCAAGGACCACCGATACGCCATGCTGGAACTGCAAGGTATCCGCGTACACCGCGACAACAGGACTATTTTGAGCCTGGACGAGCTGTCCCTGGCGGAAGATGCCTTTACCGTCATCCTCGGCCACAACGGCTCGGGCAAATCGACCCTGATGAAGCTGCTGGCCCGGCAGATGCCACCGGATGCAGGCAGTATCACCCTCGACGACCGGCCCCTCGGCCATTATTCCCAGCGGGAATTCGCCCGCCGTATCGCCTTTCTGCCCCAGCGCCTGCCGGAAGTGGCCGGGCTGAACGTGCGCGAACTGGTGCGGTTGGGGCGGTTTCCCTGGCGCGGCATGCTCGGCCGCTGGCAACGCCGGGATCATGCACTGGTCGACCAGGCCATGAGCCACACCAGGGTCGAGCACCATGCCGATCGCCAGGCCGACCTGCTTTCGGGCGGCGAGCGCCAGCGGGCCTGGGTGGCCATGCTGCTGGCCCAACAGGCGCCGCTGCTGCTGCTGGACGAACCCACCTCGGCGCTGGATCTCAGCCACCAGTACGAACTGCTCAAACTGCTGCAAACCCTCAACCGGGAGCAGGGTCGGGGGGTTATCGTGATCCTCCACGATCTCAACCTGGCGCTGCGCTTCGCCGACCGTATCGTCGCCCTCAAGGCCGGCCGGCTGCTGTTCGACCGCGCCCCGGCCGAGCTGATGTCGGAGCAGTTGCTGTCCGAGCTCTATAACATTCCCATTCGCCTGATCGACCATCCGGAGCAGGATGAAAAGATCGCCGTTGTCGCCTGAGTCATGATGAAAACACCGCTGCTTGTAATACTGCTGACCCTGCTGGGGCTAAAGGCTCAGGCCATTGAAGTCACCGACAGCCTGGGCAGCCACGAATTTGCCACCGCTCCCCAACGGGTGGTCACCCTCAACTGGGCCGCCACCGAGCAGGTACTGGAGCTGGGCGTCACGCCGCTGGCGGTGGCCGACGTCACCGGCTACCGGGATTGGGTGGTGCAACCGGCCCTGGCCGAAGGGGTGGCAGACGTCGGCCTGCGCCAGGAACCCAACCTGGAGCGGATTGCAGAACTGCGTCCCGATCTCATCATCACCGGCGATCAGCAGCAGGATCTGGTGCCCCGGCTCAGCCAGATAGCGCCGGTGCTGCATTTCGAGAGTTTCAGCAGCGAACACAACAATGCCGATGCCGCCCGCGAGGCCTTTGTGCAATTGGCCAGGGCACTGGACCGGGAGCCGCAGGCCGAACAGCGGCTGGCCTGGCTGGATGCCCGCTTCGAAGCACTGAAAGGCCGCCTGCATCAGCATTTCGGCGAGCAACTGCCGCGGGTCTCGGTGGTACGTTTCGTCGATACCCGCCATGTGCGTATCTACGGCGACAACGGCATGCCCCAATACGCCCTGGCGCGGCTGGGCATAGCGCCAGCCCTGCCCCAGCCGGTGAGCCAGTGGGGCCAGGTGCAGAAAAAACTGACCGATCTGGGCGCCATCCGCGACGGTGTGGTGCTCTATATCGAGCCCTTCCCCGAGAAAGACAAACTGTTTGCCATGCCCCTGTGGCGGGCCATGCCCTTCGTGCGCGCGCAGCGGGCGGCGGCGGTACCGCCCACCTGGACCTATGGCGGCATCATGTCCCTCGGTTACCTGGCCGGCAACCTCACCGAGTCCCTGCTGAGCATCGACCCGCAATGAACCGTTATCTGAGCCTGCTGGTGCTGCTGCCACTGCTGGCCCTGCTGCACCTGCAGGTTGAGCCGACGGTACCGCCGGCCGAGCAATGGCGTCTGCTGTGGGGCGCCGAGCCCGAGGCTTTCGAGCAATTCCAGTTCTTCTACACCGCCCTGCCCCGGGTGGCCATGGCGCTGCTGGTGGGCGGCGCCCTGGGCCTGGCCGGCAGCCTGCTGCAGCAGCTCACCCAGAACCGTCTGGTGTCGCCCATGACCCTGGGCGCCTCTTCCGGCGCCTGGCTGGCGCTGGTGTGCGCCGCCGTCTGGGCGCCCGCCCTGGCAGCCAGCCACGGCCACTGGATTGCCCTGCTGGGGGCGGCACTGTCGGCGACGCTGGTGCTGCTGATCGCCGGCCGCCACGGCATCCGCGGCCTACCGGTGGTGCTGGCGGGCATGGCGGTCAACCTGCTGCTGGGCGCCCTGGCCGCGGGGTTGGTATTGCTCAACGATCAGTACACCCGCAATCTGTTTATCTGGGGCGCCGGCGATCTGGCCCAGACCGACTGGCACTGGGTGCTCTGGCTGCTGCCCCGGCTGCTGCCGGTGGCGATCCTGCTGGCGCTGTTTGCGCCCCGGCCGCTGACCCTGTTGCGCCTCGGCGACGATGCCGCCCGCGCCCGGGGCATGAGCCTGTGGCCGGTGCTGCTCGCCCTGCTGGTGGCCGCGCTCTGGCTCGGCTCGGTGGCCATCACCGCGGTCGGGCTGATCGGTTTTATCGGCCTGCTCACCCCCAACATGGCGCGCTTTTTCGGCGCCCGCACCGCTCGCGACGAGCTGCTGTGCTCCACCCTGCTCGGCGGCCTGCTGCTGCTGGCCACCGACGCCATCGCCCTGGGCTTCAGCCGGGTTTCCACCGACTTGGTACCGAGCGGCGCGGCGGCGGCGCTCATTGGCGCGCCGGCGCTGCTGTGGCTGGTAGGCAAGCGGCTGAATGCCCAGGATCAGAGCGCCATCAGCCTGCCCGGTGAACGCTGGCAGGTGACCCGGGGCAGTTGGCTGGGGGTCGCATTCGCCACCCTGATGCTGGTGCTGCTCGGCCTGACCCTGGCCCCCGCCGGCCAGGGCTGGCAATGGTCCTGGCCCGACGATCTGCTGTGGTCGCTGCGCTGGCCGCGCCTGCTCACCGCCGCCTGTGCCGGCGCCGGCCTGGCGGTGGCCGGGGTGATCCTGCAGCGGCTGATCCGCAACCCCCTGGCCAGCCCGGACATCATGGGCATTTCCGCCGGCGCCACCCTGGCGCTGGTGCTGGGCGTGCTGGTCGGCGGCAGTTCCATTCACGATGGCGGCCCGTTACTGGCCTTCGCCGGCAGCATGGCGGTGCTGGCGGTGCTGCTGCTGCTCGGCCGCCGCCACCACTACGCCCCGGCGGTGATGGCACTGGTGGGCATCGCCCTGGCCGCCTTCCTCGACGCCCTGCTGCAGTTCACCCTGGCCAAGGGCAACGATCAAGTGTTCGCCATTCTCGGCTGGCTGTCCGGCTCCACCTACCGGGTGAGCGAAGCCCAGGCGGGCTGGCTCACCGCCGGTATCGCCCTCACCTGGCTGCTGGCCCTGGCCAGCCAGCGGGGGCTAACCCTGGTGTCCATCGGCGACGGCATCGCCCTCGGCCGGGGCCTGGCCCTGGATCGTACCCGGGTGCTGCTGCTGGTGCTGGTGTCGGTGATTTGCGCGCTGGTTACGGCGGTGATGGGGCCGGTGGCCTTCGTCGGCCTGCTGGCACCGCATATGGCGAGCCTGCTGGGCGCGCGCAAGGCTGCCTCCCAGTTGGTGCTGGCCTCCCTGCTCGGCATGGCGCTGATGCTGCTGTCGGACTGGCTGGGCCGGGTGCTGCTCTACCCTATGCAACTGCCCGCCGGCACCCTCGCCTCCATCATGGGCGGAACCTACTTTATTTACCTGCTGGCCCGGAAACGGGCGGTATAAACACGGGATAATAACGCGCCGGCAACGTACCCGCGACGAAGATAACTTATAAGAAATCATTTGCCTTTGTATTTACAAGTTAAAAATCAAGGAGAAGGCTGTAATGCCGTTTCAGAAGAAACACCTGTCCCGTTTTATCGCCGCCGCCCTGCTGGCCGGCCCGGCCTGGGCCCAGGATACGACCCAGTTCGACACCGTCATGGTCACCGGCTCCCGCAGCCAGGCCCAGATATCCGACCTGAGCAACAACGTCCAGGTCATCGAAAAAGAGCAGCTGGAGCAACAGATCAAGGCCGGCAAGGAATTCAAGGACGCCCTCGCCCAGCTCATTCCCGCCCTCGACCTGGGCAGCCAGAGCCGCACCAACGCCGGCCAGAACATGCGTGGCCGGGCGGTACTGGTGATGATCGACGGGGTGTCGATGAACTCGTCCCGGGGTGGTGGTCGCCAGCTCGACGGTATCGATCCCTTCAACATCGAACGCATCGAGGTGCTGTCCGGCACCAGCGCCCTCTACGGCGCCGGCGGCCTGGGCGGCATCATCAACATCATCACCAGGAAGGGCGAGCCCGGCCGGCAGCTGGAGCTGGAAGCGGGCGGACGCAGCGGCCTGAACAGCAGCGACGACGGCGACCTGCACACCGGCCTGGCCCTGAGCGGCGGCAATGACGACATCAACGGCCGGCTGTCGCTGGCTTACGGCAAGAACCAGGGCGCCTACAACGCCGACGGCGATCCCATCCTGATGGATATCGCCCAGACCAGCCTGCAGTACAACGAGTCCCTGGATCTGATGGGCAACCTGCAGTTCCGCTTCACCCCGGAGCAGAGCCTGTCGCTGACCGCCCAGTACTACGACAGCAAAAGCGACGGCGAGCACGGCATGTTCCTCGGCGACGACTTCGGCGGCGTCACCGAAAAGGATCCGGAACAGCTGGCCATCCGTGGCGGGATCGACTCCGACCGCTCGCCCCGCACCCGGCGCGATTTCCTCAACGCCAGCTACCACCATGAAAACTGGCTCGGCCAGGAGCTCTACCTGCAGGGCTTCTACCGCAGCGAATCCTTCAACTACCACCCCTTCCCCTACGTCAACGGGGCCGCTTACGACAACGTTTACGCCTATGCAGCCTCGCAACAGAACACCGAGCTGTTCGGTGCCAAGCTGGCGCTGGTGGCCAGGCCACTGGAACGCCTGAGCCTGACCTACGGCGTGGATGTCGATCGAGAGTTGTTCGACGCCACCCAGATGTACTTCGATCTGGACCAGGCCAAGCAGAGCGGCGGTCTGACCATGAAGGAAGACTTTACCGTGGGCCGCTACCCGGGCTACCGGGTCGACAGCCTGGCCGGCTTTATGCAGCTCCATTACGCCCTGACCGAGGCTCTCGGCCTGAACGCCGGCTTCCGCCATCAGCGCCTGAGCAACAGGGTGGATGATTACATCGCCATGAACCAGCAGATCGCCATCGCCAACGGCAGCGCCACCTCGGCCGACGCCATCCCCGGCGGCGAGGTCGACTACGACGTCAACCTGTTCAACGCCGGCCTGGTGTATGACCTGAACGCCAGCCAGCAGCTCTGGCTCAACTACGCCGAAGGCTTCGAACTGCCGGATATCGCCAAGTATTACGGTCTGGGCAACTACGGTGCCGCCGATGCCGACGGCCACCTGCCGCTGCTGGATTCGGTGGACGTGGCCGGCTCGCCGCTGCAGGGGGTCGAAACCCAGTCCTGGGAGCTGGGCTGGCGCCTCTCCGACGGCGTCTGGGACGCCCAACTGGCCGCCTATTACAGCCTGTCGGACAAAACCATCAGCTACGACCGGCAAAGCCTGTCGGTGCTGCTGAAGGATGACAAGCGTCGTATCTACGGCCTGGAAGGGACGCTCAGCACCTGGCTGCATGACGACTGGCAGGCCGGCATCGGCGGCCATTGGGTATTTTCCGAAACCGAGACCGACGCCGGCTGGCGCAAGCTGGCGGTGACCGAGGCCAGCCCGAGCAAGCTGACCTCCTTCCTCGCCTGGCAACCGGCCCGGCCCTGGTCGCTGCGGCTACAGGCCCAGAAGATGTTCGATCTGCGCGATGACGGTGGCAACAAACTGGAAGGCTACCACACCGTCGACCTGCTGGGCCGCTACCAGTTGCCGGTGGGCACCCTCAGCGCCGGCATCGAGAACCTGTTCGATCGGGACTACACCACCATCTGGGGCCAACGCGCCCAGGTCTGGTACGTGCCCTACTACGGTCCGAATGAACTCTACGATTTCAAGGGCCGGGGCCGCACCTTTAGCCTGACCTATAACGTCAAATTCTGAAAAACAACGACCGGCCCCTGGCCGGTCTCTTTTATGGAGGACTCATTAGTGGCCGCTTCTCGTCTCTCTCCGAGACTACAACAAGTGCTGCACCATATTCACCAACACCTTGATCATCCGCTCACTCTGCCGTCGCTAGCCAGTACGGTAGGCTGCTCCCGCTGGCAGCTGCAACGGGATTTCCAGGCGGCCACCGGCCTGAGCCTGGCCCGTTATATTCGCCGACTGCGCCTGAGCCGGGCGGCCGAATGGCTGCTGACCGGTCGGCTGCGACAGCTCGATATCGCCCTTGGTTGCGGCTTCGATTCCGAAGTCAGCTTCAGCCGCGCCTTCCGCCAGCAATTCGGCTGTTCGCCGGGGGACTATCGCAAGACAGGGAGACGTCGAGGCCTACTCACGCCGTTATTGAGTCCGGATGAAAATACCCTGCTGCAAATCCGCATCGACAATCGTCCCGCCGAATACCTGTTCGGGATCAGTGGCAACTGCCGGGGCCTGTTTGCCGAATCGCCCGACTGCCTCGAGCAAATACCCCACATCTGGCAACGTTTCAAAACCCTGTCTCCGGCTCCCTTGGTCCAGCCTGCCGGAGCCATAGGAATAGATGCCGGACAACCCGGGCAACTACGTTACTGGGCCGGGACCTTGCAACAGGGCTTCTCCGTTCATGGCCTGGAGCGACTCGAGATCCCCGCCTCCGAATATCTGGTCATTCCTCACCAGGGCAACCCGCAAAAGCTGGCCCGGGTGTTGGAATGGGTAATTCTGCACTGGCTGCCAGACTCGGGCTATTGCTATCGCGGCGCCTTCGAGCTGGAAACCTATTGCTCTCTTGAAGCCGATTACCGGATGGAATACTGGATCCCCATCGCTCCTGCACCAAAATGTTAAGCCCGCTCACCACCGAAAAATTAAAATGAGATTCATTGTTATTTAATTATTTTCAAGCGAGGATCTTATGCGGCGGCAACACGCCTTTACCCCTTCCCTGCTGGCCCTGGCGATCTCCGGCGCCCTGGGCGGCCCGGCCCTGGCACAGCCCCCCATCGAAGACGCCCCCCTGCTTACCGAAGACACCGTGCTGGTGCAGGGCAAGGCCTATCGCCATACCGCCACCAAGTCGGCCCTGGCACCGGAGAAAACGCCCCAGGGCATCAGCGTGGTGGACCGGGAAACCCTGGATCAGCGGAGCATGGATTCGGTGGCCGAGGCGCTGCGCTACGTGCCCGGCGTGCACACCGAGCTGCGCGGCGGCGCCGTCGGCCGGCTCGATCTGTTCAATATCCGCGGCTTTATCAACTACCAGAACTTCTACGACGGCCTGCCACTCACCTACAACGACTGGAACCTGCAGCCCCAGATCGACGCCTTCGCCCTCGAACAGGTGGACGTGTTCAAGGGCCCCACCTCGGTGCTGTACGGCGCCATGCCCCCCGGCGGCATGGTCAACCTGATCGCCAAACAACCGAGCAACCAGCCCTTCCATGAGCTGACCCTGTCCGGCGGCAGCCATGACCTGCGAGAGGGAAGCTTCGAGTCCCGCGGCGCCCTCAGGGACGACGGCAGCCTCAACTACAGCCTGGTGGCCCTGGGCCGCAAGCAGGACGGCCAGGCCGAGACCTCGGAGGAAGAGCGCTACCTGATAGCCCCTGCCCTGGACTGGCATATCTCGGATCGCACCCTGCTCAACCTGAATCTTTATTACCAGCAGGACCCTTCCGCCGGCATTTACACCACGCTGCCGGCCTCGGGCCTGTTCAAGGACAACGTCAACGGCCGTCTGCCCGCCGATATCTACTCCGGCGACGCCAACTGGAACACCTATGACCGGGAAGTGCTGATGCTCGGCTACAAGCTGAACCACGAGCTCAACGACGACTGGACCTTGCTGCAGAACCTGCGCTTCATGGATGCCAGCGCCTATCAGGAAAACAGCTACGGCATGGGGCTCGGCGCGGATCAGCGCACCCTGACCCGACGCGCCTACCTGACCGACGAAGCCAGCCGCAGCTGGGCCATCGACAACCAGCTGTCCGGCCGGCTCCGTAGCGGCGCCCTCGAGCACAACCTGCTGCTGGGGGTGGATTACACCCGGCTGAATTCGGATATCCGCTACGAGGACGGCGAGATCCCCGCCATCGATCTGTTCGCCCCCGACAACCACCTGGTACGGCCCGGCGACATCGCCTTTTCTTCTTCCTATTCCTCGGATTTCCGCCTGAGTACCCGCCAGGCCGGCTTCTACCTGCAGGATCAGGTCCGGCTGGACCGGCTGGTGCTGATCGCCGGCGGCCGCTACGACCGCTACCAGGGCAAGGAGCAGGGCAGGAAGTACGGCGCCCGGGCCGACAACATGGTGGAGCAGGACAAGTTCAGCTTCCGTGTCGGTGCCCTCTACGAGCTGCCGGGCGGTTTTTCTCCCTTCGTCAGCTACGCCGAAGGCTTCGAACCCATCACCGGCCAGGACCGGCACGGCAAGACCTTTGACCCCACCACCAGCCAACAGTGGGAGGCCGGGGTCAAGTACCAGTCCGCCGACCGGCGTCACCAGGGCACCCTGTCCGCCTTCCATATCACCAAACAGAACGAGCCCACCCGGGATCCCAACGGCAGCCCCTATGACAAGACTCAGGCCGGCGAGGTGCAGGCCAAGGGCCTGGAGCTGGAAGCCAAAAGCTACCTGACCGACAACCTTAGCCTGGCCGCCAGTCTGACCCTGATGGACATGGCGTTCAGCAAGGACGAGAGCGGAGAGCTGCTCGGCAAGACCCCGGTCTGGGTGCCGGAGCGCCAGGCCAGCCTGTGGGCCAACTATGATCTCTTCGAAGGCGCCCTGGCCGGCACCGCCCTGGGCGTCGGGGTGCGCTACGTGGGCAAGACCCAGATGGACACATTAAATACCGATCAGGTACCCGCCTATACCCTGGTGGATCTGGCGCTCGGTTACGATCTGGGCTATCTCAACGCCGACTGGGACGGCGCCCGCTTGCAGTTGTCCGCCAGCAACCTGTTCGACAAGCGCTACTACAGCTGCTTCGATGACAGTAACTGCTGGTTCGGCGCCGAGCGCGAGCTCAAGGCCAGCCTGAGCTACCGGTTCTGATAGCGCTTCGTGACTAACAGGGGGAGACCGTTAAAACGGTCTCCCCCCTTTTTCGATAAAACCACAGCCCCTCTTGCCCGTACACGCTCGTCACTCCCGCGTCCCTTTTCGCCACTCCCGCTGGCGGGAGTCCATGCCAGCCGGCCCCCGGTGCCATGGTCAGGGCCCCGGCTCCCCGCCTGCGCGGGAATGACGGCATCGGTACAGCTCCCGTGCTGGCCACATCGTCATTTTTGAGTACAATACTAAAATATTTTTAATACAATTAAATCACAGGTCCGGCACATGGATGTAAAACCTCGTATCGCGGCATTGATCGCACAGCTGCAGCAGGGCTTGCTGGAGCGGGACACTCCGGCCCGGCTGGCACTGCTGGCCGCGCTCTCCGGCGAGCACCTGCTGCTGCTGGGCCCACCCGGTACCGCCAAGAGCGAGCTGTCCCGCCGGCTGCATACCCTGCTGGCCGACGGCGCCTACTTCGAGCGGTTGCTGACCCGCTTTTCGGTGCCCGAGGAACTGTTCGGCCCCCTTTCCATCAAGGCCCTGGAGCAGGACCGCTACCTGCGCCAGACCCGGGGCTATCTGCCCGAGGCCTCCATCGCCTTTATCGACGAGATCTTCAAGGCCAACAGCGCCATTCTCAACAGCCTGCTCACCCTGCTCAACGAGCGTCAGTTCGACAACGGCAGCGAACGGCTGGAGGTGCCCCTGGTGTCGGTGATCGCCGCCAGCAACGAACTGCCGGAAGGAGCCGAACTCAACGCCCTGTACGACCGTTTCCTGCTGCGCTACCGGGTAGCGCCGGTCAGCGACCAGGCCTTTACGGCACTGCTCACCCTCAACCAGGGCTACCAGGCGCCCCCGTCCGAGCTGCGCCTGAGCGGCTGCGAGCTGGCCGCCATCCGCACCCTGGCCGAGCGGCTCCCCCTGGCCCCGGCACTGGTGCGACTGCTCACCAGCCTGCGCGCCTTCCTCGCCGAGCAGGAGATGACCGTCTCGGACCGGCGCTGGCGCAAGGTGGTCAAGTTGCTCAGGGTATCCGCCTGCTGCAACGGCGAAACCGAGGCCGGGCTGTTCGACGCCTGGCTGTTGCCCCACTGCCTGTGGCAGCAGCCGGAGCAGTACCCCCGCCTGGAGGCCTGGCTGCAGGAGCATATCGCCGCAGATCCGGGCTTCAGCCCGCAGTTGGTGGCCGAACTGGTGGGCAGCTGGCAGCAACGACTGGCGCAGGATGCGGATCCGGTGCTGCCGGCCCTCAACGAGCAGGGTTATCAGCTCTACCTGGACGAAGCCGGCCAGCCGGTGACCGAGCGGGAGGGCTTCCGGACCCGTCACAACGCCGCCGGCGAAGCGCTCTACCGCCAGCCCCGCCTGCCCGACACCAGCTTCACCGAGCAGGAAATCCGCAACCTGGGCGGCAATCCGGATCAGTACGTACCGGTGCTGGAGCCCTACCAGCGCCCCACCGCCCTGCGCCCGCGTGCCTGGCCGGCGGCCCACCTGGCCGCCCGCCTGAGTCAACTGGACGAGCGTATCGGCGAGCTTGGGCAATACCTGGACTGGCTGACGCAACAGCAGCGGGAGCTGGAGCCCCGGCTGCGCCAGCACCTCTGGCTGAGCCCGGCGCTCGGAGCCCAGGCCCGCCGCCAACTGGAGCAACAGCAACAGGCCCTGGGCCGGCAACGGGAGCGGCTGCTGGTCCTGCGCCGCGATTTCGCCGCCCTGCCGGTCGAGGCCTAGGGCCCTGTCCGCCTCCCAGCCCCCCGGCCTGGGCATCCTGGCCGAACTGCCGGACACGCTGTTCAGCCTGGTGGTGACCCACCCCCTGGGCCGGCTGCGCCCCCGGGCCGACCATGTGGTCGAGCTGCTGACACGACTCGATCGGGGGCAGTTGCCGGCACCCGGCCGGTGGCTCGGCAGCAGCACCGAACGGCGCATCCGCCAGTTGCTGGTGCGATCGGGGGCGCTCGGTTACTGCAAGCAGACGCCGGAAGTGGCCCGAGCCGTGGTACAGGACATCTTGCTGGTACTGGAGCAGGTGGAGCTGCAGTGGCCGGCCACCGCCGCCCTGCTGGCGCGTTGCGGACAGCTCCCGCAGCATGCCCAGCGGCGCGCCCGGGCCCGCCATACCCGGCGGGAGCTCGGCCGCCTCGCCGAACAGTGGCAGCGGCGCATCAGCCTGTGGCAGACCCTGGACAAGGTGGCGGAAGAGCTCGGCATAGCGCCGGCCCTCGGCACCGATACCGACAGCGGCCGGCTGCGGGACAGGGCCTGGTTCGACCTGCTGCGCCTGCAACAATGGGTCGCCCAGATCCACCGGCTGCAGCGTTTGTTGGAGCAACTCGGCCAGCAGCGTCCGGATCCGGCACAAAGCGCCACCCCGAGCCAGTTGCTGCAGCAGATGAGTCCGCGCGAGGCGGGCCCGCAGCAACGGCAGTTGCCCGGCATGCCGATGGAAACCCGGGGCATCACCCGCTCCGACAACCTGGCACGGATGCTGCCTCTGGAAGCGGCCTTTCTCGGCCACGAAGTATTGCACCTGCTGTGGCACGCCCGCCGGGCCGAGCAGGGCCTGCTCAGCTACGCGGTAGCCGGCGTCATGCCCATAGATGCCGGCAACGACTGGCCCCAGCCCCGGGCCGGGCAAGGGGAAGGTCGGGGCCAGGGCAGCCAGCAGGGTCCCATCCTGCTCTGCCTGGACACCTCCGCCTCCATGCACGGCCTGGCGGAGCAGGTGTCCAAGGCCATGGTGCTGGAAGCCCTGCGTCTGGCCAGGCGCCAGCGCCGGAGCTGCTTGGTGTACCTGTTCGGCGGTGCCGGCGAGCTGCGGGTGCTGGACAACCGCCGGCTGACCCTGCCCGAGTTGCTGGACCTGCTGCGCGGTGCCTTCAGCGGCGGCACCGACGTCGGCACGCCGCTACAGGCGGCGCTCACCCGACTGCAGCAGCAGGAGTGGCGGCAGGCCGATATCCTGCTGGTGAGCGACGGCGAGTTCCAGGTCAGCGAGGCGCTGCGAGAACAGGTGGAACGGGCGAAGGAAAGCCTCGGCGTGCGGCTGTTCGGCCTGCAACTGGGCTATGCCACCGCCCTGCACGCCATGCGCCAGCTGTGCGATCCGGTGCACCTGTTCAGCGATTGGCGCAGTCTGGAGCAGGCCGCCAGGAGCTAGCTCGCACCAGCACCAGCCGCGGCTCGCCCGGCCCGAAATAGGCTTCTTCCCGCCGTTCCGTCACGAAACCGAGGGCAAGGTAAAGCCCCAGCGCCGGGTTGTCCGGCGACACCGTCAGCCGCACCGAGCGGCAACCGCCAGCTTCCAGCGCCCCTATGGCCTGTAGCAGCAGCGCCTTGCCAAGCCCCCGCCCCCGGCAGGACTCGGCCACCGCCAGGGACAGTATCCAGCCCTCGCCAGGCGCCGCCCCCGTCCCACCCAGGCAGTAGCCCGCCAGCTCGCCGTCGTCGGCCACCCACAGATAACGGGGCCAGAGATCATGAGCCTGACGAAAAAAGAAATCCGGATAACAGTGGCTGCCGAAGGAGGATCGCTCCAGCCTATAGATGGCCTGCATATCCGCCTTGGTCGCTGTTCTGATAGGCATAGGTGCTCCCGTGAAGATGAATGGCCGCGCTGCCGGCTTCCTGTCCAAGCAGCGCCGATGGTGCCCTTTCCCGGAAAGCAGCGCAAGACATCCGATTCCCTTGCTCCTTTCGGTTAAATAACCACCAACCCGATGACATGCACTAAGCTCTAATAGAGACTGAATTGGAGCTGGGTATATGAACTGGCGCGGCCTATTACTGCTGTTGTTGCTGCTGGGTATGCCGACTCTGGCCCAGGAGCGCTACTGGCAACTGGACATCAAGGGCGCCATCGGCCCCGGCACCTCGGACTTTATCGTGACCGAACTGACCCAGGCCCAACTGGACAATCCCGCCTTCGTACTGTTGACCATGGACACCCCCGGCGGCCTCTACAGCGCCACCCGGGACATCATCCAGGCCATGCTCGAATCCCGCGTGCCGGTGGTGGTCTACGTCTCTCCCGGCGGCGCCCGTGCCGCCTCGGCGGGAACCTATATCCTCTATGCCAGCCATGTGGCCGCCATGGCCCCGGGCACCCACCTGGGCGCCGCCACCCCGGTGCAGATAGGCCCTCCCGGCGGTACCGAACCGCCGGGGGACCAGTTGGAGGACAGGGAGCAGGAAGATGGCCGTCCCGCCCTCGAGGGCAGCGCCATGGAGCGCAAGACCCTGAACGACGCGGTGGCCTATATCAAGTCCCTGGCCCAGTTGCGCGGACGCAATGCCGACTGGGCCGAGCAGGCGGTGCGCGAAGCCGCCACCCTCACCGCTTCCGAGGCGCTGGAGCAACAGGTGATCGAGCTGATGGCGGTGGACATCCCCGCCCTGTTGCAAGGCCTGGACGGTCGGGAAATCACCCTCCACGACAGCACCTACACCTTTGCCACCACCGCGCTCCTGGCCGAACAACGCCAGCCCGACTGGCGCCAGCGCTTCATCATGATCATCACCAACCCCAATATCGCCTACCTGCTGATGCTGGTGGGCATGTACGGCATCCTGCTCGAATTCTACAGCCCGGGCTTCGGCGTGGCCGGCGTTACCGGCGCCATCTGCCTGCTGCTGGCCCTGCTGGCCCTGCAGATGCTGCCGCTCAGCACCGCCGGCCTGGCGTTGCTGCTGCTGGGGGTGGTGCTGATGATCGCCGAAGCCCTGGCCCCCAGCTTCGGTATCCTCGGCGGCGGGGGCCTGGTGGCCTTCGCCATCGGCTCGGTGCTGCTGTTCGACACCCCGGATCAGGCATTCCGGGTCGCCTGGCCCTTCGTGGCCGCCTTAACCCTGTTTTCCCTCACCCTGATCCTGGTGGTGGTGCGGCTTATCGTGAAGCAGCGTCGGGCCGCACCGGTATCCGGCACCGCCGCCATGGTCGGCGAACAGGGCATCGCCCTGACCCCCATCGCCCCCACCGGCATTGTGCTGGTGCAGGGCGAACGCTGGCAGGCTCATAGTCAACACAGCATCGCCCAGCACCAGCCAGTAGTAGTGCTGGCGGTGGAAGACCTTACCCTCAACGTGGCCCCGCTGGAGGAGACCCAGTCATGATGATCGATTTTCTGTATTTTCAGTTGCTGATAGTGGTGCTGGTGGTCATGCTGCTCAGCAGCATGTTCCGCATACTGCGGGAATACGAACGGGGAGTTATCTTCCTGCTCGGCCGCTTCTACAAGATCAAGGGGCCCGGCCTTATCCTGGTGATCCCCTTCGTGCAGCAAATGGTGCGGGTGGATCTGCGTATCATTACCATGGATATTCCTTCCCAGGATCTGATCTCCAAGGACAACGTCACCGTGCGGGTCAATGCGGTGCTTTATTTCCGGGTGCTGGATCCGCAAAAGGCGATCATCAACATCGAAAACTACCTGGAGGCCACCAGCCAACTGGCCCAGACCACCATGAGATCCGTGCTCGGCCAGCACGAGCTGGACGAGATCCTCTCGGCGCGGGACACGCTCAATACGGATCTGCAGCGTATCCTGGATCAGAGTACCGACAACTGGGGCATCAAGGTGACGGCGGTGGAAATCAAACACGTGGATCTCGATGAATCCATGATCCGCGCCATCGCCCGCCAGGCCGAGGCCGAGCGCTCCCGGCGAGCCAAGGTCATCCACGCCACCGGCGAGCTGGAAGCCTCCAAGCAGTTGCTGGAGGCGGCCCGCATACTCGGGCAGCAACCGGAAGCGATACAACTGCGTTACCTGCAGACCCTGACCGAGGTGAGCAGCGACAACAGCAAGATCATCGTCTTCCCCCTGCCGATGGAACTGGGGCGGATCCTGCAGAAAATAGCCGGTCCCTACCAGCCCGGCACAGAAGATAAGGAACCCGGCTCATCCACCGAAATAACCTGACGGGCAGAGGCTTCTGACTTCACCTGCCGGATGTTTTGGGCGACAATAACCGGCATCTCAGATATCAGAATAGCGAGCCGTTTATGCTATGGCCTTCCGCCTACGGGCAGGGTGACAGTTCCTTCCGGGCCGCCGGCGGCGAAGCCGGCCTGCGCCGCCTGGCCGAAGCCTTTTATGCCGCCATGGTCCGTCGCCCCGACGCCGCCATCATCCTCGCCATGCACCCGACCGATCTCGCCGAGAGTACCGACAAGCTGGCCCGCTTCCTGTGCGGCTGGCTGGGCGGCCCGCCCCGCTACCGGGAGAAGTACGGCCCCATCAGCATACCCCGGGCCCATACCCACCTGGCTATCGGTCCCGCCGAACGCGACGCCTGGCTGGCCTGCATGGCGGAAGCACTGGAACGGCAGGACTACGCCGAAGATTTCAAGCAGTACCTGCTGCACGCCCTGAGGGTGCCCGCCGAGCGCTGCCGCACCCGGGACTGATACGACCCGGGGCCGGTAAGGGCTTAGCCCGGCGCCGCAACGCCCCGCATTTTTCCCCGATAATGCGGAATATCCCCGTGCGCTGCCGCTAGAATACGGGGCTCCGTTAATCGCTATCGGGGTCTTGCCCCTGATGCCTTCGTTCGCCACAGGGACTGTTCATGAAAAAAAACCTCAGCCTTCTCCTGCTGGGCAGTAGCCTCGGCCTGTTCACCGCCGCCGCCAGCGCCCAGAGTTCCACCCTGGAGCAGATCCAGAGCTCGGGGGAATTCCGCTTCTGCTTCGAATCCGGCTACATGCCCTTCGAGATGACCGACAAGCGCGGCGACTTTATCGGCTTCGACATCGACATTGCCAAGGCCATGGCCAAATCGATCAACGTCGAGTTCGTGCCGGTCAACACCGGCTGGGACGGCATCATCCCCGCCCTGCAGACCAATAAATGCGATCTTATTCTGGGCATGACGGTCACCCCCGAGCGCAACCTCAGCGTCAATTTCGCCGAGCCCTATTTCGACGCCGGCCAGACGGTGCTGATCCGCCCGGAGCTGGCCGAGACAGTGACCGCCTACCGCCAGCTGAACGATGACGGCTACACCGTCACCGCCCAGCTCGGCACCAGCGGCGAATACGCCATCAAGCGCCACCTGGGCCGGGCCAAGATGCGACTGTTCGAAAGCTCCGCCGACGCCGCCCAGGAAGTCGCCAACGGCCGGGCCGACGCCTTCGTCTACGACATCAGCTACAACGCCGTCTACGCCGCGCAAAACCCGGGCCGGCTGGTGCACCTCGATCAGGCCTTCACCTATGGCCCCCTGGGCTGGGCGGTACGCAAGGGCGACGGGGATTTCCTCAACTTCCTCAACAACTACCTGCGCCAGATCAAGGGCGATGGCAGCTATGACAGGCTCTACCGCAAGTGGTTCAAGAGCGATGCCTGGCTGAGCCGGGTACAGTAATCCTCTATGTTGTTGCCGACGGCCCGGGCCGTCGGCCGGTTTGACGGGAACGAATATGCAGACTGCCAAACACCACTGGCTGTGGAACGGGGTTTTTATGAGCGTGGTGCTCATGCTGGCCGGCGGTATCTACTGGTCCACCCAGAGCATCGACTACCACTGGCGCTGGGAACGGGTGCTGCCCTATATCGTCGACACCTCGCCCCAGTCCATCCTCGCGCCCTTCGACGGCCAGGCCGAGCTCGGTGACGACGGCCGCCTTACCCTGATTTCCGACCTCGGCGATGCGCCTCTGGAGCTCGACAGGGTCGGCACCCTGCTGGTAGCGGACGGCGACCTGCTGTTCGAGGGGGATGAGGTGGCCAGGGTCGACAGTCTGCGCGCCGGTCCCATCCTCCATGGCATGGTGATGACACTACAGCTGTCGGTAGTCTCGCTGCTGTGCTCGATCCTGCTCGGCTTAGGCCTGGGCCTGGGGCGGTTGTCCGCCAACCCGGCCCTGCGCAAACTGTGCATTCTCTATATCGAGATCATCCGCGGTACCCCACTGCTGGTACAGATCTTCATCATCTACTTCTTCGTCGGCACCGTGCTGTCGCTGGATCGCTTTACCGCGGGCGCCGCCGCCCTCACCCTGTTCAGCGCCGCCTATGTGGCGGAAATCATCCGCGCCGGCATCCAGGCGGTACCGGTGGGACAGATGGAGGCGGCCCGTTCGCTCGGCATGAGCTATGTACGGGCCATGATCGAGGTGGTACTGCCTCAGGCACTCAAACGCAGCCTGCCGGCCCTGGCCGGCCAGTTCATCAACCTGATCAAGGACTCCTCCCTGGTGTCGGTGATCTCCCTCACCGACCTGACCAAGGCCGGGCGGGAAGTGGTGTCCTCCACCTTCGCCCCCTTCGAGGTGTGGTTCACTGTGGCCCTGCTCTACCTGGTGATGACGGCATCCCTGTCCTGGCTGGTACAGCGGCTGGAACGGCGCCTGGCGGCGGGACACTAGGAGCGCCCATGCAGATAAAACACCCAGAAACCATTCTCAGCGCCAGCCGGGTCGACAAGGTATTCGACAACGGCTGCCAGGCGCTCAACCAGGTGTCGGTCACCATTCGCCGTGGCGAGGTGGTGGTGATCGTCGGGCCTTCGGGCTCGGGAAAATCCACCTTCCTGCGCACCCTCAACCGGCTGGAAAGCATCAGCGCCGGCCGTATCGAGCTCGAGGGCATCGATATCCATGCCCGAAACACCAACGTCAACCAGCTCAGGGAGCGGGTCGGCATGGTGTTCCAGAGCTTTAACCTCTTCCCCCACAAGACCGCCCTGCAGAATGTGATGCTGGCGCCGCTCAAGGTGGCCGGGCGTCCGCGTGCCGAGGTGGAGCAACAGGCACGGGCCCTGCTGGCCAAGGTAGGCCTGGCGGAACGCATGGACCACTACCCGGCTCAGCTTTCCGGCGGCCAGCAGCAGCGGGTGGCCATCGCCCGGGCCCTGTGCATGCAGCCGCACATCATGCTGTTCGACGAACCCACCTCGGCGCTGGATCCGGAAATGGTGGGGGAAGTGCTGGAAGTGATGAAGGGCCTGGCCCAAGAAGGCATGACCATGGTGGTGGTCACCCACGAGATGGGCTTTGCCCGGGAAGTAGCCGACCGGGTGCTGTTCATGGCAGACGGCCGGCTGCTGGCCGAAGATACGCCGGACGGCTTTTTCAACCGCCCCGCCCACCCGCGGCTACGGCAGTTCCTGTCGCAGATCCTCTAACCCATCCACCGCCTCGCCGGTGTTGTTCAAGGTGTGTATGACCAATCCTATTGAAACCCTGCTCACGCAGTTTCCCCTGGCCATCCTCGACGGCGCCCTGGCCACCGAACTGGAAAGCCGGGGCTGTGACCTCAAGGATCCGCTGTGGTCGGCCAAGGTGCTGATCGAGCAGCCCGAGCTGATCTACGCCGTCCACTACGACTATTTCACCGCCGGCGCCGATGTGGCCATCACCGCCAGCTATCAGGCCACCTTCGAGGCCTTCGCCCGCCGCGGGATCGCCCCCGAACAGGCCGCCGGGCTGATGCACCAGGCGGTGCAACTGGCGGTAGCGGCGCGGGACGACTTCTGGCGAGGATTGAGCGCCGAACAGCGCGCCCTTCGCCCCCGCCCCCTGGTCGCGGCCTCGGTCGGTCCCTATGGCGCCATGCTGGCAGACGGTTCCGAGTACCGGGGCCATTACGACCTGGATGAAGCCGGTCTGATGGCCTTCCACCGGCCCCGGCTGGAGGTGCTGCTGGCGGCCGGTGCAGACCTGCTGGCCTGCGAGACCCTGCCCTGCCTGAGCGAGGCCCGGGCCCTGGCCCGCTTGATGGAAGAACATCCCGGCGCCTGCGGCTGGATCAGCTTCAGTTGCCGGGATGCGGAGCATAACAGCCAGGGCGAGCGGCTGCACGACTGTGTCACGGCCTTGGCCCCCTTCGGGTCGGTGGTGGCGGTGGGCCTCAACTGCACCGCCCCCGAGCACGTGTCCGGGCTGCTGCAATCGGTGCGGGACGCCACCACCAAGCCGCTGCTGGTGTACCCCAACTCCGGCGAGCAGTACGACGCCGGCCACAAGTGCTGGCACGGTACGACCGACGGCGAACAGTTCGCCCGGGCCGCCGGGCGCTGGCAGCGGGAGGGCGCCCGCCTGATCGGCGGCTGCTGCCGCACCTCGCCGGCGGACATCGCCGCCGTCTGCGCCCTGCTGCGCCCGCCGGCGGAGTAAGGAAAAAGACTCAGATTGGCAGGTTCAGCCCGGACTTCAGCACATTGAGCACCACATTGGTGTTCATGCGCTTGATCTCCGGGAACTGGCTCATGGTGGCTTCGGCAAGGGTATCGAATTCGGTCACGTCCCGGGCCAGGATCACCGCCACCAGATCCACCGCCCCGGTAACGTAGAAAATCTGCTGAAAGGCGTCCTGGCCCTGGGCCCAGCGCATAAAGCGATCCATCACCTGGTAGTTTTCCCGCTCGATTTCCAGGCCGACGATAAAGCTCATCAGGTTATCGAGCTTGCGGTTGTCGACCACCGCCACGTCGGCGCTGATCACCTTGTTCTGACGCAGCCGCTTCAGCCGCCGCTGCACCGCCGACGGTGACAAGCCGATGTCTTCGGCGATGACTTCGCTGCGGGTCAGGCAGTTGCGCTGCACGATGGCGAGTATTTTTCGGTCGAAATGGTCCAGGTTGTCACTCATTGCCGGCTAGATCCCATCGGAAGGTTGAAGCCATAAGTACGGCTGGACGGCTATTCTAAATAACTCGGCGATCCGGCTCAACCATTGATAAAAACAAAGGCGGCACCCTGGCCGCCTTTGTTAAGAACAAGCTATCGCATCCGGCTCAGCCGTGGGTATCCAGCGGCGTGAAGCTTTTCACCAGTTCGTCCAGGGCCTTGATCTGGGCCAGGAAAGGCTCCAGCCTGGCCAGCGGCAGGGCGCTGGGGCCGTCGCACTTGGCGCTGTCCGGATCCGGGTGGGACTCGAGGAACAGACCGGCCAGGCCGGTGGCCATGCCCGCCCGGGCCAGATCCACCACCTGCTCCCGACGGCCGCCGGAGGCTTCGCCGAGCGGATCCCGGCACTGCAGGGCATGAGTCACGTCGAAAATGATGGGGGCGCCGGCGGTGGCCTTTTTCATCACCCCGAAGCCGAGCATGTCCACCACCAGGTTGTCGTAGCCGAAGTTGGCGCCGCGCTCGCATAAAATCAGCCGGTCATTGCCGCACTCGATAAACTTGTCGACGATGTTCTTCATCTGCCCCGGGCTCAGGAACTGGGGCTTCTTGATGTTGATCACCCGGCCGGTTCTGGCCATGGCCTCCACCAGATCGGTCTGCCGGGCGAGAAAGGCGGGCAACTGGATCACGTCCGCCACCTCGGCCACCGGGGCGGCCTGCCAGGGCTCGTGCAAGTCGGTGATCACCGGCACCTTGAAGGTATCCTTGATCTCCGCGAGCAGCTTCATGCCTTCCTCCAGGCCGGGGCCGCGGAAGGAGTGGATGGAGGAACGGTTGGCCTTGTCCCAACTGGCCTTGAACACATAGGGGATGCCGAGCTTGTCGGTCACCTTGACGTAATGCTCACAGGCTTTCAGCGCCAGCTCGCGGGACTCCAGCACGTTGATGCCGCCGAACAGCACGAAAGGCTTGTCGTTGGCCACGCTTATCTGATTGATCTTGACGGTTTTCATCGCTACTCCTAGTGGAGGGTTTTGGGACCCAGGTCGAGGGCCGCTATCTGGGCTTTCAGCACGTCGGCCACCGGATCCTCGGGGCAGTGCTGGATGAAGAATTCGAAGTCCTCGGCGGCGAGCCGGTGGCAGTCGAGCTGCTCGAACAGAAAACCCCGATCCCGCCGTTCAATGGGACAGTCGGGCTTAAGCTTGAGCAGCAACTGGCTGCAGGCCAGGGCCTGGGAAAACTGCTTATGATGGATAAAGGCGGCCTTGGTCACATTCAGCAATCGCTCCAGTATCGCCTTGTTATCGGCCCCCTTGAGCTGCTCGGGCTTGAGCCGGGCCAGGTTGCCCCGGGCGCCGCGCAGCAGTTGCTCGATTTCACGCCGGCCAAGCGCCGCGCCGGTGAAAGGATCCACGACGGCGCCCTCCTCTCCCGACCAGAGCCGCAACAAAAAATGACCGGGAAAACAGATGCCCTCGGCCCGCACCCCGAAACGCTCGCACAGGTGCAGTATCAAGATTCCCAGGGTCACCGGAATGCCCCGGCGGCGTGCCAGCACCCGGTCCATCAAGCAGTTGTCGGTGGAAAAAAAACGTTCCCAATCGCCGGCCAGCCCCATGGCGCCGAACAGGGCCGGAAGCAGCTGTTCCGCGGCGTTCCGGCCGGCCAGGGTCTCGGCCAGTTCCCGCTCCAGGGCGAAAAGGTCACATTCGGCCTTGTCCCGCGCCGCCAGGCCATAGAGGCTCTCCACCACATCCAGCGCCAGCATCATCAGACTGCGCGACTCAAGGCCCTGCCAGCACTCACTGACCTTCGTTTTCAGCATCTTGCCTCCCGGGCCACTGCCCCAGCGTGATCCGCTCCTGGCCGCCGTAATCGCGCAGGGTCTGCACCCGGCAATAGCCCATGGCGCCAAAATATTCCCGTACCTGGCTCCCCTGCTGCCAGCCGTGCTCCAGCAGCAGCCAGCCTCCGCCATTGAGATGGGCGCGCGCCGTCTCGACGATATGGTGCAGATCCGCCAGGCCAGCCCGTTCCGCCACCAGGGCCGAAGCCGGTTCGAAACGCACATCTCCCGATTGCAAATGCGGATCGGCGGCATCGATATAGGGCGGGTTGGACAGGATCATATCGAAATGAAGCCCTGCCAGCGGTTCAAACCAGCTGCCCTGGCGCACCTCGATGGCCAGCGCCAGCCGTTCACTGTTGCGCCGGGCCAGGGCCGCCGCCTGCGGGCTGAATTCTACCGCCAGCACTCTATCGGCGGGGCGCTCACTCTTGAGCGCCAGGGCGATGGCGCCGGTGCCGGTGCCCAGATCGACGAGGCGGGCGGCCTGGGCGGGCAACCGTGCCAGGGCCGCTTCTACGATGAGTTCGGTATCGGGTCGGGGGATCAGGGTGGCGGGCGAAACCTCGAGCTCCAGCGACCAGAACTCCCGCACGCCGGTGAGGTGCGCCACCGGCTCGCCCCGCAGCCGCCTGTTCACCAGGGCGGCCAACTGGTCCAGCTCGGACGGGCTCGGCTGGTATTCCGGCCAGGCCAGCAGAAAGCTCTGCGGCTTGCCCAGCACATGGCACAGCAACACGTCCGCATCCAGGGCGGGCGACTCCCCCCCCGCCAGTTGCTCGCGCAGCCGTTGGCGCAGCTCGGCCAGGGTCATTACTGCCCCGCCAGGGCGGCCAGCAGGTCGGCCTGGTATTCCTGCAGTATCGGCTGGGTCAGCATGTCGAGCTGGCCTTCCAGCACTTCGCTCAGCCGGTACAGAGTCAGGTTGATGCGATGATCCGACACCCGCCCTTGGGGATAGTTGTAGGTGCGGATGCGATCGGAGCGATCACCGCTACCCAGCAAGTTGCGGCGGGTGCTCTGCTCCTCGGCATGCCGCTTGTCCTGCTCCATCTGCGCCAGGCGCGAGGCCAGCACCGCCATGGCCTTGGCCCGGTTCTTGTGCTGGGAGCGCTCGTCCTGGCACTCCACCACCATGCCGGTAGGCAGGTGAGTAATGCGGATCGCGGAGTCGGTCTTGTTGACGTGCTGGCCGCCGGCGCCGGAGGCGCGGAAAGTATCCACTTTCAGATCTGCCGAAGTGATCTCCGGGGCCTCGGTCTCGGGAACCTCGGGCAGCACCGCCACCGTGCAGGCGGAAGTATGGATACGCCCCTGGGACTCGGTCTCGGGTACCCGCTGTACCCGGTGACCGCCGGACTCGAACTTGAGCTTGCCGTAGGCGCCGGCTCCCTCGACCCGGGCGATGATTTCCTTGAAGCCGCCATGCTCCCCTTCGCTGGCGCTGACGATCTCGATACGCCAGCGCTGCTGTTCCGCATGGCGACTGTACATGCGAAACAGATCGCCGGCGAAGATAGCCGCCTCGTCGCCGCCGGCCCCGGCGCGGATCTCCAGGAAGCAGTTGCTGTCGTCCTTCGGATCCTTGGGCAGCAGCAGGATCTGCAGCTCGCGGCCCAGCTCCTCGATGGTGGCCTTGGCGGTGTCGATTTCTTCCTCGGCCATGGCCCTGAGCTCGGCATCGTCTTCCGCCAGCATCTCGCGCGCGCCGGCCAGATCCGCCTCGGCCTGGCAGTAGCGGCGGAAACAGCCCACCACGTCTTCCAACTGGGCGTATTCCCGGGTCAGGGCCCGGTACTGGTCCTGGTTGTTGATCACCGTGGCCTCGCCCAGCAGCACCTGCACCTCTTCGTAGCGCTCCTGCAGGCCTTCCAGTTTCTTCTGTATGGATTCGTTCATCTGTGTCTCGCCGCTATGGCCTTGTCAGCGCTGGCCAAGGCCCAGGCTCTGGGCCAGCACGGCCAGGATTTCCTGATCGCCGTCTTTGCCCGCCTGGCTCAGCGCCTGGGTAGGAGTATGAATCAGTTTGTTGGTCAGGCGCCGGGCCAGTTGCTGAACCACCAGGGCCGGGTCTTCCCCTTGGGCCAGGGCCTGTAGCGCCCGCCCGAGCTCCTGCTCTCGCACGGCGTCGGCCTGGGTGCGGTAATCGCGAATCAGGTCCACCGACCTGAGCGAGCGGAACCAGCCCATGAACTGATCCCGCTCTTCAAGAATGATCCGTTCGGCCTGGCCGGCGGCCCGCTTGCGGGCTTCGAGGTTCTGTTCAATGATGCCCTGCAGATCGTCCACCGTATACAGATAGGCATCACTCAATTCGTCTACCTCCGGCTCGATATCCCGCGGCACGGCGATGTCCACCAGCAGAATGGGCTTATGGCGGCGCGCCTTGAGTGCCCGTTCCACCATCCCCTTGCCGATGATCGGCAGGGGACTGGCGGTGGAACTGATGACGATATCGGCTCTGGGCAGATGCTCGGGGATCTGCTCCAGGGTCATCACCTGGGCGTCAAACTCCCGCGCCAGGTTCTGGGCCCGTTCCAGGGTGCGGTTGGCCACCATCATCTGGGTCACCGACTGTTCCTTCAGATGACGGGCTACCAGTTCCACGGTTTCACCGGCACCGACCAGCAATACCCGGGTACGGCTTAAATCGGAAAAAATGCGCTTGGCCAGACTGACGGCGGCAAAGGCCACCGACACCGCACTGGCGCCGATCTCGGTTTCGGTACGCACCCGCTTGGCTACGGAAAACGACTTCTGGAACAGGCGCTCGAGAATGCCCCTGAGGCTACCCACCTGATGGGACTGGTTGTAGGCCTGCTTGATCTGCCCCAATATCTGCGGCTCGCCCAGCACCAGGGAGTCCAGGCCACAGGCCACCCGCATCAGGTGTCGCACCGCCTCCTCGCCCTGGTGCTGGTACAGGCAGGAGGTCAGTTCGTCTTCATCCAGATGGTGAAACCGTTGCAGCCAGTGGCGCACCAGATCGCTTTCCCCCTGCTGATCCAGGCAACAGTAGAGCTCGGTGCGGTTGCAGGTAGAGACAATCACCGCCTCTTCCACCCCTCGGGTGTGCATCAGCTCCTGCAGTGCCTTGGGGGCGATATCCGGCCCGAATGCCACCCGCTCGCGCAGGGCGACGGAAGCGGTCTTATGATTGATTCCCAGTACCAGCAGGCTCATGAGGGTATTCTGCGGCTCACAACATCTTTCAAGTAGCCGGCTATTGTACGAGAAAGGGTAAGGCTTTAAAAGGCGCTGACCTTGCCCTTATACTGACGGCAAACATGATATCGGAGTTGTCTGTGCGCGCCTTATTGATCGCCTTTGCCCTGTTGCTCGTTTCCGGCTGTGCCTACCGGGCCCAGGAAGCCCCTCCCGGCTCCTGGCAGGCCCAGAAAACCGCCCTGGCCCAGTTGCAGGACTGGCAGCTGTCGGCGCGGCTCGGCATCATCACCCCGGATGAGCGAGGCAGCCTCAGCCTGTTCTGGCGTCAGGACAGTGACGATTACCGGATGAACCTGACCAATGTGGTGGGCAGCCGGGTGTTCGATCTGAACCGCCGCCAGGGCACCATTCAACTTACCGACAGCGAGGGCCGGCAACATACGGCGCGCAACGCCCGGGATCTGGTGTTCCGGCTGACCGGCTGGGATCTGCCGGTGGAACAGCTGGCCTACTGGATAAAGGGGCTGCCCGGCGAGGCGGACCAGGTGGAATACGACGCCGATGGCCGGCCGCAAAGCCTGCGCGCTCACGGTTGGCAACTCAGCTACCTGGGCTATACTCGCATCGATGGCCTCTGGCTGCCGAGCCGGCTGAACCTGACCCACGACACCACCACCCTGCGCCTGGCCATCAATCAATGGGAACTGAAGCCATGATAGTCCTGCCCGCCCCGGCCAAACTCAACCTGTTCCTGTACATCACCGGCCGCCGCGACGACGGCTATCATGACCTGCAGACCCTGTTCCAGTTTCTGGACCATGGCGACAGCCTGGGCTTCGCGCCAGCCGCCGACGGTCATCTCGTCCTCGAACCGGCCCTGCCCGGGGTGGAGCAAGAACACAACCTCATCATCCAGGCCGCCCGCCTGCTGCAGAGCAAGACCGGCTGCACCAAGGGCGCCCGTATCCATCTCACCAAGCGGCTGCCCATGGGCGGTGGCCTGGGCGGCGGTTCCAGCGATGCCGCCACCACCCTGGTGGCCCTCAACCGGTTGTGGCAATTGGGACTCAGCCAGGAACAGCTGGCTCGACTCGGTCGTCGGCTGGGCGCCGACGTGCCGGTGTTCGTACGCGGCCAGGCCGCCTTTGCCGAAGGGGTGGGCGATATCCTGACTCCCGCCCATCCGCCCGAGCCCTGGTACCTGGTCCTCAATCCCGGTATCGAGGTGGCGACCGCCGCCGTCTTTACCGATCCAGAGCTGCCCCGCAGCAGCCCGGCCCTCAGCCTGGAACAACGGCTCAGCCTGCCCTGGGAAAACGATTGCGAACCCCTGGTCAAAAAGCGCCACCCCGAGGTTGCCAAGCTCCTTGGCTGGTTGCTAGAATATGCGCCGTCAAGAATGACGGGCACCGGAGCCTGTATCTTTGCCACCTTCGACGGTCGGGAAGCGGCCGAAAATGCGTTGGCCAGGGCACCGGAAGGAAGCACCGGTTTCGTCGCCAAAGGCTGTAATATTTCGCCGCTGTTCAATGTGTTGCAGCAGCTCGACGAACCGGCCCCGTCATCGAATACGGCAACCTAGGCAGCGCTTGCAAGAAAGTGGGGGTGGGCCCGCTTTCTCCCTTATTCCGAGGGTCAATCCGCTGTTAAGTGATGTCTGCAGGACGACACGGCCGAGGCCGGCTCGCCGTCCGGGTTGTCTGGCCCGGCTACCTGCAAGACACACCACGTTCAGAATTACAAAAAGGGCTGGATAGCGGAACTGGTTTCCGTAAACGGGTTCACGGCCCCGTCCAGTCTCGCCACCCATGAAACAACCCCGAGGTTTTCAACCGTGCCCGACATGAAGCTGTTTGCTGGTAATGCAACGCCGGAACTCGCCCAACGTATCGCCGATCGTCTCTTTATCAAACTGAGTGCTGCCGATGTCGGCCGCTTCAGTGACGGCGAAATCAGCGTACAAATCAACGAAAATGTACGTGGCGGCGATGTCTTCATCATCCAGTCCACCTGCGCACCGACCAACGATAACCTGATGGAACTGATCGTGATGGTGGATGCCCTGCGCCGAGCCTCCGCCGGTCGTATTACCGCCGTTATCCCCTACTTTGGCTATGCTCGCCAGGACCGCCGCGTGCGCTCCGCCCGGGTACCGATTACCGCCAAGGTCGTGGCCGACTTCCTGTCCAGCGTGGGCGTTGACCGGGTACTGACCGTCGACCTGCATGCCGAACAGATCCAGGGTTTCTTCGATGTACCGGTGGACAACGTGTTCGGCACGCCGGTGCTGCTGGAAGACATGAAAGCCAAGAACCTGCACAACGCCGTGGTGGTCTCCCCCGATATCGGCGGTGTAGTGCGGGCCCGAGCCGTGGCCAAGTTGCTGGATGAAACCGATATCGCCATCATCGACAAGCGCCGTCCTCGTGCCAACGTGTCCCAGGTGATGCATCTGATCGGTGATGTGGAAGGCCGTGACTGCGTGATCGTGGACGATATGATCGACACCGGCGGCACCCTGTGCAAGGCCGCCGAAGCCCTGAAGAACCACGGCGCCAAGCGCGTGTTCGCTTACGCCACCCACGCCGTGTTCTCCGGCAATGCCGCCCAGAACATCAAGGACTCGGTGATTGACGAGGTGATCATCACCGACTCCATCCCGCTGACTCCGGAAATCGAAGCCCTGGCCAAGGTTAAGCAGCTGTCCCTGTCCGGCATGCTGGCCGAAGCCATTCGCCGCATCAGCAACGAAGAGTCCATCTCCGCCATGTTCGAGCACTAAGCGCTCGAGCTGGAAGCAAAAAGCCCGCGAATCCGCGGGCTTTTTTGTGTTTGGGATTCGGGATTCGGGATTCGGGATTCGGGATTCGGGATTCGGGATTCACAGTGAGTGTATCAGTCCCCAGTCCCCAGTCCCCAGTCCCCAGTCCCCAGTCCCCAGTCCCCAGTCCCCAAATTACCAATAGAACCGCACAAAGTAGTAACCGCTCAGGCCGATGCCAAACAGCACTATGGTCCAGGCCAGCAGCCGGGGCTTTATCCATACCAGCAGCCGGGCACCCAGCTTGCCCCCGACCAGATACCCCAGCGCCAGCACCAGGCAGGCCCGCCAGTGCACCAGTCCGGACAGGGAATACACCAGGATGGTGGCGCCGCTGGCCAGCATCGACAGATACAGCTTGATGGCGTGCTGCTGCAGGTTGGATCCCATCCTCAGCTGGCCGGTCAACGCCATCAGCAATACCCCCAGGCCACCACCGAAGAAGCCGCCGTAAAAGGCACCGCCCAGCAACAGTGGCCAAGCCCGGCGTTTCATGTCGAGCGGCCCTTCGAAACCGGAGCGGCTCAGCAGTTGGCGGGCATAGAGCAGGCTCACCGTCAGCAGCAGCCAGGGTACCAGGTAGTTGAAGCTGTCGGCATGGAACTGCACCAGCGCCAAAGCCCCCAGTCCGCCACCGGCCAGGCCGATGCCGGTCAGTGCCAACCAGGGGCCGCTGCCGAGCTGGCGACGCATGCCCCAGAAGGCACTGGCATAGCCGGGCCAGGAAGCCACACTGGCGGTAGCCACCGCACCGGTGCTGGGTACCCCCGTAGCCAGCAGCGCCGGCAGGGTCAAGAAGAGGCCGCCACCGGCCAGGGCATTGAGCACCCCGGCGAGCAGGGCCCAGCCGAGCAGTTCGTACATAAGAAGCATCCTGTGACAGGCATCCGTGCGGCAATGAAGCGGGCAATGACGTCCCGGAGAGTGCAAACGATCTTATACCTGATCGTATACAATGCTGGCTATATTACCGATTCCCGCGGATCAAGTCACCGAGGTGGCCATTATTGCCGCTCTTCATTAGAATATGGCGTCATTTTAACGGCCGACTCAGCATATGAATCCTATCGAACTGATCGTCGGGCTTGGTAATCCGGGCCCGGAATACGCCCACACCCGCCATAACGCCGGCGCCTGGTATGTGGCCGAGCTGGCCCGGCGGCATGGCGGCCAACTCAGGGAAGAAGGTAAGTTTTTCGGCTGGACCGGCCGGATACGCATCGGGAACCATGAGGTACGGCTGCTGATCCCGGCCACCTTCATGAACCGCTCGGGCAAGTCGGTAGCGGCCATGGCCAACTTCTACCAGATCCCGCCCGAGGCGATACTGGTGGCCCACGATGAACTGGACCTGCCCCCGGGCAGCGCCCGCTTCAAGCAGGGCGGCGGCCACGGCGGTCATAACGGCCTGAAGGACATCATTAGCAGCCTCGGCAACAACAAGGATTTTTACCGGCTGCGGCTCGGCATCGGCCATCCGGGGCACAAGTCCCAGGTCGCCGGCTTCGTGCTCACCAAGGCGCCGGCTCCCGAGCAGAGCCTGCTGGAGGCCACGGTAGACGAGGCCGCCCGCACCACCGATATTTTATTCAACGACGGCATGACCAGGGCGATGAATCGCCTGCATGCCTTTAACGCCGATTCCACCAAGTAAATTTCAGGACACAGCTATGGGTTTTAAATGCGGTATAGTGGGACTGCCCAATGTGGGCAAATCCACCCTGTTCAACGCGCTGACCAAGGCGGGCATCGAAGCCGCCAACTTCCCCTTCTGCACCATAGAGCCGAACACCGGCGTGGTGCCGGTGCCGGACCCGCGTCTCGATGCCCTGGCCGAGATCGTCAAGCCCCAGCGTATCCTGCCCACCACCATGGAATTCGTAGACATCGCCGGCCTGGTAGCGGGGGCCTCCAAGGGTGAAGGCCTGGGCAACAAGTTTCTGGCCAACATCCGCGAGACCGACGCCATCGGCCATGTGGTGCGTTGCTTCGACAACGACAACATCGTGCACGTGGCCGGCCAGGTATCGCCCAAGGACGATATCGAAATCATCAATACCGAACTGGCGCTGGCGGATCTGGACACCTGTGAGCGGGCCATGCAGCGCAACGCCAAGAAGGCCAAGGGCGGCGACAAGGACGCCAAATTCGAGATGACGGTGCTGGAAAAGCTGCTGCCCGCCCTGGAGCAGGCCCGGGTACTGCGCAGCGTAGAACTCACCAAGGAAGAGAAAGCGGCCATCGACTACCTGAACTTCCTCACCATCAAGCCGACCATGTACATCGCCAACGTCAATGACGACGGCTTCGAGAACAATCCCTACCTGGCCCAGGTGGAGGAAATCGCCGCCGCCGAAAACGCCATAGTGGTGCCGGTGTGTGCCGCCATGGAATCGGAAATCGCCGAGCTGGATGCGGAAGAAGCCGCCGAATTCATGGCCGACATGGGCCTGGAAGAACCGGGCCTGAACCGGGTGATCCGCGGCGGCTACCAGTTGCTGAACCTGCAGACCTACTTCACCGCCGGGGTGAAGGAAGTCCGCGCCTGGACCATCCCCGTGGGAGCCACCGCGCCCCAGGCCGCAGGCAAGATCCATACCGACTTCGAAAAGGGCTTTATCCGCGCCCAGACCATCGCCTTTGACGACTTCATCAGCTACAAGGGTGAACAGGGCGCCAAGGAAGCGGGCAAGATGCGCTCCGAGGGCAAGGACTATATCGTCAAGGACGGCGACGTGATGAACTTCCTGTTCAACGTCTGATCCCCTTCCTCCGCTCCCCGCCTCACCGGATGCCGAAGCACTGGCGCCTGGCAATTCAAAAAAGGGGAGCTCGGGAGAACCGGCTTATCGCCCTTGAGGCTTTGTGCCGCCATCAAAGAAACGCCCCGCGCAAGCAAGCCTGCGCGGGGCGTTTTCGACAATACGGCAGGGTATCAGTTGACCCTCAAAACCCCACCGGTACCCAGACCACCTTCAACATCCTGAGCCTTGTAGTTCTTCAGGGAGACGATCATCTTGTTCCAGGCGTCGTTGAACGCCGCCACCGTCGCCTTGCCTTCCGGTGTGCGAGAGAAACCACCCAGGCCACTGGCAACGTTGCCGGTCAGGCCGGCTATCGCCGCGCCGTAGTTGGTGGCGGTGGCACTGCCTTCGGAAATGGAAATCTGCACGGAGGAACGGATGTCGAACAGTGACAGGGTCACCACCGAGGCTTTCGACTGCATGGCACCCGCCAGGCCCGCTACGGTGCTGTTGCCGAACAGGCCGCCGAGGGCCGCACCCAGGCCGCCAACCGAGTCGTTGTCGATGATTATCTTCGGCTCGAGGAAGTAATCCGCGGCGACGCGCTGCCCCTTGTGCTGGTTGGAGCCGGCCCGGTATTCACCGGAGTTACGCTGCTGATCGGTAATCCGGCTCAGGTTACTATCGAGTTGCTGGTTGCCGATAGCGGTGATCACGAAGCAGTTGGACTGCTGCACGGCCAGGCGCAGCAGGGGCTCGATACTGGTAACCTGGGTGGCGCTGCCGAAGCGGCCATACCAGTCGGCGTTGCGGCCGTCATCCATGGCGATGGTGCCGAGGGAACGATCGCAGCGCTCCAATTCAGGGTTGGCTCCTGCACTGGTGCTGCCACCAGCCGAGCCGGACATGGCGGTGGACTGGTTTCCGGTGCTAAGCATTCCGCCACCGGCACAGGCCGAGAGGCTGGCGCCCAGCAAGCACAGGCCGAACAGCCTGCCGGCTTTGGATGGGGTGCGAGTGATGTTCATGAGGTGTATTTCTCCCTGTCTATTTTTTGATATGTTGGACGGTCATTGCTTGGCCAGGCGGTCAGGGAGTATCCCGACCCTTCCTTGGCTGAGTTTTCTGATTGACAGTCCTGGGTCAGTAATACCAGTATCCCTGTCTCCAGTAGCCGAAGTATGAATAACCCCGGTACCAGTAGCCGCGATAGTATTCACGCCAGTGCTGGCGCCAGCGATAATCCCCGGCCTCCCGTTGTTTCGCCTCGGCGGCTTCCGCCAACAGGGAGGCTGACTCCTGATCTCCCTGGGCAGCCGCCATGGACAGCCATTTCTCCGCTTCTTGCGGATCGCTGCCCATTTCCTCGAGGCCGCTCAGGTAATATCCGCCCAGTGCTTGCTGGGCATGAAGCAGGCCGCTTTCGCCGGCCTTGCGCATCCATTGCAGCGCCTGGTAGCTGTTGCGTTGTATACCGTCACCACGGAAGTAACGCAGAGCGAGATCATAAGCCGCCCTGGGGTCACTGCTCGCCGCCTCTTCGAGTTTAAGTATTTGTTCGCTTTTGACGACCGGCGGCTCGTCCAGGTAGTCGGCGGTAGCAGAGGAAGAGGAACGTTCGGAACAGCCGGTGTCGTCGCAGAAACGCAGGGTTTCTTTAGAGGTGCTGGTAGCACAGGCGCTGAGGGTTACGGCGACGCCGACCAGAATGAGACATTTCTTCAGCGGGTTGCCCCTTGAATTGCTGACCATAGCGAAACATTCCTTGTAAATAGGCACAGGCTAAATAGAAAAATGCGGGACTCTTATTTTCAACCCAACCGTAAAAGCCAACAACCTGTACTAAAGTACAGGTAGCCAGACTGTTATCCTCTGGGTATCTACGAGATGTCGCGTCAATAGTTTCCAGCGGCAGCGTGGGTTGACCATCCAGTGTCGGGATATTTTTTGAAGTCAGCGATAACGATATATTGGTACCACGGCGATAGGTTAAATAGCTGTTCCGAATAGTAGATCACTGCCGACAGCGACCGGGGGCTGCTAAGCAGGCCCTTCGCGCCAGGGATGGCGCGGCGGAGCCCCCAAGGATGGGGTTACGGCGTGTCTGCGTGCGGTGTCCGCTCGATGTAGCACTATTAGGATCTATTATTTAAACAAGCGCGGCCATGATCTGCTCAAGTCAGCACCGATGGTCACGACCTTCATGAATCAATACAGGAAACCAGCTCATGAATTTCAAACCATGTACTGGATAGGCCACAACATCCAGACTCCGGGCTGTCCCCGAATCTCGCCACGCGGTTGCCGCAGCCGAGCACGCCTGTACCCCACTTCAGTGCCGGGGCTTGGCGTGGTTACCGGCACGACATGAGCGAGACGAACACCAACACCTTGACAAAAAGTAGCGGGGCGTTTTCACACTTGGCTAAACTCAAGGCATGTCACCTCCGCTCACCCGGGCTATGGAATGGACTGCAAATATGATGAACTCAGGGGATTGATGAATGTTAGCCAAGAGTGATCTGCTCTTGACGCTTGATCTTATTTCCAAGTGCCTGGAGATAAGAAGTCAAGAGAACCTCAAGGAACTAAAGGACACCCTAAGCAAAGAGCTGGGCATCAGTTCCATGGTTGCCGGTCGTGTATGTCGGTACACCAAAGTTGAAACCGGATATTTTTTTGGCATAAGTGAAGAATGGAGTAGGTTATATATAGAAAACAATTATTCCATGGTGGATCCTGTATTTAATTTATCTATCAGATCCTCTGTCCCCTTCCTGTGGGCGACTGCTTACTCCCGCGCTGGCCATAACAGTAACGAGTTTATCCAACGCGCCAGGGATTTCTCTCTGATGGAAGGCATTTGCTATGCACCAAAGGATTACTCAATGGTGGCCGATACCACAGTGGTATCGCTTGGAAATGGAAAAACGCCTTTAGATCGTATGCAAGTCGAGATTATCAAGCATCTCATCCCCCATATTGCTGAAACCCTGATGCGGCCTTCCCTGTGGAACAATCCAAGATTAACGCCAAAAGAGATAGAAGTTATCAAATGGTGTGCTCATGGCAAGTCTTACTGGGAGATTTCCCTGGTCATGTCCATTTCCGAGCGAACGGTAAAATTTCATATGAATAATATCTTCAAAAAGCTGGATGTCCTGAATAAGGCCCAGGCTGTAGCCAGATGCATGAGCTTGGGATACGTGTAGGCCCAACTCCACGGGAGCAACTGTCCGTCATCGGTACCGGGCAAGGTAAACAGCCATGAGCGAGCATTCCGGAGATTCGTTCATCACCATGGCGGCACACGCCCTCGCACAGGGAGATCCCCTGGGAGCGCTCGCTCGGATCGCCCTTCACGATGACGCGCCTTCGCTTGCACTGCGCGGCATCGCGATGGCGCAGCTTGGCGACTTCGCTCGTGCCAAGGCGCTCTTGCGCAGGGCGACACATGCCTTCGGGCCGAAGGAAGCCATCGCCCGGTCGAAGTGTGTCGTGGCCGAGGCCGAAATTGCACTCGCCTCGCGAGACCTGAACTGGCCGGCCAAGAGGCTCGATATGGCGCGGGCGCTATTGGAAAAGCACGGCGACCGGGCCAACGCCGCCCATGCACGGAACATAGACATCCGGCGCCAGCTTCTGCTCGGTCGCCTCGACGACGTCGAAGCGGCGCTCGCCGGGATCGATCCCTCGCCCTATTCCCCCCTATTGAAAACCATTCACGAGCTGATAACGGCGGGAGTCGCCCTCCGCCGCCTTCAAACAAAAAGGGCCCGCTCGGCCCTCACGCGGGCCGAACGGGCCGCTCGTCAGGCAGGCATTCCCGCACTGCTGGCGGAAGTCGAAAGTGCCGCTCTCGCCCTGAGTACCCCCGCCGCTCGTTTGATCCGACGAGGCCGGGAACGGCCGCTCCTGCTGGAGGAGGTAGCGGCATTACTGGCGTCAGAGGCGTTCGTCGTGGACGCCTGCCGCCATGCTGTGTGCGATGCGAACGCAACGGTCTCGCTTGCGGGACGCCCGGTGTTGTTCACCCTCGCCCGCCTGCTGGGCGAGGCCTGGCCCGGCGACGTGCCGAGGAACGTCCTCATTGCCCGTGCCTTCCGGACCAAGTTTGCCGATGATACCCATCGCGTTCGGCTGCGTGTAGAAATGGGCCGGCTTCGCAAATTGCTGCAGACACTGGCCGAGGTACGTGCGACGACGCAGGGATTTGCGTTGGTTCCGAGCCGCGCCAGGGAGGTCGTCGTACTGGCGCGACCCATCGAAGAAAAGCATGGGGAAGTGCTGGCCCTGCTTGCCGACGGTGAAACCTGGTCGAGTTCAGCCCTGGCACTGGCGTTGGGGGCCAGCCAACGCACCGTACAGCGGGCTCTCGAGTCGCTTGCGCACTCGGGCAAGGTGCAATCATTCGGGCACGGGCGTTCACGCCGTTGGGGACTTCCGCCGCTCCCGGGATTCACGACAACCTTGTTACTCCTGACGTCGCCCCCGGGGGGCTAGGATAAAAACAAATACCCGGCAACGAGGATAGCGACATGAAACGAACAACAGCCGACATCATTCATGAATATGGCCCCTTTCCGGGAGTAGACGCCGTACATGGGGTAACCTACGACGGAAGGCAGGTCTGGTTTGCCAGCGGAGACAGGTTGCACGCCCTGGATCCGGCGAGCGGGAAGACACAAGGTGCTATCGATGTCACCGCCAATGCGGGAACGGCTTTCGACGGCCATTACCTGTTCCAGCTCGGCGGGGATTGCATCCAGAAGATAGAGCCGCAAAGCGGCCGGGTCGTCGCCACACTCCCGGCACCCGGCGGTGATGGCTGCAATGCCGGGCTTACCTGGGCCGAAGGATCGCTCTGGCTGGGACGGTACCAGGACCGGAAGATCCTTCAACTCGATCCCCAGACCGGGGAGGTGCTTCGTACCATCGATTCCAACCGCTTCGTCACCGGAGTCACTTGGGTTGATGGCGAGCTGTGGCACGGCACCTGGGAAGGCGACGAGAGTGAATTGAGGCACATCGATCCACGAACAGGCGAGGTTCTGGCCACGATCGAGATGCCCCCCGGGACAGGAGTATCGGGGTTGGAGTCTGATGGCCGGGAGCGATTCTATTGCGGAGGAGGTGATAGCGGTAAAGTGAGGGCCGTACTCCGTCCGAAATGATGCGCCATGACATAAAGGCGGTTTTCTCCTGCCGACACCACCAGCCACACAACAGCGTGGCCCTTTGGGGCCACCTCCGTACCACACCACTCCCGAGCTCTGGCCCTTGGCCGAGCGCCACGCATTGAATGACTTCGCCCCCCTGGACAACGGGACCGATCAGCCTGATTTAGCCAGGCGGCGACCCAAGTCCCCTCGGCTCGGCTTTCTGCCTTTTTTTGCACAAATGAACAGCACCTTGACCAGGCTTGCGCCACCATGCCTAGTTTCTGGCCAAACGGTTGAACCAGACCTGTTTTTCGGGAAAAAACGGTTGACGCTCCGGGGCCGGATACGCATAATGCGCCCCGTCCGGTGACGAGGAGTCATCGACAGCGAAGTGGCTATGTAGCTCAGTTGGTTAGAGCACATCACTCATAATGATGGGGTCGCAGGTTCGAATCCCGCCATAGCCACCACTCTGCTGGGGTATCGCCAAGCGGTAAGGCAGCGGGTTTTGATCCCGCCATTCCCAGGTTCGAATCCTGGTACCCCAGCCATATTATCTGTCAAGCTGGATTAACAGCGGGTTTTGCTCCCGGCCTCAGCGCCCAGGTTCGGAACTCGGTAACCAGGCTATTTTTTAAATGGCTGGCAATTGTGTTATAACTGCCAACCATCACTGTTGGGGTATCGCCAAGCGGTAAGGCAGCGGGTTTTGATCCCGCCATTCCCAGGTTCGAATCCTGGTACCCCAGCCATTTTTCATAAATGGTTGAAGAAAAGCAGAGTTTGGCACCGGCATTTATGACCTGGTTCGTAGCTCGGCACTACAGCCATTTAAACACCATTGAGGCGACTCAATGCTTATGTGGCTATGTAGCTCAGTTGGTTAGAGCACATCACTCATAATGATGGGGTCGCAGGTTCGAATCCCGCCATAGCCACCACTCTTTTGCGGGAGTGGCGAAATTGGTAGACGCACCAGATTTAGGTTCTGGCGCCGCAAGGTGTGCGAGTTCAAGTCTCGCCTCCCGCACCATTAAAAATTGGGGTATCGCCAAGCGGTAAGGCAGCGGGTTTTGATCCCGCCATTCCCAGGTTCGAATCCTGGTACCCCAGCCATATCGACATCAAAAAGCCGGCCTCTGTGCCGGCTTTTTGGTTTCTGGAATTCGTGATTAGGGATTGGGCAATCCCGAGTCCCTAATCCCCAGTCCCCGCCCCTTACAGCCCCATGGCGTATTTCATTACCTGGTTTTTCAGCGGGCCGCTGTTCTGGGCGGCTTTCAATCCCAGATTGCGCAGCAACTTGAGCGGCAGCAGATCGTTGCTGAACGCCTGATAGAAGAGATCCATCGCCCCCTGCATCAGCAGGTTGTCGGGTCGGCGCCGGCACTGGTAGCGCTCAAGCAACTCGGCCGAGGCAATATCCTGGCCGCCTTCCACCGCCTGGTGCATCAGTTCGCTCAGGCAGGCCACGTCCTTGAACCCCAGGTTTACCCCCTGCCCCGCCAGTGGATTGATGGTATGGGCTGCGTCGCCCAACAGCACCACGGCGCCTTTCAGATACTGGTTGGCGTGCCGCCGGCGCAGCGGAAAATGACCCTTTTCCAGCACCCGGAAGGCACCCAGCCGGGCCGGAAAATGCACGGCGACCTGCTGCGCCAGTGCCATCCGGTCCAACGCGGCCAACTCCCGGATCCGCACCTTCTGGTCGTACCATACCAGGGAGCCGTGACGCTGGCCCAAGGGCAGAAAGGCCCGGGGGCCACTGGGGCAGAATTGCTGCCAGGTCGTCTCGGCTTCCAGGGCATCGCCCTCGATGCTGATCAGCATGCAATGCTGGGCATAGTCCCAGGCGGTGACACCGATGCCCGCAAACTGGCGGGTGCGCGACTCGGCCCCGTCACAGGCCAGCACCAGCCGGGCCTGCAGCCGCTGGCCATTGTCCAGGGCCAGCTCGGTACCGGTGGGGGTTGGTGCAAGCCCGGCCAGCCCATTGGGGCAGTCGAGCACCACATTGCGCCACTGGGCCAGCGCCTGCCACAGCCCGAGCTGGATCACCCGGTTTTCCACCATAAAGCCGAGGTGGTCACAGTCCAGCTCCCGGGCCTCGAAGCGGGTGCCGAACCCCTGCCACTCGCTCGCTTCCAGGGCGCGGTAGGGCCAGGCCCGCATGGCGACAATGGCATCCCAGGCCCCGGCCTGCTGCAACAGGCGCACCGAGGCGGCGCTGATCGCGGACACCCGCAGATCAAATTCCTGCCCGGGTTCGAAGGCGGCGGGCGCCCTGGCTTCGATAACCCGGATACTCAGTCCGCTCGGCGCCAGCAGCGCCGCCGCCAGGGCACCGACCATACCGCCGCCGATGATGGCGACATCACAGTGTTCCATTGTCCAACCTCCGGATTTTTCGGCCATTCTACCCCATTTAACCGGCGATTTCGGCGAGAATCTGGTCCCCTGTGCACTGGATATTATCTGGCCACTGCCGGGAGAAAAGAGTAGAATCCCCGGTCCTGAACGCATGTCCCTTGCCGTAATTCAAAGAGTGCCATGAGCAAAAAACTTCATATCAAAACCTGGGGCTGTCAGATGAACGAATACGATTCATCCAAGATGGCCGATCTGCTGGACGCCACCCACGGCTACCAGCTCACCGAGGAAGCGGAACACGCCGACGTGCTGCTGCTCAACACCTGCTCCATCCGCGAAAAGGCGCAGGAGAAGGTGTTCCATCAGTTGGGCCGCTGGCGTCCATTGAAGGAAGCCAACCCCGGGCTGGTGATCGGTGTCGGCGGCTGTGTCGCCTCCCAGGAAGGTGATGCCATTCGCGCCCGCGCTCCCTTTGTCGACATCGTGTTCGGCCCCCAGACCCTGCACCGGCTGCCGGCGATGATCAAATCCGTACTCGAAGGCAACGGCGCCCAGGTGGATGTGGCCTTTCCGGAAATCGAGAAATTCGACAACCTGCCCGAGCCCAGGGCCGAAGGCGCCACCGCCTTCGTGTCCATCATGGAAGGCTGTTCCAAGTACTGTTCCTTCTGCGTGGTGCCCTACACCCGCGGCGAGGAAGTAAGCCGCCCCCTGGACGATGTGCTCTATGAAATCGCCCAGCTCGCCGAGCAGGGCGTGCGCGAAGTCAACCTGCTGGGCCAGAACGTCAACGCCTACCGGGGCGGGACCTTTGATGGCGACATCTGCAGCTTCGCCGATCTGCTGCGGCTGGTGGCGGCCATCGACGGCATCGACCGCATCCGCTACACCACCAGCCACCCCATCGAGTTTACCGACGACATCATCGAGGTATACAAGGATACCCCCGAGGTGGTCAGCTTCCTGCACCTACCGGTACAGAGCGGCTCGGATCGCATCCTTACCCTGATGAAACGGCCGCACACCGCGCTGGAGTACAAGTCCAAGATCCGCAGGCTGCGCGCCGCCCGGCCCGACATTACCATCAGCTCCGACTTTATCGTGGGCTTCCCCGGTGAAGACGCCGACGACTTCGAAAAAACCATGAAACTCATCGAGGACCTGGGCTTCGACATGAGCTTCAGCTTTATCTTCAGCCCCCGCCCCGGTACCCCGGCCGCCGACCTGCCCGACGATGTGCCGATGGACGAGAAAAAGGAACGGCTGTACCGGCTGCAGAATGTGATCAACCACCAGGCCCAGCAGATCAGCCGGCAGATGCTGGGCTCGACCCAGCGCATCCTGGTGGAAGGTCCCTCCAAGCTCAACCCCATGGAGCTGCGCGGTCGCACCGAAAACAACCGGGTGGTCAACTTCGAAGGGCCGCACCACCTTATCGGCGGCTTCGCCGATGTGGAAATTACCGAAGTAATGCCCCACAGCCTGCGCGGCAAGTTCCTGCGTGACGAGGCCGCAATGGGCCTGCGGGTACAGGTGTCTCCCCGGAGCATCCTCGCTCGTCGCCCGGACGGCGTGGCCGATGAAGTGGGTGTGGCGACCTTTACCCCTTAACGGCCGGGAGCCGGGACTGGGGATAGGGGATTGGAAGATCCCGGCCAATCCCCTGCCCCCAATCACCAACCCCCGATATTCAGGAGTTACCTTGACACCCAACGTCACCAATCTGGAACTCGAACTGCAGCCCGCCGACGGCCAGCGCCTGGCCAGCCTGTGCGGGCCTTTCGACGACAACCTCAAACAACTGGAACGCCGCCTGGGAGTGGAGATCAACTACCACAATCAGCATTTCCAGATCCTGGGCCCGACCAACCTGGTCAAGGTGGCCGGCGATCTGCTGCAGCGACTCTATGTGGAGACCCAGCCGGTAAGAGGCCAACCCGTTCCCGATGTCACTCCCGAGCAGATTCACCTCGCCATCAAGGAGGCACGGGTACTGGAGCAGGGCCCTGAGCCCGATACCGGCTACCAGTATGGCAAGGAAGTGACCATCAAGACCAAACGCGGCCTGGTCAAACCCCGTACTCCCAACCAGGCCCAGTACGTGGCCCATATCCTGAGCCACGATATTACCTTCGGCATTGGCCCGGCCGGCACCGGCAAGACCTATCTGGCGGTGGCCGCCGCGGTAGATGCCCTGGAACGCCAGGAAATCCGCCGCATCCTGCTGACCCGGCCGGCGGTGGAAGCGGGCGAGAAACTCGGCTTCCTGCCCGGGGATCTGAGCCAGAAGGTCGACCCTTATCTGCGCCCCCTGTACGACGCCCTGTTCGAAATGCTGGGCTTCGAGCGGGTGGAAAAGCTCATCGAACGCAATGTCATCGAAGTGGCCCCCCTGGCCTACATGCGCGGCCGTACCCTGAACGACGCCTTTATCATCCTGGATGAGAGCCAGAACACCACGGTGGAACAGATGAAGATGTTCCTGACCCGCATCGGCTTCAACTCCAAGGCGGTGATCACCGGCGACATCACCCAGATCGATCTGCCGCGCAATGCCAAGTCCGGCTTGCGCCACGCCATCGAGGTACTGAGCGAGGTCGAAGGGCTGTCGTTCAACTTCTTCCGCGCCGAAGACGTGGTGCGCCACCCGGTGGTGGCCCGTATCGTGCGCGCCTACGAGGCCTTCGAGTCCCGGCAGAAGCACGCATCCCATCCCGATGAGGACAAGAAAGCATGACCCTGTGGCTGGATTTGCAAGTCGCCTGCGATGAAACACCCGGCCTGCCGGACGAGCAGGAGTTCGAACGCTGGCTGGCTGCCGCACTCGCCGGTGAGCGCACTGATGCCGAAGTCACGGTGCGGCTGGTGGACGAAGCGGAAAGCCGGGAGCTCAATCGGGACTACCGGGGCCGCGACTACGCCACCAATGTACTGTCTTTCCCCTTCGAAGCGCCCCCCGGCATCGAACTGCCCCTGCTGGGCGATCTGGTGATCTGCCGCCAGGTGGTAGAGCGTGAAGCGGCGGAACAGAACAAGCCCTTGAAGTCCCACTGGGCGCACATGGTGGTACATGGCTGCTTGCATTTACTCGGTTTTGACCATATTAAGGATGACGAAGCCGAGATAATGGAATCCAAAGAGATAGCGATCCTGGCCGGTTTAGGTATCGACAATCCCTATCAAGACGATGATGAAGGTTAATGAGGTCCATGAGCGACGATAATTCGAACTCAGAAAACGGTTCGTCCAGCAAGAAAAACTGGCTTGAGCGACTCGGCCAACTTTTTCAGGGCGAACCGAAGAGCCGTGAAGAACTGGTAGAAGTTATTATGGATGCGGGTGAGCGCGAGCTTATCGATCAGGACACCCAGGACATGATCGAAGGGGTGCTGGAGGTGAGCGAACTCAGGGTACGGGACATCATGATCCCCCGCTCCCAGATGGTCACGGTGGAGAAATCCCAGCCGGTGTCCAGCTTCCTGCCCATGATCATCGAGTCCACCCACTCCCGCTTCCCCGTGGTCAACGAAGACAAGGACCACATCGAAGGCATACTGCTGGCCAAGGACTTGCTGCAGTACGGCTTTAACCTGACCGACGAGCCCTTTTCCATCGAGAAGGTACTGCGTCCGGCGGTGGTGGTGCCCGAAAGCAAGCGATTAGACAAGCTGCTCAAGGAATTCCGGGAAGAACGCTACCATATGGCCATCGTGGTCGACGAATTTGGCGGCGTCTCCGGACTGGTCACCATCGAGGACATCCTCGAGCTCATCGTCGGCGACATCGAAGACGAGTACGACGCCGAAGAAAGCGCCGAAATTCGCCAGATCAGCAAGCGGGTCTATGCGGTGGCGGCGCTCACCGACATCGAGGACTTCAACGAATTCTTCCATACCCAGTTCAGCGATGAAGAAGCCGATACCGTCGGCGGCATGGTGATGCATGCCTTCGGCCACCTGCCCGCCAAGGGCGAGCAGGTCGAGATCGACGGCTTCGTATTCAAGGTCGCCCACGCCGATCGTCGACGCCTGCTGCAGTTACAGGTTAAGATACCCGACAATCAGGAAACCTCCTCCTCGGAGCCAGCATAAGTGCGCAATTCTCTGCCATATCTCGGGGCCCTGCTTAGCGGGGCCCTCGGCGTTTTAGCCTTCAGCCCCTTCGACTTATGGCCGATGGCGCTGGTGTCATTGCTCGGGCTCTGCCTGTTGACCCAGCATGCCTCCCCGGGCATCGCCGCCAAACGGGGCTTTATCTGGGGGCTGGGCCTGTTCCTGCCCGGGCTGTGGTGGATCCACGTCAGCATGACCATGTTTGGCGGCCTGCCGCTGCCGGCCGCCTTTTTTCTGGTGGCACTGCTGGCCGCCTACCTCAGTCTCTATACCGCCGCCGCGCTCTGGCTGGGCCAACGGCTGATACCCTCGCCGATATTGCGCGCCCTGCTGGTGCTGCCGGCCTTGCTGGTGGTGGCCGACTGGCTGCGCGGTTGGGTGCTGACCGGTTTTCCCTGGTTGTGGTTCGGCTACAGCCAGCTGGAAGGCCCCCTGGCTGGCCTCGCCCCCATACTGGGCGTGCAGGGCATCAGCTGGCTGCTGAGCTTCTCTGCCGGTGCCTTCTGGCTGCTGTTGCGACGCAACAGGGTCTGGTGGCCGGGCCTTGTCGCCCTGGCGCTGTGGGCCACCGCCTTCGGCACCGGCTTTATCCAGTGGGTCAGCCCCACCCAGAGCAGCCGCTTCGCCCTGGTGCAGGGCAATATCGAGCAGTCTCTCAAGTGGATTCCCGGCCAGCTGGAACTCAGCCTGGAGCGTTATCTGGGGCTGACGTTGCCGGAGCAGGATGCCGATGTGGTGATCTGGCCCGAGTCCGCCCTGCCGGCTTCCGAACAGCAGCTGGCACCCTGGTTGCAACAGGTGGATAAACTGATGCAGGAACGCGGCCAGAGCCTGCTGACCGGTATCGTCTCCCGGCCTAGTGAGGAAGAGGTGTACAATGCGGTCATTACCCTGGGTCAGAGCCCCGATCCCTACGGACCCGGCCATGGCAATCGCTATTACAAGCAGCAGTTGGTGCCCGTCGGTGAATTCGTACCCTTCGGCAGCCTGCTGCGACCACTGGCCCCCTTCTTCGATCTGCCGATGTCGTCCTTTTCCCGGGGCGAACCGGAGCAACCGGACCTGGACGCCGCCGGCCGCCACTTCAGCGTAGCCATCTGCTACGAAGTGGCCTTCCCGGGGCTGGTGCGGGCCAATATGAAGCCGGATACCGACTACCTGCTGACGGTGTCCAACGACACCTGGTTCGGCCAGTCCATCGGACCCTGGCAACACCAGCAGATCGCCCGCATGCGCGCCCTGGAACTGGGCCGGCCCCTGATCCGCGCCACCAACAACGGCGTGACCCTGGTCACCGACGAGAAAGGCCGCATTACCGCCAGTCTTCCCCAATTCGAAGCAGGGGTGCTGCGCGCCGAGGTCACCGGCATGAGCGGACTCACGCCCTACGCCCGCTTCGGCAGCGGGCCGCTGCTGGCCTGGTTGGGTCTTAGCCTGGTGATTGCCGGTATCGGTTGCCGGCAACGGGGCAGGGCCTGGAGCCTGGAGAAGAAAAGCCTGTTTAAATAAGCGCCGGCACGAACGGCTGCTTATCGGCTCAAGGCATCAGCGGCCGGCGGATAAAGCTGTCGTGGCCGCATTCCAGGCAGGTGGTCAACACCTCCGGATGGGTAACTTCATGAACGTGGGCGCACAGGGTACAGTCGTACTGGCCCGGTCCGACCACTTCTCCGGCCCGGTACTCACCGTTGTGCTCCAGATCCTGCACGAACTCCCGCCACTCCAGCTGGCTCTTGTCGGTGGCGCCGGCCAGCCAACCCCAGACCGTCTCGCTGATACGCCGGTAAAATACGCTGTCCTTGAACTCGTCCCCGCTGTCGCCTACTTCGGCCAGATCCCGCTTCACGTATTCGGCAATCAGTGCCAGTTCGTCCCTGGTCAGATCGCCGGCCGCTTCCATGTAGGCCTGGGTTTTCTCCACCAGTTCCTTGATGGTGGTATTCTCGGCAGCCTGCCACTGCCGATGCAGCTCCTCCACAAAGGCTTCGTAGCCTTTTTTGTGCTTGTTGTCTTTCTCGCTCATGGCGCTTTCCTCTGTTAAACCGGGAAGGTACGGCTATTGTTGCTTGCTACCCCCTGGGGTATTCTATGCCGATTTATCGCGTGTATTACCACCCATTTCTTCACGGAACCGGACGTCACTGATGCAAGAGCAATACAATCCCCAGAATATTGAGCCTGAAGTGCAACGCTTTTGGGCCGAGCAGCAGACCTTCAAGGCTACCGAACAACCGGGCAAAGACAAATTCTACTGTCTGTCCATGTTCCCCTACCCGTCAGGTCGGCTACATATGGGGCATGTCCGTAACTACACCATAGGTGACGTTATCTCTCGTTATCAACGGCTGCAGGGGAAAAATGTGCTGCAGCCCATCGGCTGGGACGCCTTCGGCCTGCCCGCCGAAAACGCCGCCATCAACAACAAGACGGCCCCGGCCCCCTGGACCTACGAAAACATCGATTACATGAAGAACCAGCTCAAGCGGCTGGGCTTCGGTTACGACTGGGATCGGGAGCTGGCCACCTGTACCCCCGAGTATTACCGTTGGGAACAGTGGTTCTTCACCAAACTCTATGAAAAAGGGCTGGTCTACAAGAAAACCTCTTCCGTCAACTGGTGCCCCAATGATGAAACCGTGCTGGCCAACGAGCAGGTCAACGACGGCTGCTGCTGGCGCTGCGATACCCCGGTGGAGCAGAAGGAAATTCCCCAGTGGTTCATCAAGATCACCGACTACGCCGAAGAGCTGCTCAACGACATCGAGGCGCTGGAAGGCTGGCCCGAGCAGGTCAAGACCATGCAACGCAACTGGATTGGCCGCAGCGAGGGTCTGACCCTGAGCTTTGCGGTGGACGGCCAGGATAACGGTTTCGAGGTCTACACCACGCGTCCCGACACCCTGTTCGGCGTGACCTATGTCGGCGTGGCCGCCGCCCACCCGCTGGCTGCCAAGGCGGCCGAGGGCAACCCCGAACTCGCCGCCTTTATCGAAGAATGCAAGCACCACAAGGTGGCGGAAGCCGAGATGGCGACCATGGAGAAAAAGGGCATGGCCACCGGCTTTTATGCGGTGCACCCGCTCACCGGCAAGCAGGTGCCGATCTGGGTTGCCAACTTCGTGCTGATGGACTACGGCTCCGGCGCCGTTATGGCGGTACCCGCCCATGACCAGCGCGACTACGAGTTCGCCAGCAAATACGGCCTGGACATCATCCCCGTGATCCGGCCCGCCGACGGCAGCGAACTCGACATCTCGGAGCTCGCCTACACCGAAAAAGGCGTGCTGTTCGACTCCGGCGAGTTCAGCGGCCTGAACTTCGGGCAGGCCTTCGATGCCATCGCCGAAGCATTGGCCGCCAAGGGCCTCGGCCGCAAGACGGTCAACTACCGCCTGCGCGACTGGGGCGTCAGCCGCCAGCGCTACTGGGGCGCGCCCATCCCCATGCTCAACCTGGAAGACGGCAGCGTGGTCGGCGCCCCGGAAGACAGCCTGCCGGTGGTGCTGCCGGAAGACGTGGTGATGAACGGCATCCAGAGCCCGATCAAGGCCGATCCCGAGTGGGCCAAGACCACTTACCAGGGCCGGCCGGCCCTGCGCGAGACCGATACCTTCGACACCTTCATGGAGTCCTCCTGGTACTATGCCCGCTACTGCAGCCCCGACTACGACCAGGGCATGCTGGACGTGGACAAGGCCAACTACTGGCTGCCGGTGGATCAGTATATCGGCGGCATCGAGCACGCCTGCATGCACCTGCTGTATGCCCGCTTCTTCCACAAGCTGCTGCGCGACACCGGCCTGGTCGAATCCGACGAGCCGTTCAAGCGCCTGCTGTGCCAGGGCATGGTGCTGGCCGACGCCTTCTACTACACCGACGACAAGGGCGGCCGGGTCTGGGTCAGCCCGCTCGAGGTCAGTATGGAACGGGACGAAAAAGGCCGGGTCAAGCGCGCCGTCGACCAGCAGGGGCGCGAGCTGGTGCACACCGGCATGACCAAGATGTCCAAGTCCAAGAACAACGGTATCGATCCCCAGGTGATGGTGGACCGCTACGGCGCCGACACCGTGCGCCTGTTCATGATGTTCGCCTCTCCCGCCGATCTCACCCTGGAATGGTCCGACTCCGGCGTCGAGGGGGCCCAGCGCTTCCTCAAGCGGCTGTGGAAGCTGGTGTACGAGCACCAGGCCCGCGGCCCGGTGGCATCGCTGGATCTGGCCGGCCTCGACAACGACCAGAAGACGCTGCGCCGCGAGCTGCACAAGACCATCGCCAAGGTCAGTGACGATGTGGGCCGCCGCCAGACCTTCAACACCGCCATTGCCGCCATCATGGAGCTGATGAACCGACTGGCCCGGGTCGACATGGACCAGCCCCAGGATCGCGCTCTGCTGCAGGAAGCCCTGGAAGCCGTAGTGGTGATGCTGCATCCCATAGTGCCGCACACCTGCCTCAGGCTGTGGCAGGCCCTGGGTCACGACGACATCGACCATGCGGTATGGCCCCAGGCCGACGCCGACGCCCTGGTGGAAGACGAGAAACTGGTGGTGGTGCAAGTCAACGGCAAGGTGCGCGGCAAGGTGACGGTCGCCGCTGACGCCGACCAGGCCACGGTGGAAGCCGCCGGCAAGGCCGACGACAACGTGGCCCGCCACCTGGACGGCAAGACCGTCCGCAAGGTGATCTACGTGCCCGGCAAGCTGCTGAATATCGTGGCCAACTGACGCTGGAAGCTGGAAGCTGGAAGCTGGAAGCTGGAAGCTGGAAGCTGGAAGCTGGAAGCTGGAAGCTGGAAGCTGGAAGCTGGAAGCTGGAAGCTGGAAGCTGGAAGCTGGAAAAGGATTGCATAATGGCTTGTTCACTCAAGTCTTTCTCTTCAAGCTTCCGGCTTCAAGCTTATCGCTGTTTTTAAAGGAGTTTTTATGCTCTCTCGAATCAAGGCCGGGACGCTGATCGTCCTCACCCTGCTACTGGCCGGTTGCGGCTTCCAGCTCAGGGGCGGTGACAATCTGCCTCCCGAGCTGCAACGGCTGACCCTGGCCGGTGACGACAAGACCCAGTTTTACCGTCTGGTTTCGGCCCGGCTGCAACGGGCCGGGGTACAACTGGTCTCACCGGATGGTGCCACCCCGGTGCTGACCATCTCCCCCTTGGGGCAGAGCAATACCGTCGCCTCGGTCAATGCCAGGGCCGATACCCTGGAATACGCCATGCGCTTCGGTACCCGCTTCACCCTGGACATGCCCGGCGAGCCGCGCCAGGTGTTCAATGTGACCTTCAACCGCAGCTTCCTGGACAAATCCGATCAGGCGCTGGCCTCCAGCCGTGAACAGCAGCAGTTGCGCGAACAGATGGAACACGAAGCCGCCGAACAAATCCTCCGTCAGTTGAACCGCTTGTCGTTCTGATGCGCCTCTACCCCGAGCAACTGCCACAGCATCTGCAGGCAGGGCTGTCGTCCTGCTATTTTATTTACGGCGACGAACCGCTGTTGAAACTGGAAGCCCTGGACGAACTGCGCCGGGCAGCACGCGCCCGGGGCTTTGACGAACGCCACCGCTTCGATACCGACGAAGGCCTGGACTGGGACGCCATTTTCGACGCCAGCCAGACCCTCAGCCTGTTCAGCGCCCGCCAGATCATCGAACTGCACCTGCCGGAAAAGCTCGACAAGACCGGCTCCGAGCGATTGCGGGAGTTGCTGCGCCAGTGCCACCCTGATCTGCTGTTGCTGGTGGCCGGCCCCCGGCTGAACCAACAGCAGCAGAAAGCCGCCTGGTTCAAGGCTCTGGCCGACGCCGGCCCGCTGGTGCCGGTGTCGGCACCGGATGCCCGTCATTTTCCCCGCTGGCTGGAGCAGCGGCTGCATCGCCATGGCCTCAAGGCCGAGCCCGATGCCCTGCACTGGCTGGCCTATGCCTTCGAGGGCAACCTGCTGGCGGTGGCCGGCGAGATCGAAAAGCTGAACCTGCTCGACCTTGCCCAGCCACTGACCCTCCCAGTCCTGCAGCAGAATGTACAGCCTCACCATCATTTCAACCCCTTTCAGCTGTTCGACCCGTTATTGCAAGGCAAGGTCAAACGTGCCTGCCGAATCCTGCTGCAGCTGCGCCAGGAAGGGGTGGAAGCCGGCATGCTGTGCCATCTGCTGGCCCGGGAACTGAGCAACCTGCAGCAGCTGCAACTGGGGCTACAGAATGGCCAGTCTTTCCATCAGGCCGCCGCTGCCCTGCATATCTGGTCCAGCCGCCAGCCGCTGATGCAGGCGGTGCTGGGGCGCCTGTCGGCCTCCAAGCTATGCAGCCTGCAGGCCATGCTGGCCGCCGCCGACCGGGCCGTGGCCGCCTTCGACGACGACGAGGCCTGGCGCTGGCTGTACAGCCTCTGTGTCGGCTTTCTCGACGATCAACCGCTGGCCATTTCACCATGAGCAAACCCATAGGGCTCCTGGGCGGCACTTTCGACCCCATCCATATCGGTCACCTACGGTCTGCCATCAGTACCCTGGAACGACTGGACCTGCGTGAAGTCCGACTGTTACCCAACTATATTCCGCCGCACCGGAGCTCCCCCGACAGCGCCCCGGAGCATCGCCTGGCCATGGCCCGGTTGGCGGCGGCGCAAACGCCGGGACTGACCGTGGATGATCGCGAACTAAAACGTAACCGTCCTTCCTATACCATCGATACCTTGACAGAGCTGCGCCGGGAATTGCCGCAGATCCCCCTGTGTTTCCTGATGGGGATGGACTCGCTCTGCTCGCTCAACCGCTGGCACCGCTGGCGGGAACTGCTCGATCACGCCCACCTGGTGGTCAGTCACCGGCCCGGCTGGGAGCCCGACTTCAACGACGATGTCGCCGAGCTCTACCGGACCCATGGTACCCGTGACGCCGAACAGCTGCACCGGGCACTGGCGGGTTCCATTTATCTGCTTGATACCCCCCGGCTCGAGATCTCCTCCACCCGGATCCGGGACTGCATCCGGGCCGGGAACAATCCACAATATTTGTTGCCAGATCCGGTAGCGGTCTATATTCGTGATAAGGGACTCTATTCAGGGCCCGTGCTATAATCCGCCGCCATTTAGAACTGAGGAGAAAGATCCCTTGCAAGGTAATGAATTACACACCTTCGTCGTCGATAAACTGGACGATCTCAAAGCCCGGGACATTCAGATCCTCGATGTCCGAGGCAAATCTACCATCACCGATTGCATGATAGTCTGCTCAGGCAACTCCAGCCGTCACGTCAATTCCATTGCCGAACACCTGGCCACCGAAGCCAAGCATGCCGGCCTGAACACCCTGGGTGTCGAAGGCAAAGGCGCCGGTGAGTGGGTACTGGTCGACCTGGGTGAAGTCATAGTGCACGTGATGCAGGAAGAAACCCGCGACTTTTACCAGCTCGAAAAACTCTGGGGTGGCAACACCGTCGGGGCCCTGGCCGGATGAAATTGCAGCTGGTGGCGGTCGGCACCAGGATGCCGGCCTGGGTATCCGCCGGTTTTCAGGAATACCAACGACGCTTTCCCCGGGATCTGCCGCTGGAGCTGACGGAAGTAGCGGCCGGCAAGCGGGGCAAGAATGCCGATATCGACCGCATCCTGCACAAGGAAGGCGAGCAGATGCTGGCCGCCGTCGGTAAATCGGCGCGTATCGTTACCCTCGATATCCCCGGCCGGCCCTGGACCACAGAGCAACTGGCGGAACAACTGACCCGCTGGCAACTCGACGGCCGGGATACCGCCATCCTGATCGGTGGCCCCGAGGGGCTGGCACCGGCGTGCAAGGCTGCCGCCGAACAGTCCTGGTCGCTGTCACCGCTGACCCTGCCCCATCCCCTGGTACGGGTGGTGGCGGCGGAAAGCCTGTATCGGGCCTGGAGTATCAATAACAACCATCCTTATCACCGAGAGTAACGATGGCAAAAGGCCGGGTTAAGATGCGTGATCATGGCGCCGAGTCGTCCCTTTATTGGCGCCGGGCCTTGACGTCCTTTGTAGGTATACTGCTGCTGATGGGGGTGCTGCTCGCCAATCTGTACCATCTGCAGGTCAACGAACACCAGACCTACCAAACCCGCTCCAACGACAACCGTATCAAGGTAGTGCCGATAGCGCCTACCCGCGGCCTGATCTACGATCGTAACGGCACCTTGCTGGCGGAAAACCGCCCCATCTACAGCCTGGAGATTACCCCCGAACAAGCCCGGGATCTCGAGGCCACCGTCGATGGCCTGCTCACGCTGCTCGAGCTGGATCCGGCGCTCAAAGAACGTTTCCTGGCCGACGTGCGTCGCCAGCGTCGTTTCAACCCCATAGTGCTGGTCAGCCGCCTGACCGAAGAGCAGGTGGCCCTGTTCAGCATCAATCAGCACAAGTTTCCGGGTGCCTCGATAGAAGCCTACCTGAAACGCTTCTATCCCTACGGTGCCACCTTCACCCATGTGATCGGCTATATGGCCCGTATCAACGACAGGGACGTAGAGCGGTTGCGGGAAGAAAACAAGCTGGCCAACTATGCCGCCACCCGCGACATCGGCAAACTGGGAGTCGAGCGCTACTACGAAGACCTGCTGCACGGCCAGGCCGGCTACCAGGAAGTCGAGGTCAACAACCGGGGCCGGGTGATCCGCACCCTCAAGTACAAGCCGCCCATCCCCGGCAGTGACATCTACCTGAACATCGACATCGGCTTGCAGCAGAAGGCCCAGAAGCTGATGGCCGACCGGCGCGGCGCGGCGGTGATCATGACGCCCCAGGACGGCAAGGTACTGGCCCTGGTATCCAGCCCCAGCTACGACCCCAACCCCTTCGTGCACGGTATCAGCGGGCCCGAATACCGGGCCCTGCTCAACGATCCCAATCGCCCCCTGATCAACAGGGCCAGCCAGGGTATCTATGCCCCCGCCTCCACCGTCAAGCCGATGCTGTCGGTGATGGGCCTGAACGAGGGCGCCTTTACCGCCGGTACCCGCTTCTTCGGCGGGCCTTACTTCCAGATCCCCAATACCAGCCGCAAGTTCCGTGACTGGCGGCGCTGGGGCCACGGCTGGATGGACGTGTACCGGGCCATCGAGATCTCGGCCGACACCTTCTACTACGACCTGGCCTACCGGCTGGGGATAGATACTCTGCACGACTACATGAGCCGTTTCGGTTTCGGCCAGTTTTCGGGCATCGATCTGCATGAAGAAGCCAGCGGCATCATGCCGTCCCGGGGCTGGAAGCAGGCCCGCCACAAGCAGCCCTGGTACCAGGGCGACACCATCTCGGTGGGCATCGGCCAGGGCTACTGGACCGCCACCCCGCTGCAACTGGCCCGAGCCACCGCCATCATGGTCGACCGGGGCGAGACCGTGCATCCCCGCCTGCTGCACGGCATCAAGGGACCGGACGGCATGATTCCCATGCCGATCAGCAAGGGCGAGCCGATCGAACTCAAGCAGGACAGCTTCTGGGATGTGGGCCTGACCGGCATGTACCGGGTAGTACACGGCAGCGAGGGGACCGCCCGTCGCGCCTTTTCCGACACGCTCTACAAGGCCGGCGGCAAGTCCGGTACCGCCCAGGTGTTCAGTCTGGCGGAAAATCAGCAATACGATCATGACAGCACCAGGGAGCACCTGCGCGACAACGCCCTGTTCGTGGCCTTCGCCCCTTACGAGAACCCGGAAGTCGTGGTGTCGGTGGTACTGGAAAACGCCGGCGGCGGCAGCTCCAACGCCGCGCCGGTGGCCCGGGCCCTGCTCGATCTCTATATGCTGCCCGCCCTGGGGCAAACCGAGGAATCCAGCGAAGATGAATAAACATCGCCGTCAACGCCCGCTGTGGGAGCTGTTGCACCTGGACTGGCCGTTGCTGCTGGCCCTGCTGATCCTGCTGGGCGCCAGTATGGCCATCCTGTACTCCGCCAGCGGCGAAGATCTCGACTCCGTTACCCGTCAAGGCATGCGCATCGGCCTGTCCCTGGTGGTGATGATGGTACTGGCCCAGTTGCCCCCCAGTTTCTATGCCCGCTGGGCGCCACCGGTATTCGTCCTGGGGGTGGTGCTGCTGGTGCTGGTATTGCTGATCGGCGACATCGGCAAGGGCGCCCAGCGCTGGCTGGAGGTAGGTTCTTTCCGTTTCCAGCCGTCGGAAATCATGAAGCTGGTGATGCCGATGATGATAGCCGCCTACATCAGCCGCTACCCACTGCCCCCCAACCTGCTGCACCTGTTCCTGGCCCTGGGCCTGGTCATTTTCCCCACCCTGCTGATCGCCAAACAGCCGGATCTGGGCACTTCCCTGCTGGTGGCCGCTTCCGGCTTTTTCATCATCTTCCTGGCAGGCATGTCCTGGCGGCTAATTCTGGCGGCAGTGGCAATGGTGGCCGCCTTTCTGCCGGCACTGTGGTTCTTCCTGATGCACGACTACCAGAAGCGACGGGTTCTGACCCTGCTCAACCCCGAGAGCGATCCCCTCGGCGCCGGTTATCATATTATCCAGTCAAAAATCGCCATCGGCTCCGGCGGCCTCTGGGGCAAGGGCTGGCTGCAGGGCACCCAGTCCCAACTGGAGTTTCTGCCCGAGCGGCACACCGACTTTATTTTCGCGGTGCTGAGCGAGGAATTCGGCCTGGTCGGGGTCAGCCTGCTGATGCTGCTGTACCTCTTTATCATCGGCCGCGGCCTCTATATCTCGGTCCAGGCCCAGGGCGCCTTCTCCCGCCTGCTGGGTGGAGCCCTGACCCTGACTTTTTTTGTCTATGTATTTGTCAATATCGGCATGGTCAGTGGCCTGCTGCCGGTGGTGGGAGTACCGCTGCCATTAATCAGTTACGGCGGTACCTCCATGGTGACACTGATGGCCGGATTTGGCATTCTCATGTCAGTTCATACCCATAAGCGCCTGTTGGCGAAATAAAAGGATTACCGAATGCGCCTTGCCCTTTTTTCTGCGGCCGTCCTCCTGACGTCTTCCATCCAGGCCAGCGAGCCCAACGGTGAACAACAGCAATGGCTGGACGAACTGGCCGGCAAGTTCGAGCTGCCCATCGCCGAACTGCACCAGGCCATGGCCCAGGCCAATTATCAGCAAGGTATCATCGATGCCATGACCCGGCCGGCCGAAGCCAAACCCTGGCACCAGTACCGCCCCATCTTCCTGACTGAAAAACGGCTGCAACAGGGCGTGGAATTCTGGCATCAGCATCAGGAGCTGCTGGCCCGGGCCGAGCAGGAACTGCAGGTACCGGCCCAGATCATCACCGCCATCATCGGGGTAGAAACCTTCTACGGTGCCCACATGGGCACCCACAAGGTACTGGACGCCCTCTATACTCTCGGTTTCCATTACCCACCCCGGGGCCCTTTCTTCCGCTCCGAATTCGGTCATTATCTGCAATTGGCCAAGGAGCAGGGCTGGCCGCTGGATGAACCCAAGGGCTCCTATGCCGGTGCCATGGGCATGGGCCAGTTTATCTCCTCCAGCTATCGTCATTACGCCGTCGACTTCAACGATGACGGCCAGATAAATCTGTTCGAAGCCACCGATGCCATCGGCAGCGTGGCCAACTATTTCCATGAACACCGCTGGCAATGGGGCGGAGATGTCGCCTATCCGGCCAGGGTCACCAACGCCGACGCCGCCGAGGCACTGCTGAGCCCGGCCCTGGAGATCGACAAGACCTGGGCCGAACTGGCCGCCGCCGGCGTCATGGTGGAGCAGGAGCTGGATGCAGGCACGCCGGTGAAGCTTATCAAGCTGGATGGCCTCGAAGGCCCCGAATATTGGGTGGTAAGACATAACTTTTACGTCATTACCCGCTATAATCGCAGTCCATTATATGCCATGGCCGTGTATCAACTCAGTGAGCAAATCAAGCAGGCTTATGAACACTCTCACTAAACGTGTATTGCCCCTGGCAGCCCTTTGGCTTGCGGCTTGCGGCAGCCAGCCGGAGCATCAAGCAGACAAGGACGCCGCCTGGGAAAAGGAAACCGCCGGTGGCCGTTACGCCATGCGCCAGGACAAGGCGCCCACGGCCCCACCCAACCTGGACCACATCAAGGATGCGGTGCCCCGTTACGAGCCCTACAGCCGTCAGGGCAACCGTGACTACAACGTCTGGGGCCAGGATTATGTGGTCTGGCGGGATGTGGAAAACTACAAGGACGAAGGCATGGCATCCTGGTACGGTTCCAAGTTCCACGGCTACCATACCTCCAATGGCGAGGTATACGACATGTACACCATGACCGCCGCCCACAAGCACCTGCCGCTGCCGTCCTTCGTGCGGGTCACCAACACCGGCAATGGCAAGCAGGTGGTGGTACGGGTCAACGATCGGGGGCCCTTTCATGGCGGTCGGGTGATCGACCTGTCCTATGCCGCCGCCTACAAGCTCGGCATGCTGGAAACCGGCACGGCGCCGGTGAAGGTGGAGTTGATCAGGGTGGCTCCCAGCGGCAAGGAAACCCGGTTGACAGACTCCCTGGGGGGCAAACACATCCAGTTGCTGGCCACCCGCTCCGCCGATACGGCCAAGGAGCTTGCCGCCCGCCTGAGCAAGGAGTATGGTTTTCCCGCCCGGGTCGAGCGCCAGTCGGAATGGTATCGGCTACAAATGGGACCTATTCCAGCCAGCAGGACCGAAGCTACCCTGGCCCGCCTGATAGCCGATGGCTATTCCCAGGCTTATTTTTTGAACTAAACCGCCTTATTTACACCTTAAACCGGCAGTTACTGCCCATTTGAACAGGGACCAGACAGACGTTATGCGCATGGTTAATACTATCCCCTCCTTATTGCTCGCCGCCTTTGTGTCCTTTTCCACCCAGGCACAGACCACGGCGCCGATGATCCCGGAGCCGCCGGCCATCGCCGCCAAGTCCTATGTGCTGATGGATTACGCCAGTGGCCAGGTATTGGTTTCCCAGCAGGCCGATGAGCAACTGCCGCCGGCCAGCCTGACCAAGATGATGACCTCCTATATCCTGGGCCAGGCGCTGCAGGAAGGTAAGGTCAAGCGGGAAGACATGGTAACCGTGAGCGAAGCCGCCTGGGCCCAGAACTTTCCCGGCTCCTCGGTGATGTTTCTGGAAGTCGGCCGCCAGGTCAGCATCGACGACCTGAACCGGGGCATCATCATCCAGTCCGGCAACGACGCCACCATCGCCGTGGCCGAGCACCTGGCCGGCAGCGTAAATTCCTTTGCCGACCTGATGAACTCCTGGGCCGCCCGCTTAGGCATGAAGGACAGCCACTTCGTGACCCCCCATGGCCTGCACAGCGATGAGATGGTTACCACCGCCTACGACATGGCGCTGCTGGCTCAGGCCCTGATCCGCGACGTGCCGGAGGAATACGCCATCTATGCCGAAAAATCCTTTACCTTCAACGGCATCACCCAGCACAACCGCAACTCCCTGCTGTGGGATCAGTCGCTGACTGTGGACGGTATCAAGACCGGCCACGTCAGCCAGGTGGGTTACAATCTGGTGTCTTCCGCCACCAAGGACGACATGCGCCTGATCGCCGTGGTGATGGGGGCCGCCAACGAGCGGGTGCGGGCCGCCGAAAGCAAGAAACTGCTGACCTACGGCTTCCGTTTCTATCAGACTCTGACCCCGTACCAGGCCGGCACCAAGCTTATCGATCAACGTATCTGGATGGGTGACAAGAACAACGTCGCCCTGGGGGTAGACAAGGCCGTGGCGGTAACCATCCCCCGCGGTCAGGCCCAGAACCTGCAGGCCGACTTTACCCTCGACAAGGCGCTGAAGGCGCCGCTGGTCAAGGGTGAGCCGGTGGGTACCCTGCATCTGAAGCTGGCCGGTGAAGACGTCATCACCCTGCCGCTGGTGGCGCTGGAAGATATCGAGCAGGGCGGGCTGTTCAGCCGCCTGATCGACTATATCAAGCTGTTGGTCCAGGGACTGTTCAGCTAATCCGACAACGGGGGCCCTGGCCCCCGTTGTTCGTTTTGAGTCCGCCATTAATCCCCCTGCAACTTGTCGGTTTCAGGTTAGCCGGTTTTATGATAAAAATGCGACACAGGTTATGGAAAAAATTTCCATCTGCCACCGAATACCGCACGTTGCAAAGGTTGCCATGAATACCAAATTTGATGAGTTACTCGAATTTCCCTGCCGTTTCCCGTTCAAGGTACTGGGCCTGGCCGACAGCCGCCTGCCGGATATGATCGTCGAAGTACTGCAACAACACGCTCCGGGCGATTACAGCCCTCAGGTCCGCCCCAGCAGCAAGGGCAATTACCATGCGGTGACCGTGCAGGTAACGGTTCACAACAAGGAACAGGTAGAGCTGCTGTATCAGGAACTGGGCAAGCTGGACTTGGTCAAGTACGTACTCTAGGGCATCGGTATGCAGCAGGATCATCTCACCGTCAGACACTGGGGACAGGCCTCCTACGAGCATGTCTGGCATACCATGCAACTGTTTACCGATCGACGGGATGAACACACCGAAGATGAATTCTGGCTGGTAGAACACCTGCCGGTCTTTACCCAGGGGCAGGCCGGCAAGCCGGAGCATATCCTGAACCCGGGCGATATCCCCCTGGTGCAGACCGATCGGGGCGGCCAGGTCACCTACCACGGTCCGGGCCAGTTGGTACTCTATCTGCTGCTGGACGTGCGCCGCAAGAAACTGGGCGTGCGCAACCTGGTCACCGCCATGGAAAGCTCCATCGTCACCTTGCTGGCCCAATACCAGATTGAAGCACATGCCAAACCCGATGCCCCCGGCGTCTATGTCGGCGCCAGCAAAATCGCCTCCCTCGGCCTGCGCGTACGCCGCGGCTGCTCTTTCCATGGCCTGGCGCTGAACGTCAATATGGACCTGAACCCCTTCCTGCGTATCAACCCCTGCGGCTACGCGGGCATGGCCATGACCCAGTGCTGCGCCCTCGGTGGTCCACAAAGCCTTGAAGAAGCCCAATCCCGGCTGGTACCCTTGCTGGCGGAACAGCTTGGCTACCAACATCTCTACTACACCACAGAGAAAATGAAATTATGAGCAAACCTGTACGCGTCGAGCCCGGCGTAAAATTGCGTGACGCCGACAAGATGGCCCTGATCCCGGTCAAGTACATGCCGGAGGCGGAAGAGGAAGTGCTGCGCAAGCCGGAGTGGATGAAGATCAAGCTTCCTCCCAGCAACCAGCGCATACAGGGGCTCAAGAACATCATGCGCGAGAACAAGCTCCATTCGGTATGCGAGGAGGCTTCCTGCCCCAACCTGCCCGAGTGCTTCAACCACGGCACCGCCACCTTCATGATCCTGGGTGCCATCTGTACCCGCCGCTGCCCCTTTTGCGACGTGGCCCACGGCCGCCCGCTGGCGCCGGATCCGGAAGAGCCGGCCAAGCTGGCCAAGACCATCAAGGAGCTGGGCCTGAAGTACGTGGTGATCACCTCGGTAGACCGGGACGATCTGCGTGACGGCGGCGCCCAGCACTTCGCCGACTGCATCCGCGCCATCCGTGAGCAGAGCCCCAACACCAGGATCGAGATCCTGACCCCGGACTTCCGCGGCCGCATGGACACCGCCCTCGAGCTCCTCAAGGACACCCCGCCGGACGTGTTCAACCACAACCTGGAAACCGCCCCGCGCCTGTACCGGGTCGCCCGCCCCGGCGCCGACTACAAGTGGTCCCTGGAGCTGCTGCGCCGGTTCAAGGAAATGCACCCCCAGGTAGCCACCAAGTCCGGCCTGATGATGGGACTGGGCGAGACCAACGAGGAAATCGTGGAAGTGCTCAAGGATCTGCGCGAGCACAACGTCACCATGCTGACCCTGGGCCAGTACCTGCAGCCCAGCCGCCACCACCTGCCGGTGAAACGCTATGTGCCGCCCGCCGAGTTCGACGAGCTGAAAGCCGTAGCCGACAGCATCGGCTTTAGCCACGCGGCCTGTGGCCCCTTTGTCCGCTCCTCCTACCATGCGGATCTGCAGGCCCAGGGTGTGGAAGTTGTGGGTTACAAAATTAAAAAGGACTGAACATAACTATTTTGTACCCGACATTACATTGATGTACCGCCAGGAGTTACGACCATGGCCATCACGAGGATTCCAAGGATCAAGGAGTTCCCCTCGGATGGCCGCTGCTGGCGGATAGACTGGTTCGGGGGCATCGAAAGAAATCCCTACGTTCCCTCCGAACCGGCCATCCAGGTCCTGCTCAGTCCGCTCCGGACTCCCTCCTCCCTCTCTGATACCGATCCTGCCTCGGTCCGGGCGATAAACGCCCAGGAGCAGACCACAGTGCTGGTCGGCACGGGCCAGCTGCCGCTGCTGTGCATCGGCTCACTCTGGAAGGATGGCATCTGCCAATCTCATTACGCCGGCAGGGAGGAGACATTCCAGGATCTGCTTGTCAGTCCCGGCACGACCCGGGTTGTCACCGCCAACCACCGGGTTGGCAGCGGCTGGCTCGTCAGCCCCCGGTTTTACCGGTTTGGTGTCGGCAACGGCAAAACCCGGCTGATGGCCGTCACCTGGAACGACGATCCCCTGGGACTGCTGATCCCCATGACCGAATTGCTCCGTTTTTACTATCTTGTTTCGACCGATCTTGCCCATACCGTGTTTTCCGGCGCCCTGAAACATGACATAGCTTCGGTTATCAGCCTCAAAAGGACTGGAACGCTTCCCGGGCAAAGCAAATTCGTTATAGGATTGAGGCAACATTTCACAGACGACGACGCCTGGGTGCTAGCCAGGATACTCGCCTCCAAGGAGGCCTGGACCGGGGCAACCCTGCCGCACGACAGCATGATGCGCCATTCCCTCAACAACGAACCCCTGCAGCTGGAGACGGAGTTTCCGTTCTCCGACCGCACCACACTGCAGGCCAGGTGCAAGCGCATCCAGTCTGACGACGGCAGCTGGCGGCATCTGGTGCTGTCCCTGACCCGCTGCAGCGCCCCTTTCCCGTTCGATTGTCTGGTGATAGACAGGGACAACGACAACACGCGCGCCCCTGCCGGAACCGATCTCCCCGACGCAGAGAAAAAGCCGGCGTTCGGACCCGGCAAGATCCGCTCAGAGGAATACCAGGGAAAGGATCTGCAAAACAGAGGCGAGCCGAACAAGCAGTGTTCCACCGAAATCATCCCCCTGCCGTCCTCCCGCTTTGACGCCATCGCCGGCAGGAAAGCCGAGAAACCGCCCAAAAGCGAATGTCGCTACGCCAGCCGGCTGATACCGGTGCAGACAGCCGTGTCCGGAGAGCTGGGGACCGGAGCCGGCGAGAACAACGGTTCGGCCGTCGGAACCGGCAAGGTGGTCACGCACCATCAGCGCAGAAAGGCCCTGCCGGCCAGCTTCGAGACCTTTGTCGCAGCCATCGATGAGCTGGACAGACAGCCGGAATTCTCCGCTAGGCTCCGGGAGCCGGATCCGCTGATTGAATTTATCCCCCTGACCAAGCCGGCCGGTAAAAGACAGTGGTCCTATCTGGATTCGAATACCCGTACCCGCCGTCGGGTGATCATTGCCGATATTCACCACCAAGGTATCTGGTATTCCTTGATTGAGTTTCAACAGAGGGATAATGAAAAATTCACAATAGCTTTGATTATGGATAATAACTATAGAGCGGTTTCAGATATGAACTTAAACATTCTCCTTATGGACTTGTCACATAATAGAGGAGTATGGGTAAATATCATTAAAAAAAATAAATTATCAATAAAAATCACCCCAATGAAACATACTTGGTCAACCAAGGGTAGTTACTCAATCGCTATATCCACAAAAATAAAATTAAACCCGAAGGTGTAACTAAAAGGTGACACAAATGAATGATAAACATACGTTTAGGAATGACAGTTCCACCTCATCATCATATATATTCAGGCCAAAAGCCAGAATAATGGTTCTTCTCGGTGATCAGTTAATTAAAAATCATACACTTGCATTATTTGAGTTGGTTAAAAACTCTTATGATGCAGATGCAAACAAAATTAATCTCCAACTTAATGACATCGACACCACAAATGGTAGTATTGAAGTTGAAGACGATGGCAATGGAATGGACTTGGAAACTATCGTCAATGTTTGGCTTGAGCCTGCCAACAGTCACAAGGCCGATGCCAGGAATCGAGGGATTAGAACACAGAAAGGACGACTCCCGGTAGGAGAAAAAGGCGTTGGACGTTTTGCGGTGCATAGACTTGGACGAAGCATTTTAATGATAACTCGCAGCCAAGGCTGCAAAGAGGTAGTTGTTAGTATAGATTGGGATGAATTCCTTAGAAACGAATATTTAGATCAAGCAGAGATCGATATAGTAGAAAGGGATCCTATTGTTTTTACAGGAGAAAAAACTGGAACGAAAATTACAATTTCAAACCTGAGACAAGAATGGAAAAGAGGTGATATTCGGAGGCTATATCGTTCTATAACATCCATGACACCACCACAATTAACAAACAATACGCCAGACAGTATCCCAACAGAACACCAACCAGAGGATGAATTCAAGGTGAACTTTGAATTATGTCCAGAGAAGGGATGGCTATCTGACCTGTTTTCACCAGAGTTAGCAATTTCACAGGCTCTTTTTAGATTTGACTTCAAATTAAATGACGATGGATTAAGCTATGAATATCACTTCACTCCATTTAATGCGATGAAGTCAGACTACCCTGGACTTATATCTAACAGAAGTGAAATTGTAAATAAATTAACAGCTTTTGAGTTTTTCAAAAAATCTCCTCCGGAAGATGGGATTAGTATGAAGGACAGGAAAAAAAGATCCCAAAAGCCGCTGATGGGCCCAGGCACGCAAGATCAGCCAGGCCTTAACATTGGTCCTTTGGAGGGAACAATATTTGGTTTTGACTTTGACAAAGAGATATACGAACGATATCAGCATGATGAAAACAAAGGACTTATAGATTACCTAAGGCAACAAGGTGGAATTAGAGTATATCGAGATGGCCTTCGTGTATACAACTATGGAGAACCTGGTGACGACTGGCTTCATCTGGACCATAGACGCATACAGGGACCAACCAGAAAATTGGGTAGCAGACAATTGCTTGGCACACTGCACCTTAATTTAGAGGATAGCCCCGCTCTAATGGAAAAAACAAACAGAGAAGGATTTGTAGAGAATGAGGCGTACACAGAGTTGGTATATGCAATGCTCTGTATTTTGGCTCAATTTGAAGCAGAACGTAACAAGGATAAGAGACATTTAAAAGCAGTTTTGGAATTGCCAGTAGGGAATACAGTTAAGACTGAAAAACCAAGAAAAAAAACCATAGAGGAATTACTGGCAACTCTGAAAACAACTGTTCTTGAGAAGGAAGAGTACAAACCTCTTCACCCCATGGTAAAGCAGGTCACAATAGCATACAAAGAGACAAGGGATGTATTAATGTCTGCTGCTGGAGCAGGGCTAGGACTTGTAACCGTCTTCCACGAATTAGAACGAGGCGTCCGAAATCTCCATCAAGCAATTGAAGAGGAAACAAGCTTGGTTCAAATAAAGGAAATGTCTACTGAGTTGGTCTCACTTCTCAGAGGGGCTATGTACATGGTAAATACTAAGCAAATGGAAGTACTTAGTGCATCCAAGCTTGTGGAATATGTTCTTCTTACGCAAGAAAGACGCTTTAAAAGGCACGGTATACAACTCTTGAATGGTTTTGAAAACTCAAAGAGTCTTGATTTCTATATCAAAGGAATCAGAAGAATGCTGACAACTGCATTGGTTAACCTTCTAGATAATTCTATTTATTGGGTTGACTCTGATGACATTTCCCCGAAGTATATATGGATAGGACCTAGTCATGAACTAGAGGGGCCAGCAATTGTAGTGGCAGATAGTGGGCCAGGAATGATTGATGACTCTATAGATCTTGTTCAGCCTTTTTTCTCCAGAAAAACTGATGGTATGGGAATTGGCCTTTATTACAGCGATATGGCAATGAAGAGCCACAATGGAAGATTGGCCTTTCCGCATCAGGGAGCAATAGAATGCCCCGCTGTCACTTCAGGCGCTTGTATTGCAATGGTCTTCAGCCTTTGAACGAGGATAAAAATTATTATGCGCTCTAATGGAACAACATTAATTATTGATGATAAAGAAGAAGATGGTCGTCCAATCTCAGAAGCACTAAGAAATATATGCATTCCAAATCTATTTTTCTTGGCTGATGAGCAACATCTTATAGATCAAAGAGAAAAAGGTAGAATTCCGGTTGAACGAGTAAAAATTGTAATTCAAGATATAAATCTTACAGGCATGCAGTCACCATCTAAAAAAGATTACGACAAGGCTGCCACTTTCCTTGAAAATTTATTGCCAGATAACAATGGTCCTTGGCTAATGATTGCATGGTCAACTTGGGCAGATGTTGAGATGTGGAAAAACTACCCTCAAGAATTATTTCAACATCTGATAAAGGAACTACCAAAAGACAAGCGTCCATATGCTCTAAATATTCTGGATAAGAGTAAGTTTACTTCAGGAGGAAAAGATGATCACAATGAAGTCCTTCCCTATTCAGATATGACAATAGAACAGAAAAAAAATCTTACAACAGATGTAGAAACAGCTTCAATTCAAAATGGCGCAATAAGATCCTTATTTCTCTGGGAGAATTCCGTTTCAGAAGCAGTCAGCCAAACAATAATAGATTTACAGTCACTAGGTAAGTATGATGCGCGATTCGAACAACGTGTTGGCAAAGCATTGTACGAGCTTGCAAAAGCAGAAGCAGGGAAGTCCATTACACCAAGTAATGCTCGTAATGCCCTGTACAGAATACTGAACAGTCAGTTACTGGATCGTGTTACTAGTGATATGGATGAAACATGTGATATCTGCCAATACTCAAATGAAAATGGCTGGAGTGACATTAAAGAGTGGAAAAGGAAAATGAATAAGTTCCTTCATTTTGACAACTCCCAGAACAACTCCGGCCCCGGAACTTTATATGCTTATAATAGCTACCTTGAGTCATTAGCTGAATGTCATCAGGTCGTTCCAGGAACTGAGTTAAATATAGTCAAGCAAAAAGAAGATGTATTGGGAGAGAGATTAATAATCAACACTTTTATATCTCCTATTGAAAATTCTCACAGCGAACATAGAGAGGTTATAAAACAGTGCATAGAAAATTCTGAATGTATCGTCGTCGATATCACTCCACCATGTGATCATGCACAAAACAAGGCAGAATGGAAAAAATTCTGTGCCGGAATCTTGGTTGATATGACATCATTAAACAAAAAACAGATCGAAGAATTGAATAGTATTTATAAAAATATTGGATTCCTTTGGTCAAGCTGTGATTTCTCAGACTCCATATCCGATACTCAAAACTCTCACAAAAGATTGATGTTTAACTCAAGAGTCATGTTTTCAATTCCTGAACATGAGCTAGTAAAAAGCAAGTTGAAACTGGCAAATATAACAAAAATGAGAGAGCAAATATCCAGAGACCTAACACATTGGCTAAGTAACCAGCTTAGCCGTCCTGGATATACGATGATGTAATATGACTGACGTTCTAAATGAAAAGCAGAGAAAGTACTGCATGTCGAGGATCAGGGGTAAAAACACAACCCCTGAGGTACTGCTTCGTAAAGCCCTTTGGAGAAAAGGACTGCGCTACAGACTTAGTTCATCCTTACCAGGACGACCAGACATAACTTTTCCCAGGCAGAAGATAGCTATCTTCGTTGATGGTTGTTTTTGGCACAAATGCCCTGAACATTTCCAAACGCCCAAAACCCGGACTGAGTTCTGGGTTCAAAAACTTGAAAAAAATATCAAGAGAGATAAACTTGTTAATGAAAAACTTAAAAGTTTAGGGTGGACGGTTATAAGGTTTTGGGAACATGAGATTAATAAAGATACTACTGCATGTGTAAATGCAGTACAACGTATGATTTCTTTAAAATAAAGTGGAATATGTCAACTGAATTATATATAGATGAAAATGCAGGCGGGCGACTTACGGCTGAGGCCCTTCTCCGGTCAACTGGGAGTGTTGATATATGGTTAAGTGAGCAGGTTTTTCCAAAATACAAATTTTGTATATTCCGTATCGCAGACAAGGGGTTTTTCTTTAATCTTGGATTCATCAATGGTGAATTGATTTTTCAGCGGAATCAACATGTATTAAAGGTTGATGAATCGTTCTTTAAAAAGCTACCAAACAATACTACCTTTATAGCATCTTGGGAGCCTGACCGGCTGACATTTTTATTGGGACCAAGGGGATTTCAGGGACCGAGCATTCGCAAAACAATGAATATCAACCCGATTCCAGCCCCCAATAATTTGATTCGCTGGGCCAGAGAGCAATCTTTACTTCCTACGAAAGAATACGAAAAGGAATCGGACTTCGTTGCCCGAGTTCATTCTGGTCTGGCAATGCTGCAAGATAAAATTGATGCTATGCCTAGCAGGGATATTTTTTTTGACATTAATTATAACAACAGAAAAATAAAAAATCGCAGACCTAAGAAAGAAACTGATCTTCACGGAATAATACACGCTCTTCTTTCAGACCAATTTTTCATTGCATCCATCGAGGTAATTCCGGAAGCATCCTCAGGTGTTGGCAACCTTGACTTTCTGTTCCTCGGTTTTATTAAGAATTGTGGCTTAATGAAGGTATGCGCTGAATTCAAATTGGCTCATTCGCAAGATCTGTATAGAGGGATAGAACATCAACTTCCCTCATATATGAAGGCTCATGGAACGAGCAATGGAACATACTGCATCCTTGATTTCGATGCTAAAGCCAGCGATAGCAGCGATCTTCACTGTGAGTTAGCTTTGGCAGCCTCACGAGGCTGGCAAGATAGATTATCACCGATAAAAATACATCATTTCTATTTGTCCAAGCCAATGACGGCATCCAAGTCTAAGTGATGGTATTTTAGCTTGAATATTCACAGCTTTCTATCCATATCTTAATCTGCTCAAGCTGCCCAATTTTTGAAATGAGAAGTTTGGCGATGTCTACTGCGCAGAGAATAACTACCGGATGCCCATCCTGTACTAATTCTCTGTATGCCTGCTGTCCAACATAAGATGTGGTAACCAGGATCCCGAACTGTCTGTGCAGAAGTCGTGAAATGAGCCTTGACACCGCTTTGACACCAACGCCATGGTTTATTGCATAACATTTGGCCTCCATTGCGAAGTCCACTTCTATTCCACTATTTTCGCTGCCGATAAGATACTTCCCAACCGCATCTCTTCCACCATCACGCCATGGACGGGTAACTATTATATTACGAGCGTCAGGCATGGCAAGAGAGACTATCTCTGCAGCAATCACTTCAAACTTATAGGCATTATGTTTATCCTTATATCTGCCATGGATATAGGATATGATTTTCTTTTCTTCTTTGGTTAAATCGGTTTGTTCTTTGGGGGTCCGAATTGTCTTTCCTGATTCACAGATAAGAGGTAAATATCTACGCCTTTGAACCCATTCCAGCCATTCCTTAGGTGCATGGCTGGATGTACGTGCATTGCCGTTTTGGGCATCCTCTATCCATTTTCTACTGACCACTGCTACATTCAATATTGTAAAAATGGAGCGGTAATTCTGAAACCTTACCCCATTTGACGTTGTCCGCCATACTGCGGTAAGGTCTTCATCTGCGGTCATCCCTTTCGCACCAGGTACAGCCAATCCGAGAAACTTGGTATCACGGAAGAAACCGGCACCGTTATCAACGCCAAGCAGCTTGGGCAAGACTTCATCCGAGTGATTGCCGTTACGGCTTCCACTGTAGATCTGATCAACAACCAGATCCATCATTCCTAGTTCTTTATTGATCAACAACCTGTACCTGAAGTTCGCCTTGCTGCATCTGAATCCAGAGGAATATTGCAACCATAACATCAGAGCAGACACCATTCCCGCAGAGTTTGACCTTTTCCCTGCGGCTGCCGTAAGGGAGTTCATGCCCCCTTCCCGCTCCCATCGCCCGCAACAGCTCTGCCGGCTGCAGCATTCTCAGATAAGGGGTATCCCCGTTCCAGGTCACAAGCCCAAAGCGGTCAATTGTGGTAACCGTGCGCAATGGCACGTCGACTGTCTGCCAGCCGCCAGCGTAGTCAGAGCCATAATAGACAATAATGAAGGGGACACCACGACCAAGAGCGGCCATCGCTCTTTCCGCCCTCTGCAAAGTGGCCTGTGCCCTCCCATTCCTGTAAAGGGGGCTGGCCCGGTAGGCACCGTTCCAGTCGATGATATCCCGTGCAGCCCTGGGTTCCCGATCCATTACGGCGATCAATTGTTCAGCAGTGACTTGAGAGCCCTCTCTGTCACATACAAGAAACATCCGTTTCCTGGCCTGGGCACCGCCAAAATCAGCCGAGTTAAGATACAGGTCACTCACCGTATAACCGAATTGCTCTATAGTTCCCACCAGCTCATTGTGCCGCTGCCATTTCTTCATGCGGTTTACGTTTTCCACAATGACCCAGCGGGGCTCCATAGCCTCGATCCACGGTACTATCCCCATCGCCGTTTCCCGGCTTCTTTCCGAGCCTGGCTTTGCTCCACGCGCTATAGAATGGGAAGTACATTCGGGTGAAGTCAGCAATACATCCGGACGATATTTTTCACCAAGACCGGCTATGTCTACATTCTCGATACGTTCGGTAATAACATCAGCCTCAGGGAAGTTGGCCTTGTATGTCTGGGTAGCCAAATCCCAGGCATCGAGTCCCAAAAGAGGCCTTCCACCGCCCATAACCGCCCCTCGCGCTCCAAAGCCGCCACCACAGAACAAATCAACAAATGTAGTCATATTTTTACCGCCAAGTTTAACTAGCACCAGGTTGCCAGGTTAGAGGGGGGTTGGCAAGCATATTCACCTGTTACGCAGCTGCCGATAGATCAGCCACCACGCCAGTCCCAGCACGTAGTGCCGCTCAGGCAGTGCCCTGTGCTCAAACGGCCGCCGGCTCACGCTCAGCGGCAGCACCGGTTGTCCGCTGCGAAGGCAGAGGCTGCGCTGCAGGTCGGCAAACTTGTGTTCCGAGACTATCCGGCGGCAAATCTCGTGCAGACGCGCCATGCATCCGTAATCAATACGCCCGGAGTTCACGAACTGGCGGTCCACCGCCCTCAGCCAACGCTCCCAGCGCTGGAACACCCCCTGATGCCATCTGTCCAGGGGCAGAGGCTGGAAGTCACCCAGCCTAGTCTGGCACTGCCAGCACTCATCCAGGCCGGACGTGTCATACCGTCCCGGCCGGCCAAGCTCGATGCGGTGGAATACGACCGGGGCGCCGCAGGCGTGACACCGGTCCAGCAGCAGGGTCTGATGATAGGGGCAGAAAGTGTAAAACGCCAGCCGCCAGGAAAGACGGTAATACGGCTCGCTGTCCTCCCTTAGGCAGAGCGGGCAGTACTGCATGCCGAACCCTCGGTGCAGGCGGTGGTATTGCCCAAGCAGCAGCACCCAGCGCAGTTGCCCCCCCTTGTTGCGGTGCTCGAACAGCCGGCCCTCGAACAGCTTCATGGTGGTGTTGTCAGCCAAGTGGCGGGAGGCGCCTGTTCCCGCCGTGATAACCTGCAGAAGCCAGAGCGGTGCCAGACGATCAACATCCCTGTTCCAGACTTGGTGCTCCTTGCCGAACACCCGGTCACAGAAGGTCTGGACCTTGAGGCCGTTGTGATGACCGCATCTCACCAGCCAGGACGAAAGACACTCCCCGGGCTGGGGTTTGGGATGGGCCGGCCACAGGGTTCCCGAAAGCATGTCAATATATCCTGTCGATACGGCGCTTACGCTCGGACGGCGGTGTCCAGCCGATGTCGTCCAGGGTCTTGAGGTCGATCCGCTCCCTGCCGCTCAGCACGGCGTGGACCGCCGCTTCGGTCAGCACCCGGGACAGCTCGCCAATGTAACCTTCGCTCATGGCAAACAGCCGCGCAGAAAGCTCGGCACCGTGCAGCCGGGAAGGGTTGCGCAGGGGGAGCATCCGCTCGAAACTCGCCAGCAGCCGCAGGAAATCGTTGTCCGGCTCCCATCTCGGCAGGACAATGGGCTCGAACCGGTTGGCAAGCTGGGGATCCGTCTGTATGGCCCTGAAGGCGTCCCTGGTTCCGACGCCGACAATACTTATCTGCAGTTCGTTCCCTAGGTACTTCAGGACGTTCAGAAAAGCCCTCTGTCTGTTGAGGTTGCCGGCAAGGATGTGGTGTATCTCATCGATAACCAGCACCTTGAGCTCCACGTAGCGCAGCAGCTTCATCACCTGAAACTGCTTCTTGTCCACCCTTTCACTCGGCCGGTAGGGGGCGAAGAGCAACTCCAGTATGGCGTTGTAGAATCGTCCCTCGTCGGGCACCGGCGGTGCCTGAACCAGGATCACGGGAGCCAGGACGTTGTCGCCGGCGGGATTGTCCCGGGCCGGATAGGCCTGGACGAAGCGCCTTGCCAGCATGGTCTTGCCGTTGTTGGTGTCGCCGACCAGCAGCAGATTGGGCATGCGGTGCGTGCGGGGATAGGCGGCCAACTCCTCCAGTCTGGCCAGTATGGACTTGGCCCTGGAATAGCCTATCCAGCGTTCGGAGCGGATCTTCAGGATGCGATCCCCGTCCGGCAGCGCAAGCAGGGTTCTGGCCCCATCGTTGAGATGCTCGAGATCGTTCATGCCATATCGTCCATTTCATCGAACGGCAGGATTTCTGGCTCTTGCCCGAATCCTATGGGAGGGATCGGTACATCCTGAACGCCTGCCACCGGCCGCTCGGCGGAGCCATGTAACCGCCGCCGCTGGGCAGCCCTCCTTGCCGATTTGGTTTTCTCCACTGCCTTGAGCTCTATCTCCCGCATCCGCTCATAAGCATCGAAAATAGCCCTCTCATTGATATCCTTTCTGCCCTCGGCCTGAACAGCCTTCCTGGCTTCGCGCAGTTCCCATACGCTGATCGCGGGATGTGAAGTGTCGCGATAAGGAATCGGGTAGTAGCTCTGCAGCTCGGGATCGTAGAACCAGACGATGCTGACGTCCCTTGGATCCCGCCTGAACATGAACTTGCGCTTGCGTCTTGACTCGGCCGGATCAGGAGCGTTAATCCACCTTCTCAATACGTCGTGATAATAATGGATCTCGTCGATGACGACTCCGTAATCCTGCACGGTACGCAGTTCAAACGGCATCAGATCCAGTCTCAGCCGGTCCTCGTCTGCCACCTTGGCGGGCAGCCCGGAACCAGGGTTGTTATCATCGCCAAAGATGCCCTTTTGATAGACGGCCATAGGGCTGGCACCCAGTGAGGAATGCCTCTTCTGATGGTAGACGTCAACGATGTAAGTAGTCAGCCAGGTTTCGAATTCCGTCAACGTCAGTGCAGCTTTTCCTTCGGAGTCGTAACTTCCCCTCTCCCTGGTGTTGGAGAAGGTGGTTCCAGGCAGCTCGTGGATCTCCTTTGAGAGCGTACCCAGGGCCCTTTCAATGTGGGCTCCGAACTGGGGACGACCCACGGGCCTCCACTCAAGATCGATGCCGTATTCCTCACAGGCTCGCTGCAGCATCTCCCCCCTGAATTCCTTGGCGTTGTCGGCATGGATCTTCGCAGGCAGCCCCCACACGGGCCAGTCGCTCCTGACGTCGTGCCCTGACAGCCAGCGTTCCTTGGACAGGAAGGAATGCACCAGACAAAGGCCTACCGACATGGCGCTCGGCGGATCAAAGGAAACGTAGAAGCCGGTCACGACGCGGCTGAACACGTCAAACGCCAGAGTGATCCAGGGCCGGCCGACCGGCCTTCGGTAATGGTCGTCCACCAATATGATATCTATCTTGGTGTGGTCTATCTGCACCACGGACAGGGGCCAGTCAGCCCCAGGGAATTGGCCTTCGTGGGGCCGGTAATCAAGATCCGCGGCCTTGCGCCCCAAGCGCCTGGCGACCACCAGCTCTCCCGACAGGGCCCTGATACGGTTCCTGACAGTGTTGTCGTGTGGCGGAGACTCCCCCCTCTCCAGGCAACGGCGTCGGACTTCATCGCACACCTTCCGCTGGGACTTGCGCTGCCTGGTGAGATACACGGCCGCAATAGCCTCCCGGATCAGCTCCTCCACCTCTTCGTTTATCCTTCCCTGCCCCTTATCACTGCGGCCTTTGGGCAGAAGGGACGAAAGCAGACCGCTGCCTTCATAAGCCCGAAGCCAGACATAGAGGGTATTGACGTGCAGCGAGTGTTTCGCGGCAACGGCAGCCACCTCGGCACGGGTCCGGGAAGGTCGGTTTAGCAGCGGTTTGAGTATCTCCAGCCTGGACTTGGCCAGCGCCCAGGATTTCTCGTCCACCGTGCTGATATCCGGCCTTGCCTGTTTGGTTTTCTCCGGCACCGCCAGATCAGACACAGGCACAGTCAGGGTCTCCCTGGTCGTCTCATCCACCAGTTGAACCTCGGTGAGCGAAAGCACCTCCACAATACGGTAAGGATGGTCATTGAAGGCAACGGCCTTGCCCGGACTTAGGTCCAGCAGCTTTCTCCGGCTCATGCGTCAGCACTCCATATCCTGCTCACCATCGTCAGCTTTTCTCCGGGGTCCGTCCCCACCTGTCCTGCCGCCACCAGATACCAAAGCACCGGCAACAGACGAGCTCTTTCCTGCTCGTCCGCGCTGAGCGAAGCCAACAGATGGGCCGGGGTGGAACTGCCTGATAGCCGCAAACTATCCAGGACAGAATAGACGTCACCGGAGTCGGGACAACCGCGTCTCAGGATGGGCAACAGAAACTTGGCATTGTCCAGCCGCACCCCGCGGATCTCCTGTTCCGTCACCAGCCTGAACCGCCATCTCCGCTCCCTGGTGTACCGCACCGCAGCTCTGAACTTGGGTCTGTACTCGAGCCAGTGTGCGCGGAGATCGTCCCGGTATTTCACCTCCCAAAGCGTCGGTATCCGGCATCCGTCCTGGTAGTGCACCAGTACGTCCGGCGTATAAGACCTGACCTTTCCCTTGTCATCCAGCCAGTTCAGCCGGACAGGTTGCACCTCGAAACTCTCGACCGCCCGGTCGAACTCCAGCAGGGAAAGGAAGTCACGCTCCAGCGTTGACTCGAACATCACCTTGCCAACGGCCTTACTGTGGGCGGCCAGCCCGGTGACGTTTCTGTAGTTCTTGGGGATGCTCCGTACCGGCATAAGCAAATTACCCATTGAGGGGATGATGTGCATCGCACTGTGGTGTCGTTTTAGATGTCCTTTTCTAAGCTGTTACCTGCCATGATTGGCCAGCAACAGCCCCATGGCAACCACAAAAAGAGCCCAATTAGCTTGATCCTTTTCTCCCACTGCAGGTAAAAATGCTATGACCGTAATCAGAACAGGAACTGATTCAACAGGGAAGAAAGACTATGGGGCTATATGAGCGGTGGTGCGAGTCCACAAAGGAAAGGGACAAGCGCAAGCATTACTGGATTTATGTCGAGAAGGATGGTGGCCGCGACGAAATCCACGATGACTTGGCGGAGACGATCCGCTCGCATTACGACCGGCTGGAACGTATTGCCGAGGATGTGGATCGGCTCGGCTACAAGGTCGCAGCCAAGATCCTTAGCGAGGCGATGCCCCTGACGCCCAAGGGCCGGTCAGGTGATCTCGGCGAAATTCTAGCAACTGAGCTGGTTGAGGAAGAGATCGGCCTGCGCGTCCCAGTGCGCCGTCTCCGTTATAAGGACGGGCGCAACATGGCGATGCGCGGCGACGATTTCATCGGCGCCGGATATGGCGGCAAGGACGAAAAGCTCTGGCTCCTGAAAGGCGAAGCCAAGAGCAACAAGGTACTCGGTAAGACTACTGTCAAGAGCGCTCGCAAGGTGCTCAACCGCGACAACGGCCGCTGCACGCCCGACTCTCTGCTGTTTGTCGCCAACCGTCTGTTGGAGAGCAACGACCCAGACGACAACACACTGGGCCGCAGCCTTCGCGACGAAGTGGGCCTGAAGTCCCTCCGCGCGGATCGCATCGACCACATGCTTTTCACCGTGTCGGGCAACGGTCCACACGCTTCGTTGAAACAGGACCTTGAGGCAACAGACTCCAATCGAGATCAGTACGTCGTAAACATCCACGTCGAAGATCATCAGGAGTTCATTGCAGCCATGTATGAGGATGCGCAAGACCTTGGAAACGATTGACGAGCTGACCACCTTCCTGACGACTGCGACCGTCGATGGCATCCTTGGACGCCTCCTCTATCGCGGCGCGGCATGGTCACTGATGCGCGAAAACGGTGTGCTGCCACCGAATGCGCCGCCGCTCGGCGCGACGATCGAAACTGATCTTGCCGAACACGGCTTCGCCCTACTTCGGGGCGCAATGGCCCTGCGTGCTCAGGCAGGCAGTTCGGAGCTGACCAGTAAGGCGTTCGAGCGTGCCGCCAACGCTTTCGAAGCCCTGGTTCGCAACGGTGATCCGGAGTCGCCTGATCGTGGCTTTCGTCGCACCATAGCGGCCGCAGCCTATCACCTCGCCGGCTTCTCAGCCGTTGCCTATTCGCTCTTCAACGAGATTGCGGATGATCTCAACACTTCGCCCGGCGAAACGACGATCCAGCACCTGATTTTGCGCGATCTTGATCAATTACGCGGCTTCGTTCGCGAGTGGTTGCAGGACGAAGCCTACCAGGATGAGCGGATCGTCGAGAAGTTGCAAGGTGAAGAGCCCGATGTCGATGAGGTGCTGTCAACCATCCTCAACACGACGATCTGCCGAGCCTTGGCCCATTTTGATTTCGCACTCGAGACTGGCGAATCAGGGCCAGTTGAAGCTGCACAAGCTCTGCTCACGACCGCGATCAGCCTGGCGGACAATGCGGGGAACGTTCCACTATGGTGGATCTCAAACCTGTGTCGCCACCTGATCGACGACCTGTGGCAGCATTCTCTGCACCAGAATCTGCCGACCGAACCGCCGGAAGGAACGGAGGAAATATATCCGGACCTGCGCCGGCTGTTCATCTCGTCACTCTATGCGCGCAAGACTTCCGAGGTCGAGCTATGGCCATCGCAGCGCGAAGCAGCACAGCGTTCCACCGATGTCACGGATGACCTTGTCGTCGCCTTGCCGACCAGCGCCGGCAAGACGCGTGTCGCCGAGATCGCCGCACTGATGACCCTGTCGTCGACGCGCCGGGTCCTGATTGTCACACCGCTGCGCGCCCTGTCGGCGCAGACCGAGAGAACCTTCAGAAAGACATTCGCGCCCCTCGGCTTCAGCGTCTCCTCCCTTTACGGGGCCAGCGGCCTTTCGGCTGGCGATGAAGACACGCTTCGTACCCGTGAGATTATCATCGCAACACCCGAGAAGCTCGATTTCGCGCTGCGAAGCGACCCAACTCTGATCGACGATGTCGGCCTTATCGTTCTTGACGAAGGCCACATAATTGGCCCGAGCGAGCGTGAGATCCGCTACGAAACGTTGGTGCAACGCCTGCTTCGGCGAGCGGACGCGAGCGAACGGCGGATCGTCTGTCTCTCCGCCATACTGCCAAGCGGCGATGAACTCGACGATCTCACAGCGTGGATACGTTCCGATGAACCCGGGGAGCCGGTGCGTTCCGACTGGCGTCCCACGCGGCAGCGGTTCGGCGCGCTCACTTGGCGGGGCACGGACGCGCTTCTTCGGCTCGACCTCGACGATGATGGTCCTTTCCTCGACAAATTCGTCGTGCAGAAACCTGCACGGGGGAGAGAGAAGAAGCCTTATCCGCGCAAGAATTCGCATCTCGCCCTGTTCGCAGCATGGGAATTTGCAAGCCAGGGCAAGCGGACCCTGATCTTCTCTACCCAGGCGAATTGGGTCGAGAGCTTCGGCAAGCAGGTTGTGGATCTTTGCAGGCGCGGCTATCTGGATTCGCTGCTGGAGGATAAGGTGCCGATTGCCCGCGCCATGGAAGTCGGCAGGGAGTGGCTGGGTGAAGACCATCCCGCCGTCGCCTGCCTGAAGGTGGGTGTGGCCATACACCATGGCCGGCTGCCAAGCCCGTTCCTGCGTGAGCTGGAGGCCCTGCTGTTCGAAGGTGTGCTGAAGGTCATCGTCGCATCGCCGACGCTATCGCAGGGCCTCAATCTCAACGCTGCGGTAATGCTGGTGCCCTATCTGGTTCGCAAAGGAGATAAGATCACAGGCGAGGAGTTCGCGAACGTCGCCGGCCGCGCCGGGCGCGCCTTTGTGGACGTCGAAGGCCTCATCGTCCATGTGATGTTCGACCAGATCAAATGGCGAAAGAGGGAGTGGCGAGAGCTGGTCGCCTCCGCCAAGGCTCGCACGCTGAAGAGCGGCCTCATCCAGATCGTCGCGGAAATCCTCGAGCGACTGTCCCGCGAAGGCGTCCTGGATCGCGATGACGCCTGGGAATATCTCGCCAACTCGCGTGAAGCCTGGCAATCGCCTGAGGAAGAGACCGCTGTCGCCGAGCATCTGGCTGCCGGTGTAGAATACGATGCTGATGGCGACGACGAAGGCGGCGGCGATGATGATGAGGAGACCATTGAAGAAGAACCGCTTGCACAGATCGTCGAACGCCTCGATGCCACCGTGTTCGGTCTGATTGAAGCGCTCGATGCTGATCGCACCGACCTACCGAAGCTCTTGGATGAGGCTCTCAAAGGATCGCTTTGGGCCCGGCAGATCGCCCGCGAGGATGAGGACGTCGCCCCATTGCACAAGAGAGTGTTCGAGGCGCGTGCCGATCTTATCTGGAAGAGCACCACAGCGGAGGCTCGACGCGGACATTTCGCTATGGGTGTCGGGCTTGAAGCTGGCCTGACCATTGACACCATGGCCGATGAGCTGGCCGAACTCCTCGACCGAGCCGACGCCGCTGCCCTGAGCGGCGACATTGACGAACTAGCCAATGCCCTCGGTAGTCTCGGCGAACGCCTGCTGTTCATGCGGCCTTTCATACCTGACAAGGCGAACACACTGCCGGCGAATTGGAAAGCCATCCTGCGCAGTTGGGTCTCTGGCGAGGATGTCGCGAAGATCGGGCCACAGAACATGCGGGCGGTCGAAGAGGCCTTCACCTACCGATTGGTCTGGGCGTTGGAAGCTGTCCGCACCCGACGTATGTCTCTCGGCTGGTTACCGGAGATAGTGGCGGGCGGAGCCGCAGCGGCACTCGAAACCGGCGTCCCCCAGTTCATGATGTCAATGTTGATCCGCGCGGGTCTTCCTTCACGCCGAGCGGCGATGGCGGCGATCGAAGACACCAACCCTGTCTTCGTAACGCCCGCCGAGATGCGGGCCTGGCTCGAATCCGACGAGATCACGGCCTATACCGATGCTGGTGACTGGCCGACGCCCGAGACTGCGGCGCTATGGGCACGGTTCCGAACCGAGGCACTCAGTGGTGGCATTCAGAAGTGGTCGATCGAACACTACAAGCGTCTTCTCGACAGCGCGGATTCGCCTCCTGCAGGCCTTTATCGGATCGTTACCGATGAAGGCGACGGACGGACATGGCTGGCAACACCAGAGTATCAGCGGGTTGCCGCATTCAAGAACCCGGCGATTGATCCAAAGCCCAGCCTGTTCTCCGGTCGGCTGCCGGGTAATACCAGATTGGTGGAAGCTTTACGCGTCGGCCGCGGGAAGCTTCGCTGGCCGCCCGTAAAGGCCTAAAGTGTAGAAATGCTCTATGCCTGGACACAGTAATCAATTTAATCCGAAGAATGGCACAGGTCCTGGCAAACTGTTCTCTAAAGCTTCAATCCAGTAGCAAATAACATTGTATTTCGATATCTATATAGATGAACAATGGTGCTCAGTCGCGATGAATATTGTGAGAAGAGCTCAAAATATCCAATTCAGTACATCACAATTTTGGAATTCACAGAAGTGAAATAAATACGTGAGGGGTGAGGCATTGCGCCTACCTCTGGCCTGATAGCAAAAAGGAGCCTTTCGGCTCCTTTTTTAATGTGCAACTATCGGCTCAGGCCTGGCGCCGGGCGGTGACCGCTTCCGCCAGTTGAGCCAGCAAGGCCTCGGTGTCTTCCCAGCCGATGCAGGCGTCGGTAATGCTCTGGCCGAAGGTCAGTTCCCGGCCCTCTTCCAGATCCTGGCGCCCTGCCACCAGATGGCTTTCGACCATCACCCCCATGATGGCCTGCTGGCCCGCGGCCAGCTGCGCGCACACGTCCTCGCACACCACCATCTGACGCTGGTACTGCTTGCTGCTGTTGGCATGGCTGAAATCGATCATCAGCTTCTGCGGCAGGCCGGCCTTGTCCAGCCCTTCACACACCGCCGCCACATGCTCGGCGCTGTAGTTCGGCTCCTTGCCGCCCCGCAGTATGATGTGGCAGTCCGGGTTGCCGGCGGTGGCAACGATAGCGGAATGACCGAACTTGGTCACCGACAGGAAATGGTGCGAGGCGCTGGCGGCACCGATGGCATCCACCGCCACCTTGATGGTGCCGTCGGTGCCGTTCTTGAAGCCCACCGGACAGGACAGGCCAGAGGCCAGCTCCCGGTGCACCTGGGATTCGGTGGTACGCGCACCGATGGCGCCCCAGCTCATCAGATCCGCCAGGTACTGGGGGGTGATCATGTCGAGGAATTCACTGGCGGTGGGCAGGCCCAGATCGTTGAGATCCAGCAGCAGCTTGCGGCCGATGCGCAAGCCGTTGTTGATCTGGAAGCTGTTGTCCAGGTAAGGGTCGTTGATCAGGCCCTTCCAGCCGACGGTGGTGCGCGGCTTCTCGAAATAGACCCGCATCACGATTTCGAGCCGGTCGCCATACTGGTCACGCAGCGGCTTGAGCCGCTTGCCGTATTCCACCGCCGCCGCCGGATCGTGAATAGAGCAAGGCCCTATCACCACCAGCAGTCGATCGTCCTCGCCGGTGAGAATGCGGTGAATGGCCTGGCGGGATTCGAATACCGTGGTCGAGGCGGTATCGGTAGCCGGGTACTTCTCCAGCACCGCTATCGGCGGCAGCAGTTCTTTGATTTCATTGATGCGGATATCGTCGGTTTGAAAATGCATGGGTAACCCTGATTGCTGTGCTGAGCCGGAGGCTCGTTTTTATCGAAAAAGACTGAATTCAATCTATCCCGAGCAAGGGCCGGCTGTAAACGTCCGATTGGCCTGCAAGGCCAATTGTTTGATAGGAATTGCCGATGAGTCTGATAATTAAGAACCGCTGGATAATAAAGTGATAACCATTATCATTTAAACCATATCCCAGTCGGAGAATGACATCATGTACAAGACCATCACCTTTGCCGTTGTGCACTTTACCGTCGCCTTTACCGTGGCCTACCTGCTGTCCGGCGACCTGCTGGTCGGCGGGCTCATCGCCCTGGTCGAACCCATGGTCAACACCGTCGCCTACTTCTTTCATGAGAAGGCCTGGAGCAAATTCGGCCAGGGCCGCCGCTTTAAGCTGGACAACATGGGCCTCCGGGTGTGAACATGCAGGAAAAACACCGGACGAGACAGCACCATGAGCTATACCCTTACCGCCGCCGACAAGGCCGCCGCCCAGACCATGCGGGATGATGAACGCTTCAACCATTTCGTGGCCCGGGTGTGCGAACACGAAGAAATCTGGATTCTCACCGACGAGCACGGCTGCATGATGCTGACCTCGGACGACGATGAAGACTGCATCCCGGTCTGGCCCCATGCGGATTATGCCAAGGACTGGGCGGTAGACGACTGGAGCCAGTGCAAGCCCGAAGCGATCAGCCTCAAGGTCTGGCTGGCACGCTGGGTGCCCGGCATGGAAGAAGACGAACTGATGGTGGCGGTCTTCCCCACCCCCGATGCCACCGGGGTGGTGGTCGATCCCTATGAGCTGAAAGACGCCATCGACCGCAAGCAGGCACTGGGACGGCGTAACTGATGCAAATCTGGGTCGATGCGGATGCCTGCCCCAAGGTGATTCGCGATATTCTGTTTCGCGCCGCCGAGCGAACCCAAACCCCGCTGACCATGGTCGCCAATCACCCCCTGCCCCTGCCCCTGCCCGGCTCGACACTGATAAAGCAGCTGCAGGTGCCCAAGGGATTCGATGTGGCCGACAACGAAATCGTGGCCCGGCTCGCCGCCGGGGATATTCTGATCACCGCCGACATTCCGCTGGCCGCCGAAGCGCTGGAGAAAGACGCGCATGTGCTGAGCCCGCGCGGTGAACGGTTCGACAAGGGCACCATCCGGGCCAAGGTCACCATGCGCGATTTTATGGATACGATGCGCGCCAGCGGAGTTCAGACCGGCGGCCCGCCGAGCCTGAGCCCCGCCGACCGCCAGGCCTTCGCCAATCAGCTGGATCGGCTGCTGCGCCAATAGTTGCCTGACAGACATCGCCTGCCGGCTGATTTAACGGCCGGTCGGGCTTACACTGCCGGCCCTGTGCTTCCAGGAGATGTACCATGTTCAAGCCCGTTATTGTTCTCTTTTCCCTGCTGCTGACCGCCTGCGCCGGCGTCAGCCAGTACAGCGTGGCGGAAAGCGAAATAGAAAGATCCCTCTATACCCTGCTGGAAGAGCAGGCGCCGCGCTTCACCCAGGGCCTGGTGCAGACCCGGATCGACAACCTGAACCTGCAGATAGGCCCCGACAACCGCCAGGTGGTGCGCCTGAACCTCAAGGGCGAAACCGCCATCAACGCCCTGGTGGCCCGCATCCCCGCCCAGCTCGACCTGGCGATAGAAGGCCGGCCGGTGTACGACCGCCAGCAGAACGCCATCTTTATCCGCGATCTCAACCTGCTGCAGAGCAAGGTGGATGCCTTCGGCTACCAGGGTGACATGGCCGCCGCCTCCGCCGGCATGATGCAGCTGGTGCGCGCCGTGCTGGAAAACCAGCCGGTCTACCGGCTCGACGACAGCCGCTACGGCTGGCTGAAGACGGTACCGGTGGCCATGGACATCGTGCCCGGCCGGCTGGTATTCAGCCCTCGCTTCAGCGACTAAATAGCTGTTCCGAATAGCAGATCACTGCCGGCAGCGACCGGGGGCTGCTAAGCAGACCCTCCGCGCCAGGGATGGCGCGGTGGAGCCCCCAGGGATGGGTTCACGGCGTGTCTGCGTGCGGTGCCCGGCCGATGTAGCACCATTTAGGAGCAGTTATTTAGATTGTTGCAGGGACTGGGGACTTTTCACCGCCTGATCTCTGTCCTTTATACCAAAATGACGTACATTATGGGCAGTCGATAAGAATATACAGGCAGGTGTCCTATTAACGCTCCAATCTTGATGGTGTTTGTTCCCACTTTTTTCTTCGTGTCGGTCACCCCCGGCATGTGCATGACCCTGGCCCTGTCGCTCGGCATGACGGTGGGGGTACGGCGGGCGCTGTGGATGATGCTGGGTGAACTGGCCGGCGTGGGCCTGGTGGCCTGCCTGGCGGTGATCGGGGTCGCGGCCCTGATGCTGCAATATCCCCAGCTGTTCCTGCTGCTCAAATACGGTGGCGGCCTCTACCTGGCCTGGCTCGGCATCCAGCTGTGGCGCTCCAAGGGCAAGCTGGCCCTGAGCCCGGTGGATGCGGGGCCCCGCCATATCCCTATCCCCACCCTGGTAAGCCAGGGCTTTATCACCGCCATCGCCAACCCCAAGGGCTGGGCCTTCTTCATCGCCCTGCTGCCGCCTTTTATCAACAACCAGGCGCCCCTGACCGGCCAGCTGATCACCCTGGTGTCCATCATCCTGCTGCTCGAATTCCTGTGCCTGCTGCTTTACGCCAGCGGCGGCCGCACCCTGAGCCGGGTGCTGCTGCAAAAGGGCAAGGTGCAGTTGATGAACCGTATCGCCGGCTCCCTGATGCTGGGCGTGGCCCTGTGGCTGGTCCTCGGCTGATGCAACGCCACTCCGCCTGGCTGGCCCTGCTGTTGGTGCTGGTAGTCACCTGCCTGTGCCTGAATCAGCGCATCGGCCAGGCCGCCCCCGCGGCCATGGCCGCGGATATTGCCTCTTCCGCTCCCGGCGAAGGCCACTGCCAGCACTCCGGACAGCTGCTGGGCAAAGCCTGGAACCAAATCGAGCCGGTACTGCTCGGTCTGTTGTTCGTGCTTTCACTCTGGTTCTGGCTTCCACCGCCGGTCGACACTTTTTCCCGCCCCTCATGCTCTCCCCCCGGCCCCCGCCGAAGAAGGCATCTCCTGCTGTGTGTATTTCGGGAATAGCGGTTAACGCCACTCTTTTGTAAGCTTGCGTTAACCGACCGGAGACTTTTAGTGACCAGAATTATTGCCTTGTTGCTGCTGCTTTTGCCGCAACCCCTGCTGCTCGCCGCCGATACCGGCTGGCTGCAGGCCCCCGAACACCCGCCGGTACAGGTACGGCTGGTACAAACCGGCCCCTTCGATGCCGCCAACAATTATTATCCAGCCCTGTTGCAGGTACGCCTGGCCGACGACTGGAAAACCTACTGGCGCTCGCCTGGTGAAGGCGGCATCGCGCCCCGGCTGGACTGGCTGGCGTCCGACAACCTGCTCGACGTCAACTGGCAATGGCCGCTGCCCAGTCGTTTCACCCTGCTCGGGGTCGAAACCCAGGGCTATCAGCAGGACGTGGATTTCCCCCTGCAACTGACCCCGGCCGACGCCGAGCGGCCGACATTCCTCGACGCCACCCTGACCCTGCCGAGCTGTACCACCATCTGCGTACTGACCGATTACCACCTCCAGTTGCCCCTGGAGCCGGATCCCCTGGCCGACGAGACCCTCTATCACCGTTATCAACAGGCGGTATCCCGGGTGCCCAGACCCGCCAGCCTGGTGCAGGCGGAGCAACTGGTATGGGACAAGGAGCAGCAGTTGCTGGCGGTCAGCCTGCACAATCCCCGCGGCTGGCAGCAACCGGCGGTGTTCGTGGATGAGCTGGACAACAGCATCTTCAGCCAGCCCCGGCTCAGTATCGAAGGCGAGCGCCTGGAAGCCCGCTTCAAGGTCGGCAGCTGGGATCCCGACCTGGATCTGCACCAGCAGGTGGTGGTGATCACCGCCACCGATCAGGGCCTGGCGGAAGAGCTCGCCGGACAGATCGAAGCCGGTTATCTCTTCCCCGTCGCCGCCCGGATCTCCCTGCCTCTGGTATTGTTCTACGCCCTGATCGGCGGCCTGGTGCTCAATATCATGCCCTGCGTGCTGCCGGTGCTGGGACTGAAGCTGAACGGCCTGCTGCTGGGCCACCGCTCCCGGGCCGAGGTGCGCCGCCCGCTGCTGCTGTCCGCCGCCGGTATCCTGCTGTCGTTCTGGTTGCTGGCCGGTTTCATGCTGGCCCTGACCTGGTCCGGCGCTCAACTTGGCTGGGGCATCCAGTTCCAGCAGCCGGCGTTTATCGGCTTTATGCTGCTGGTTACCGCGCTGTTCTCCCTCAACCTGTTCGGCCTGTTCGAACTGCGTCTGCCCTCGGGCCTGAATACCTGGCTGGCCACCCGCTCCGGCCGTGGCAACGGCGGCCATCTGCTGCAGGGCATGTTCGCCACCCTGCTCGCCACGCCCTGCAGCGCCCCCTTCCTGGGCACCGCGGTGGCGGTTGCCCTTGCCTCTTCCCCCCTGGTACTGATCGCCATCTTTACCGGTCTAGGGCTGGGCATGGCCTTGCCCTGGCTGCTGCTGGCCCTGTTTCCCGGCTTTGTACAATGGTTGCCGAAACCCGGCCCCTGGATGCTCAGGGTGAAATGGCTGTTCGGACTGATGCTGCTGGCCACCAGCCTGTGGCTGCTGTCGCTGCTGGCTCCTGTCCTCGGCACGCCTGTCACCGTGGCCCTGGTAGCCCTGCTGGTACTGCTGCCGCTGTGGTCCCTGCTACGACGCTATGGCGCCCGGGGGCTGCTGTTCGGCCTCGCCGGCATCCTGCTGCTCGGCGCCCTGGGGGGAAGCTTCGCCTTGCTGACCCAGTCCCGCTGGGTCAGCCCGCTCCAGGATGAACTGGTCTGGCAGCCACTGGATCCGCTCCGTATCGAGCAGGAGGTGGCGGCAGGCAAACGGGTATTCGTAGACATCACCGCCGACTGGTGCATCACCTGCCAGGCCAACAAGATAGGGGTACTGCTGCGGGAGCCGGTTTATGGCGCCCTGCAGCAAGAAGATATCGTTCTGATGCGGGGCGACTGGACCCGTCCCAACCCGATGATTACCGACTACCTGCGCACCTACAACAGGGCCGGCATTCCCTTCAACCAGGTGTTCGGGCCCGGCCTGCCGCGGGGGCGCGAACTCGAGGTGCTGCTGACCACCGGCCAGGTCCTGGACGCGCTTGAGGAGGCCCGCCCATGAGCCGCCCTTGGCGAAAGCGACTGCTCTCGACTTTCGGCTATCTGCTGTTGCTGATAGTGGTGGTCTCGGCGGTGGACCTGTGGCGCAGCCGCGATATGCCGACGGAACTGGCAGTACTCGGCCCCCTGGTCACCCTGGAGGGAGAGGAACTGGATCTGGCCGCCCTGAGTCAGGAGGAACCGGTGTTGATCTACCTGTGGGCCAGTTGGTGCGGGGTCTGCCGTTTCGTCTCCCCCATGGTCAACCTGGTGGGCGAACCCTTGATCAGCATCGCCATCGCCTCGGGACCGGATGCCAGGGTGGCGGGTTACATGGCCCACCACGGCTACGATTTTGCGGTAGTCAACGACGAGCACAACGTTCTGGCCCGCCGGCTCGGCATTCAGGCCACCCCTACCCTGATGGTGGCCAGCCGGGGCGAACTCAAATACGCCACCACCGGCTTTACCACCCTGCCGGGCATGTACCTGCGGTTGTGGCTGGCTAAAATCAGGGATTAAGGACTGGGGACTGGGGACTGGGGACTGGGGACTGGGGACTGGGGACTGGGGACTGGGGACTGAAAGGATAAAATCCCTAGTCCCCGCATTCAAAACAATACCCGCCGGCCCTTGATACAGTCCCGGCACACCGGCTCCCCCTGCAACGATCCCAGGCTCTCCGGAGCACAGAGTTTACCGCAGCTGCTGCACTCCCGGAACGACTTGAGCCGGAGTGCCACCGTTTCTTCCACCAGCGCCAGCAACTGCTCCAGGCTGCCGCTACGCGCCTCCACCACGCCCAGGGAGCGGGGCTTGGCGGTATGGATATCGTGGTGGCGCCACTCCATGGCTGGCAGCAGCACTTCCGCCCTGTCGTGCTGAAACGCCACTATCGCCAGGGGCGGTTCGCCGATAAACAACGTCTGTGCTCCCTGCACCGGGTAAGGCAGTTGGCATTTAAGGTGCTGTCGCCACGACTCCAGGGTCGGCGACAGCGGCATCGCCAGCAGCAGGGCATCCAACAGCTTGGATGGCATAACATCCCCCTCTCAATATCTCCCCGGCCCGGCCGGGGCCGCCGTTACTGGCGGATCAGGTAATCCGCCTGGCCAATCCACTTGTAACTGGTCAGTTCTTCCAGGCCCATGGGGCCGCGCGCATGCAGCTTCTGGGTGGACACCGCCACCTCGGCGCCGAGGCCGAACTGGGCGCCGTCGGTAAAGCGGGTGGAAGCGTTCACGTATACCGCGGCCGAGGGCGCACCGTTGATAAAACGTTCGGCATTGGCCAAGCTGTTGGTGAGGATGGCGTCGGAATGGCTGGCGTTATAATCACGCAGGTGTGCCAGCGCCTCGTCCACATCGGCCACCAGCCTCACCCCCAGGATCAGGCCCAGCCATTCGGTGTCGAAATCACCGTCGGCGGCGGGCCGCACCTTGGCGGCGCCGGACTGCAGCAGGGCCAGGGCTTCCTCATCGGCCACCAGCTCGACCCCTTTCTCCGCCATGCGCGCACTCAAACGAGGCAGCAGCTCGGCCGCCACCGCCCGGTGTACCAGCAGGGTATCCAGGGCGTTGCAGGCGCTGGGCCTGTGGGTCTTGGCGTTGTCGATAACCTCGATGGCGCGCACCAGATCGGCACTGTCGTCCACGAAGGTATGGCTGATGCCGAAGCCGCCGATGATCACCGGTATGGTGGACTGCTCCTTGCACAGCTGGTGCAGGCCGGGGCCGCCGCGAGGGATGATCATGTCCACATACTTGTCGAGCCGGAGCAGACCGCTGACCCACTCCCGCCCCGGCTCACCGATATACTGCACGCAGCCGGCGGGCAGCCGGCTCACCGCCAACGCCTGCTGGATCACCTTGACCAGTTCCTGGTTGGTGTGGAAGGTTTCCCGGCCGCCGCGCAGAATACTGGCATTGCCGGTCTTCAGGCACAGGGCGGCGATGTCGATGGTGACGTTGGGGCGGGCTTCGTAAATCACCCCCACCACGCCGAGCGGCACCCGCCGGCGCGACAGCCGCATGCCGTTTTCCAGCACCCGGGAGTCCAGCTCGGCGCCCACCGGATCCGGCAACCGCACCACGCTGCGCACGTCGTCGGCAATGGCCCTGAGCCGGGCCGGGTTCAGCATCAGCCGGTCCAGCATCGCCTCATTGATGCCGGCGGCGCGGGCGGCGTCCAGATCCTTGGCATTGGCGGCCAGAATAGTGGCTTCGGCGGCCTCGAGCGCTTCGGCCATGGCCAGCAGGGCATCATTCTTGGCCCGGGTGGGGGTTTCGGCAAGGGTGTAAGCGGCGGCGCGCGCGGCCTGCCCCATCTGTTCCAGGTTCATATGTTCTCCTACAAGAGCACCAGATCGTCCCGATGGATGGCCACGCTGCCGTAGCCATAGCCCAACAGGGATTCAATCTGCTCTGAGTGTTGTCCTTTGATTCGGTTCAGGTCGAGGGCGTCGTAACGACAGATACCCCGGGCCAGCTCCCGCCCTTCGGGATTGACGATGCGCACGGCTTCGCCCCGGCGAAAGCGCCCTTCAATATGCACTATGCCCTTGGGCAGCAGGCTGGAGCCCTTTTCCTTGACCGCCTTGACCGCACCCGCATCGATATGGATTTCGCCGTGGGGAGGAGGTCCGGCCAGGATCCAGCGTTTGCGACTTTCCAGCGGGGTGGCCAGGGCCGGGAAACGGGTACCGATGCGATCGCCTTCGGCCAGTCGACCGATCACCTCCGGCACCTGGCCGGTGGCGATCACCACGTCGATGCCGGCCCGGCGGGCTACGTCCGCCGCCTGCAGCTTGGTGGCCATGCCGCCGGTACCCAGGCCGCTGATACTGCCGCCGGCGAGCTTGCGCAGGGTGTCGTCGATGGTCTGTACTTCCTCGATCAACTGCGCCTTGGGATCGTGGCGCGGATCGGCGGTGAACAATCCTTTCTGGTCGGTCAGCAGGATCAGCAGGTCCGCCTCGGCCAGGATCGCGGCCCGCGCCGACAGGTTGTCGTTGTCGCCGACCTTGATCTCGTTGGTGGCCACGGCGTCGTTTTCATTGATCACCGGGATGATACGGTTATCCAGCAGGGCGCGCAGGGTATCGCGGGCATTAAGGTAGCGCTCCCGGTCTTCCAGATCGGCCCGGGTCAGCAGTATCTGTCCCACATGCAGGCCGTAGATGTTGAACAGCGATTGCCAGCTCTGGATCAGTTGGGTTTGCCCCACCGCCGCCAGCATCTGCTTGTTGGCCATGGTGCCGGCCAGCGCGGGAAAGCCCAGATGCTCACGACCGGCGGCAATGGCCGCCGAGGTCACCACGATGATCTGGTGGCCGGCCCGGTGCAGGCTGGCGCACTGGCGCACCAGTTCCACCATGTGTGCCCTATCCAGGTGGCGGGTACCGCCGGTCAGCACACTGGTGCCCAGTTTTACAACGATGGTTTTGCCTTTCATGGAACGCCCTGCGGCTCCTTAGTAACAGCAATGCCGGCATCGCCGGCAGATAATAAAACGAGGTGGAAATCCGGGCCATGCATCATCATGGCCACAGCAGTAACGCCGATGCCGGCCTCAGGCTGCGCTCAGCAGATGCTTTTCTCCCAGGGCGGGGGAAGGTCGGATACCGAGTGAAAGACTTTCCAAGCATACCCCCAGCTTATCGTAAAAATCCCGCAGGGTACGCACTACTTCCTCTTCGTGCTTTTTCGGTAGTGCCTGGGGCTGCCACTGCCCGGCCGCGTTATAAAAACCGAGCTGGTAATGAAACTCGAAATTTTCATTATCCTGGGTAGTGAGGGTCAACCACCAGCCCCAGAACTCGCGCTTTTCCGGCGCCGCCTTGGCGCTGGCACAGACGGCCAAGCAGTCAAAAAAATAGTGGGATTCATTCGACATACGCTCCCGCAGATAGGGGCCTATGGCGGCAAACTTTCGCACTAACTTATGATGAGTAACCTTGTCTGTGGTCATGCAGCCTCCCTGGTAACTTGCCTATATGTAACGTTTTTTCGTCCCAGGGTAAAGGCCGGCCGCGACCCTGCTCACAAAAAACGACCTCCCGGCCTTCCCGGAGACTATAAATGGGTCAGCAACCAGTCCCGCGCCTTCGCCAGGGCCTGGCCATAGACTTCGAACAGGGGCAGTTTGTCCAGCACCAGTGCCTGCCCGCCCCGGCTGGAGGCCGCCAGGGCCTGGATGTCCCGCTCCGGACAGATAAAGTCGCGCTTGTGGCCGATACTGAGCAGGGGCACCGTGGTCTTGTGCCCCATCAGGCCCTGGGTTTTAAGGGAAAATCCCTGGCAATGATAATAAACCTGCTCCCAGTCGTTGCTGCGCAGCCCCATCCGGTTGGCAATGGTATCCCTGAGCATGGCCGGGGTCTGCATAAAGCGATCACGGTCGGTAAAGAACAGATTGGTGGCACCGGCGATGCTGACCACGGTGCGCAGCTTGAAGGGCTCGAGGAAGGCCAGCCGCGCCGCCACATTTCCCCCCATGCGCACTCCCAGCACGCCAACCCGACGTTCGTCCACCCAGGGGATCTGCGGTACATAGTCCAGCACCGCCTGATGCAGCCGGCTGCTGTCCTGCACCAGCGACCAATGGGAGGAATATCCGACCCCCGGCATGTCCACCGTCAGCATGGCAATCCCCGACGGTGCCAGGTATTCCTCATAAAAGCGCCAGAAATCGAGCTGCAGGCTGTCCAGGCTGCCACTGACGATCACCAGGGGCGACGGCTTGTCCTGGGTAGGCAGATGCAGATAGCCCTGTACCTCTTTGCCGTTATAGGGAATGCGCAGTTCCTTGAGCGGCACCGGCAACAGTTGCCCGGCCAGCCGGTAGGCCTTGTTGGCGAGCAGCTGCGCCTGCAGGCTGAGCACATCACCCTTGAGGTGGGGATAGCTCGCCAGGGAAAAATAACGGGCCGCCGCCAGCAACTGCTGGCGCGCCAGCACCGGCTCGGTGGCCATCACCGCCATGCCGGCCCGATAGGCATCGGCTCCCAACTGGCTCCACTCGAATACCCAGTTCCCACTCTTGTATTCCGACACCGTATCCAGCCAGTGATCCACGGAACGAGGGCCGGCGGCCATGGCAATCCGTGCCAGAGTCGATTCTATTTCAATGCTGTCGGTGCCTTGCCAGCGCCAGAAGGCCCGTTTTTGCAGCCGGTAGAAGCCGGGCAGATGAGCGCCGTCCACATAAGGGGCAATCTGCTCCGGCTGCTGCTCCCGGCGTCCGGCAAAAGAAATGGTGGACGTCTCCTGTACCTGCTCTACCTGTGAGAACAGTCGCTCGCTCAGAGTGGGATTTTGCTCCGGCATGGTTGAATCCTCATGTACTGATAAGAAACGAAAAGGCTCCTGAGGAGCCTTTTCGTTTCTTATCATGCGTTGTCTTGTTCACACAGCGGTGGCACAAAGGTTACGCTCATGTCCCAGGGTTGTTCTATCCAGGTATCCTGACCGACCCGAACCTCGAAATCATCGACCAGCGGCTCGCCCTTCGGCTTGGCAAAAACGGTGATGAACTTGGCCTTGGGGTAGAGCTCGCGGATCACCCTGGCGGTATTGCCGGTGTCCACCAGGTCATCGACGATCAAAAAGCCTTCACCGTCCCCGGATACATGCTTGAGCACCTGCAGCTCGGCACGCTGGTGGTCGTGGTCGTAGCTGGAGATACAGAGGGTATCGACATGACGGATACCCAGCTCCCGGGCCATGATGGCTGCCGGTACCAGGCCACCGCGGCTAACCGCAATAATGCCTTTCCACTGACTGGCGGGAAGCTGACGCTGAGCCAACTTGCGCGCTTCGCGCTGAAATGAATCCCAGGTGACGACGAATTTGTTGGACATAAAAGAACCTTTAGGGTGTTAGCTTTTGAGACTGAATGACGAGCAAACAATGGTCGCATTATAGAGATCGCGCCTATTCTTGACCAGCGCTACAGCTTTTTATTGCCCCTGCGCCACGGCGACCACCATTAGACTAAAGGGGTAGCCGGGCAGATCCCACTTTTGCAGTCGGCCGGCCGTAAAGCCTTTTCCATTGATTTAGTATGGGAAATTATCTGCCCGGAGCAGAGGCTATCGACAGAGGTACAAGGACGTGAAACTACTGCGCTCGCTTTCCATCGCCAAACGGCTTTATCTCAACTTGCTGCTGCTTTCCATCGGCATCCTGGGTGTTACCCTGCTGATGCTGTGGCTGTTCTATCAGGGTCTGGTCGACGAAAAACGCACCCAGGCCATGCGCCAGGTACAGTCGGTGGTCAGCCTGACCGGTTTTTATCACCAGCAACAGCAACAGGGATTGCTGCCGGAAGCCGAAGCCCGGCGGCAGGCCCTGGCCGCCATCGCCGAACTGCGCTACGGCAACAATGACTATTTCTGGATCAACGACAGCCAACCGCGCATGATCCTGCACCCGATGCAGCCCAGGCTCAACGGCGAAGATCTCGGCGACTTCAGGGATCCCGACGGCAAGGCGCTGTTCATCGAGATGGTGGAGCAGGTACGCGAGGCCGGCGGTGGCTTCGTGCACTACCTCTGGCCCAAGCCGGGCTTGAGCGAACCGGTGGAAAAGGTGTCCTACGTGGAGCTGTTCGCCCCCTGGGGCTGGATCATCGGCACCGGCATCTACATTGACGACGTACACGGCCAACTGCAAGACACCGCCGCCAAGGTACTGATGATGGTACTGGGGCTCGGCGCCATCGCCGTGCTGGTGGCGGTGGCGCTGATCCGCAGCATACTGAATCCGATGGGAGAGACGGTGCGGGCCCTGCGCGATATCTCCCATGGTGAAGCCGACCTGCGCCGGCGGCTGGACGAGCACGGCCAGGATGAAGTGACCCAGCTCAGCCAGAGTTTCAACCAGTTCTGCTCGCGCCTGGCGGACACCATCCGCCAGTTGTCCCCCATCAGCCTGGAGGTCAATGCCGCCGCCGACCGCCTGTCCGACATTGTGCGTTATAACCGCAACGTGTCCGAACAGCAGTCGCTGGAGACCGAAAAAGTGGCGGCGGCCATGCAGGAAATGCTGGCCACCAGCCAGGAAGTGGCCAGTTCCGCCGAACAGGCGGCCCAGGCCAGCAAAGCCTCTGCCGACGCCGCCCAGGACGGCAGCCTTAAAATGGCCCATACCCGCCAGGTGTCTGCCAGCCTGGTCACCGAGTTAACCGATGCCCAGCAGCGCCTGGGTGCGCTGGCCGATCGAACCCAGGAAATCGGCAAGGTGCTGGAGGTGATCCGCTCCATCGCCGAACAGACCAACCTGCTGGCGCTGAATGCCGCTATCGAGGCGGCCCGCGCCGGTGAACAGGGCCGCGGTTTCGCAGTGGTCGCCGACGAAGTACGCAACCTCGCCACCCGGACCCAAAGCTCTACCGATGAAATTCAGGACATCATCCAGGGGCTGCAATTCGAGGCCGATGATACCGTCAAGCGCATGAGCGGGCTGATGCACCGGGCCAGGGATACCCAGGCCACCGCCGACCAGGCCGGTGACGCCCTGTCGGCCATCACCCAAGGCATGGTGCTGATCAACGACATGAACAGCCATATTGCCACCGCCGCCGAACAACAGCGGCAAACCACCGCCGAGATGAACCTGAACCTGGCCCGGCTGAGCGAGCTGGCGGAGGAAGCCCGGCTCAAGACCCAGGAAACCGACAGCGCGGGCGAAACCCTGTCCAGCCTGGGGCTCAAACTATCGAGCGAAGTTAATATGTTTAAGGCATAGATTGGCAAAAAAGCAGTTTATAACACTAATAAAATAAAATTAATTAGATTAAAAATTCGAAACAATCATCATATGCAGTTAAATGATGGAAAAAGACGGCGGCGGAGGGGTAAGCTATCGGCTTTCCCCTACCGGCGTCAGAAGCAAGGTACCTCATGAGCGAAATCCGTAGCCTTTCCCCTGCCCTGCTGTGGCAGTTTTTCGACACCCTGTGCAGTATTCCTCACCCTTCCGGCCATGAAGCGGCCGTGCGCCAGTGGATCACCGACTGGGCACAGGAGCAGGGGCTGGCGGTGCAGCAGGACAAGGTAGGGAACCTGATCATCCGCAAGGCCGCCACCGCGGGAATGGAACAGCGAAAGGGGGTCATATTACAGGCCCACATGGACATGGTTCCTCAGGCCAATGCCACCACCAACCATGATTTCACCCGGGATCCGATCCTGCCCTGGATCGACGGCGACTGGGTCCGCGCCCGCGGCACCACCCTGGGTGCCGATAACGGTATCGGCCTGGCCGCCTGCCTGGCGGTACTGGCCGATGACAAGGTGCAGCATGGCCCGCTTGAAGTCCTGCTGACCATAGACGAAGAAAGCGGCATGACCGGCGCCTTCGGCCTGGAGCCGGGACTGCTCCAGGGCGAGATACTGCTGAATACCGACTCGGAGCAGGACGGCGACGTCTACATGGGCTGTGCCGGCGGGGTCGATGCCAACATTACCCTGCCCTTCCAGGCCGACAGCGTCCCCACCGGACATCAGGCTTTCCGCCTGGCCATTACCGGCCTGCGCGGCGGTCATTCCGGCATCAACATCCACCAGGGCCGGGCCAGTGCCAACAAGCTGCTGGCAGAGCTGCTGCACGATATCGGCCAGCATATCCCGGCGCGACTGGCCGAGCTACACGGTGGCACCCTGCGTAACGCCATCGCCCGTGAAGCCTGGGCCCTGCTGACCCTGCCCGCGGCCGATGCCGACCGGCTGCAGACCCTGCTCGAACACCGCCGGCGGCAATACAGCCGTGAATTCGCCGGGATCGATGACTTTATCAAACTGGAACTGGCCCCGGCCGAACTGCCGACGCGGGTCATGACGGCCGAACTGCAGCAACGGCTGGTCGCCGCCCTGCTCGTCTGCCCTCATGGTGTCATGGAGATGAGCCGCACCATGGCCGGGGTGGTGCAAACCTCCACCAATCTCGGTGTGATCAAAACCGAAGCCGAGCAGATTTACGTGCAATGCCTGATCCGCTCCCTGCACGATGACGGCCGGGATCGGGTGGCCGGGATGACCGCGGCCGCCTTCAGCCTGGCCGGTGGCAACTGCCGCTTCGATGGCGCCTACCCGGGCTGGCAGCCCGACCCCGACTCCGCCATCATGCAGCTCTTGCTCGACACCCACGAAGCCCTGTTCGGGGTGCAGCCTGCGGTCAAGGTGATCCATGCCGGCCTGGAATGCGGCCTGTTCAAGGCGGTGTATCCCCAATGGGACATGGTCTCCTTCGGCCCCACCATCCAGGGTGCCCATTCCCCGGACGAACGGGTGCATATCGAGGCGGTGTCCCGTTTCTGGCAACTGCTGGTAAAGGTGCTGAAACAGATCCCCTGAACGCCTTGACCTGCTAACGTCAACAACAGTCAGGCCCCTCATGCCCCCTGTATTCAACGGGGGCAATTTGGCTTATGCTCATGGCTGAATACTTAGCAAAGGAACCAGCCATGAAAAGCGCGCCCTTTTATTTGTTGTTGTCGTTGCTGGCGGCACCGGCCATGGCCGACAACCTGCTGAACCGAATGGTCTCTTTTGGCCGGGAAGTGTTGGATGAAACCCGCAAGCTGGCACCCGGAGTACAGAATGATCGCCGGCATGAAACGCCGGCCGACGTAGCCAGAGCGGCACACCCGGACGACGGCAGGGACAGCCCGGCGATCGAGCTGGGGCAAGCGTCTCCCTCGAATACCTCGAATACCTCGAATACCTCGAATATAGCCCCATCGAACCTCCCGCCGGCGGCCCCCCCCTCGGCCAATCACGGTTGGCAGTTTGTGGAAGAAGACCACCTCAATTCCGCAAAATAAGGTGACGCCGGCTGTCCGGCGCCACGACAATCCCTGTCCTCCCCCCCGATAATAATGGTTTCCATTTTCATCCAAGCTGTTAGGCTGGACACTCAGTCACCCTGACCATCAAGGAGTACGGGATGAGAAGTACCTCTATTGCCCTGTTTCTGGCCCTGAGCGCAGGCTACCTGGGGGCCGCCTCGGCCAAATCGCTGCCGTCTCCCGGTAACACCGACGCGACACAATACAAGGCGGCACCGGCAAAGACCGAAGCGAACAAGAAAACCGCTACCACTCGAAACTGAGCTGCCGGTCGTCGGCCCGCGGACCCGCCAGCTCGACACTCACCCCCACCAGCCGTATCCCCCGGCCCCGGGCGCGCGCCCAGGCCTGCTCGCACAGCCGCAACGCCAACGGCAGTTCCGCCCTCGGGCAGCGCCGGGACAGGGTGGTTTGCTCGAAATCGCTGAACTTCAGCTTGATACAGAGGCCGCACACCGGCCGGTTGTCCAGCCGTCGCACCAGCTCGGGCCAGAGTTTGGTCAGCACCAGCAGCCCCTGCTCGGCCCGCTGAAGATCCTCGGCCAGGGTGGTCTCGACGCCGACCGATTTGCGTACCCATTCCGTTTGCACCGCCCGTTCGTCTATACCCCGGGCCCGTTGCCACAGCAGGCGGCCGAACTTGCCAAAACGACGTGCCAGCTCGGCCTCCCCCACCGCCGCCAGCTGGCTGCAAGTTTCCAGCCCCAGTGCCGCCAGCTTTTCCGCCGTCTTGCGCCCGACACCGGGGATCCTGGCCAGGGGCAAATGATGGATAAACGCCTCGACCCGCTCCGGCGGCAACACGAAGAGCCCATCCGGCTTGTTTTCTTCCGAGGCAATCTTGGCCAGGAACTTGTTGGGCGCCACCCCGGCGGAGGCGGTCAGCTGCAGCTCGTCCCGAATGGCCCGACGAATATCCTGGGCGATCAGGGTAGCACTGCCGCCGAACCAGGGGCTGTCGCTCACATCCAGGTACGCCTCATCCAGTGACAGCGGCTCGACCAGGTCGGTATAGCGACCGAATATCTCACGGATCTGGCGCGACACCGCCTTGTACTCGGCCATATTACCGGGGATCAGCAAGAGCCCGGGACAGCGCTTCAATGCCTGGTGGCTGGCCATGGCCGAACGCACCCCGAAGGCCCGGGCCGGGTAGTTGCAGGTGGCGATCACTCCCCGCCGGCTGGCGCTGCCGCCGATGGCCAGGGGAATATCGCGCCACTCGGGATGGGCGCGCATTTCCACCGCGGCAAAAAAGCAGTCCATATCGACGTGGATGATCTTGCGCATGGCTTGACTGGATAAATAAACAGTATCCAGATATTAACGCGGAAAGCTGGAAGCTGGAAGCCTGACTCCTGGTCACAAGTGTGGGTGTCTGACTTGACGCAGAGAAGAGGCAGCAGGCAGCTAGGGGCAATAGGGAGGAAAAGGGCACCGCTCCGCCGGCCCTCCGCGCCAGGGAGGGCGGCGGAGCCCCCATGGATGGGTTTACGGCGTACCGGAGGAGTAGTGCCCTTTGGCCGATATTTACGCCTTATCAAAAATCGACAAAAAATTGTGACCAAGAGTCCGGCTGAAAGCTGGAAGCGGGAGAATCGCCGCCGCTGCCGCTCAAGGCAAACCGGGGTGCTTCAGGCTTCCAGCCTCAGAATTAAAGCTAGATAATGCGGTTTTCTTCCAGCATCTTGCGGCGGGCTTCTTCCTTGGCCATTTTTTTCTTGCGGTTATCGCAAGGGTCGGGGCAATCGCAGGCTTTTTCCACCCCGACCGAACCCAGGCCACCACAGGAGCCGGAGATGGTTTTACGCTGAACGATGTAGCCGATGGCCATGGCGGCAATCACCAGGGCAAACACCACTAACGTAACGAAGAAATACAGCATATCAACCTCTTAAATACTTTTTGAAGGCACTGGACATATCCACCCGGAAACCGTCCTCGGTCTTGGTCAGCAGGTAGATGGCCAGACGGTGCTCTTCGGCAAAGGCCAGAGCCCGCTCGGTGCCCATCACCGTCAGGGCGGTGGCCAGTCCATCTGCGATCATACAGGAGGGATGCACTACTGTCACCGACGCCAACCGGTGGGTAATGGGCTTTCCGGTCACCGGATCCATGGTATGGGACAACCGCTCACCGTCCAGCTCGTAATAGTTGCGGTAGTCGCCGGAGGTGGCCACGGCATTGTTGTCCACCGCAATCACCTGCTGCACCGCCCCCATTCCCGGCCCCGGTTTTTCCACCGCAATACGCCAGGGTTGCCCCTGGGCATTGGTGCCGCTGACCCGCAGATCCCCACCGATTTCCACCAGGTAATTGGGAAAACCTTCCTCCGCCAGGTACTCGGACACCGTATCGGTGCCAAAGCCCTTGGCGATGGCAGACAAGTCCACATAGAGTTCGGGAATAGCCTTGCTCAGGTATTCCCCCTGCGCGTCTACCGTCACCGCCAGGTGCTGCAGGCCGGTGCGCACACGAACATCGGCAAGCTGCTCTTCGCTCGGGATCCGGGTAGGCCGGGCATCAGGGCCAAAGCCCCACAGGTTGACCAGAGGCCCCACCGTCACATCCAGTGCGTTCCCGGTCTGCCGCCCCAGTTGCAGGGATGCGGTGACCACCTTGGCAAAATCGGCCGACACCGGAAAAGGCGCGCTGTCCCGGTACTGATTGAAACGGCTCAGTTCGGAGTCTTCACGGTAGGTGGACATCTGGTCGTTCACCCGCTCCAGCCGCCGATCGATCTCGGCCTGCAGCTCACGCGCCCGGCCCTCGTCGGCCCCCACCACTTTCACCGAATAGTAGGTGCCCATGGTATTGCCGGTCAGGTGCAGCTGCGCCTGTTCGGGGCCGGACGGCTTGCAGGCCGCCAATAAAAAGGCCAGCCCCAGGGGGGCCAGCCATTTGGTTACATAAGATTTCATCAGTGTTTAACCACTATTATTGTTTAACCACCAAAGTCATCCAGCAGGATGTTGTCGTCTTCCACACCCAGGTTTTTGAGCATGTTGATCACCGCGGCATTCATCACGGGCGGACCACACATGTAGTACTCGCAATCCTCGGGCGCATCGTGATCCCGCAGGTAGTTCTCGTACAGCACGTTGTGGATAAAGCCGGTGTAGCCGGTCCAGTTGTCACCGGGCTGCGGATCGGAGAGGGCCACATGCCACTGGAAGTTCTCGCACTGCTCCTGCAGGCCGTCGAAGTCTTCCACGTAGAACATCTCGCGCTTGGAACGGGCACCGTACCAGAAGCTGATCTTGCGCTTGGAACCCAGGCGCTTGAGCTGATCGAAGATGTGCGAGCGCATCGGGGCCATACCGGCACCACCGCCGATAAACACCATTTCGGCGTCGGTGTCCTTGGCGAAGAACTCGCCGAAGGGACCGGAAATGGTGGCCTTGTCACCGGCCTTCAGCGACCAGATATAGGAAGACATCTTGCCGGGAGGGGCGGTCCAGTTGCTGGGCGGCGGAGTTGCGATCCGCACGTTCAGCATGATGATGCCTTCTTCTTCCGGATAGTTGGCCATGGAGTAGGCGCGGATGGTTTCCTCGTCTACCTTGGACTCCAGATCGAAGATCTTGAACTTGTCCCAGTCTTCCCGGTATTCCTCGGGCACGTCGAAGTCCTTGTACTTGACGTGGTGGGGCGGCGCCTCGATCTGAATATAACCACCGGCACGGAAAGGCACGCTTTCGCCGTTGGGGATCTTCAGCTTGAGTTCCTTGATGAAGGTGGCCTTGTTATCGTTGGAGATAACTTCGCAGTCCCACTTCTTGATGCCGAACACTTCTTCCGGCAGCTCGATCTTCATGTCGCCCTTGACGTTCACCTGACAGGACAGGCGTTCGCCGTGACGCGCTTCGCGCTTGGAGATGTGATCCAGTTCGGTGGGCAGGATTTCACCGCCCCCGTCCAGTACACGAACCCGGCACTGGCCGCAGGAGCCACCGCCACCACAGGCAGAAGACACGAAGATACCGTTGGCGGCCAGGGCGCCCAGCAGCTTGACGCCGGCACCGGTGGTGATCGCCTTTTCGGGATCGTCGTTGATGCTGATAGTCACATCCCCTTCCGCGACCAGCTTGGACTTGGCAAACAGGATAATGCTTACCAGGACCAGCACGATCACGGTGAACATGACCACGCCTAGAATGATTTCCATCGATTATTCCTTTTCCGTCACTGGGTTTACAGAGAAATGCCAGAGAAAGACATGAAGCCGAGGGCCATCAGGCCGGCGGAAATAAAGGTGATCCCCAGACCACGCAGGCCGTCGGGCACATCCGCATACTTCATCTTCTCACGCAAACCGGCCAGGGCCACAATCGCCAGCATCCAGCCCACACCGGAGCCGAAGCCGTAGACGATGGACTCGGCGAAGTTGTAGTCCCGCTGCACCATGAAGGACACGCCACCGAAGATGGCACAGTTCACGGTAATCAGTGGCAAGAAGATCCCGAGCGCGTTGTAAAGCGCAGGGAAAAACTTGTCCAGGGTCATCTCCAGGATCTGCACCAGCGCTGCGATTACCCCGATAAAGGTAATGAAGTTCAGGAAGCTCAGATCCACCCCGGGCGCCAGGGCGCCATCCTTGAGGATGAAGTTGTAGATGAGGTTATTCACCGGCACCGAAATGGTCAGCACCACGATAACCGCTACCCCCAGGCCGAAGGAGGTTTTTACCTTCTTGGACACCGCCAGGAAGGTACACATCCCCAGGAAGAAGGCCAACGCCAGGTTCTCGATAAAGACGGCGCGGACAAACAGACTCAGAAAATGTTCCATGTTACTCCTTCGCCTCCACCTGCTCCGGACGGAAAGTACGCAGTATCCAGATAAAACCACCGATGATGAAGAAGGCGCTCGGCGGCAACAGCAGCATGCCGTTGGCCTGATACCAGCCACCGTTCTTGATCAGCGGCAGTATCTCGATACCGAACCAGGTGCCGGCACCGAACAGCTCACGCACCGTGGCCACCACCAGCAGGATCAGGCCGTAACCCAGGCCGTTGCCGATGCCGTCCAGGAAGGACATCATGGGCGGGCTCTTCATGGCGTAGGCTTCGGCGCGACCCATTACGATACAGTTGGTGATGATCAGGCCCACAAACACCGACAGCTGCTTGGAGATGTCATAGGCGTACGCCTTGAGGATCTGGTCCACCACGATAACCAGGGAAGCGATGATCGCCATCTGGGCGATGATCCGTACCGAGTTCGGGATCTGGTTGCGGATCAGCGAGATAAACAGGTTCGAAAACGCCGTTACCGCGATAACCGCCAGCGACATAACAAATGCCGTCTGCATCTGGGTGGTCACCGCCAGCGCCGAGCAAACACCCAGCACCTGCAGCGCGATGGGGTTGTTGCCGAACACGGGTCCGAACAACACCTTTTTCATTTCAGCTTTATCAGCCATTGTTCAGCTCTCCTTCACGAATCTTGGCAAGGAAAGGACCGAAGCCTTTGGGACCCATCCAGAATTCAAAGGTATATTGAACACCGTTGGAGGTCAGGGTGGCGCCGGACAGTCCGTCCACACCGTGTTCCGACCCTTCGGGTGCACCCCCCTTGACCACCCGCAGCGCCGGCTGGCCTTGCTCGTCGAACAACTGCTTGCCGACGAACTGGGCACGCCAGTTGGGGTTTTCAATTTCACCGCCGAGTCCGGGAGTTTCACCCTGCTCGTAGTAGGTGATGCCCTTGATGGTATTGCCGTCCGGCGCAACCGCGACGAAGGCGTACATGGTGGACCACAGGCCCTGGCCGTGTACCGGCAGGATGATGCTGTCCAGTTCGCCGTTTTCGTCCTTGGCCAGGTACACCGGCGCCAGGTTGGCGCGACGGCGGATGCCGGCCGGATCTTCGCCGCCGCTCAGCGCGATGCTGGCAGAGGTGTCCTTGGTGGCATTACGCTGGTTATAGCCTTCCGCCGGCAGGTCGGAGAACTCGCCGGTATCCAGATCCACCAGACGGGCTTCGATATAACGGGCGTAGTTTTCCGCCACGTTGGCACGGCCCAGGCCGGCCACGTCGACGATGTTGGTCTGCACATCCAGTACCTGGTTGCGCTGCTGAATCGGCTTCAGGCCCACGGCGGCAACGGACACCACGATGGAACACACCAGACACAAGCCGCCGATCACGGCAAAGGTTCTGCCGATTGTTTCTTTCTTAGCCACGAGCCAGCCTCCGTTTGATATTGGCCTGCACCACGAAGTGGTCAAACAAGGGAGCGAACAGGTTGGCGAACAGGATGGCCAGCATCATGCCTTCGGGGAAGGCGGGGTTGGCCACGCGGATCAGCACTACCATGACCCCGATCAGGGCGCCGTACCACCATTTACCCTTGTTGGTAAAGGAAGCGGACACCGGGTCGGTCGCCATAAACATCATACCGAAGGCAAAGCCGCCCAATACCAGGTGCCAATGCCAGGGCATGGAGAACATGGCGTTGGTGTCGGAGCCGATGACGTTGAACAGGGTCGCGGTCAGCACCATACCGATCATCACACCGGCGACGATGCGCCAGGAGGCGATGCCCAGGTAAATGATGAACAAACCACCGATCAGGATCGCCAGGGTAGACACTTCACCGATGGAGCCCTGCATGTTGCCGATAAAGGCATCCATCCAGCTGATAGCCGCACCGGTATTCACGTCCAGCAGCGCGGCCTGACCACCTGCGGCCCACTGGCCCAGGGCGGTGGCGCCGGAGAAACCGTCGACCGCGGTCCAGACCGCGTCGCCGGAAATTTCGGCCGGGTAGGCGAAGAACAGGAAGGCACGACCGGCCAGGGCCGGGTTGAGGAAGTTCTTGCCGGTACCACCGAAGATCTCCTTGGCCATCACCACACCGAAGGTGATACCCAGGGCGGCCTGCCACAGCGGCAGGGTGGCGGGCACGATCAGGGCGAACAGCACGGAGGTCACGAAGAAGCCTTCGTTCACTTCATGCTTGCGCACGGACGCGAACAGCACTTCCCAGAAGCCACCGACCAGGAACACGGTCAGGTAGATGGGCAGGAAGTACATGGCGCCCAGCAGCATATTGCTGCCCCAGCCGGCGCCGTCTCCCAGGGTTGCCCCCAGGCTCTGGGCCAGGCTGTAACGCCAGTTGCCGTCGATGACCGAGGCCAGTTCGGCCGGGCTGTACATGCTGGTGAGGGCCGCAATGGCCTGGCCGCCGGCGTTGTACATACCGAAGAACATGGCCGGGAAGGTCGCCAGCCACACCATGATCATGATGCGCTTCAAATCGATGCTGTCGCGCACATGGGAGGCGTTGCGGGTTACCATGCCCGGGGTATAAAGTACGGTCGCTACCGCTTCATACAGGGCGTAAAACTTTTCGTATTTACCACCCGGCTCGAAATGGTGTTCGAGCTTTTCAAGAGTGTGTTTCAAGCTCATTACTTAGCCCTCTAGATCAATCTTGGTCAGACACTGACGCAGGACCTGGCCGTAATCGTACTTGCCCGGACACACGTAGGTACAGAGCGCCAGATCTTCTTCATCCAGCTCCATGCAGCCCATGATCTGGGCGCTGTCGGTATCACCGGACAGCAGATCACGCAGCAACAGAGTCGGCAGAATATCCAGTGGCATGATGCGCTCGTAGTTGCCGATGGGAACCATCGCCCGAGCAGAGCCGTTGGTGGTGGTGGTCAGGTCGAACAGCTTACCCTTGGCCAGATGGCTCAGGTAGGCACGAGTCACAGAGAACTTGTTGGCACCCGGCGCCAGCCAGCCCATAAATTCTTTTTCGCGACCTTCGGCCAGTACCGATACCTGCAGATGGTAACGCCCCAGATAGGCGTAGGGACCATTGGCACTGGTGCCGGACAGCACCGAGCCCGAAATAATGCGGTTTTCACCATCCTGCAGTTCGCCGGCGGTCAGCTCTTCCAGGGAGGCGCCGATACGGGTACGCAGCAAACGGGGCTTCTGTACCACGGGGCCACCCAGGGCGACCACGCGATCGGTGAACAGTTCACCGGTGGTGAACAGCTTGCCGAAGGCGATAACGTCCTGGTAATTGATATACCAGACGACCTTGCCGGGGACGATGGGATCGATAAAGTGAATGTGGGTGCCCGGAAGACCGGCGGGATGCACACCAATGAACACATGTTCCTTGATGTTGTCAGCCTGAGCCTGAGGCAAGCTGCCCTCGCCCTTGCACACATGTACCTGGCCATCGGTCAGGCGGCTCAGCACCTGCAGACCATCGGTAAACGCCTGGGCATTTTCCTTGATGATCAGTTCGGCGTTGGCGCACAGGGGGTTGGAGTCCATGGCCGTAACAAAGATAGAGCGCGGGGTAGAACCTACGGCCGGCACCTTGCTGAAAGGGCGGGTACGCAGGGCGGTCCACATGCCGGATTCAACCAGCTGCTCTCTGACAGTGTCACGTTCCAGTTTGGACAGTTCGGCGGAAGCGTATTTTGAAAAAGTAATCTGCTCTTCGCTGTCATCGACGGCAATCACCACGGATTGCAGTACACGCTTGGCGCCGCGATTGATTTCAACCACTGTACCGGCGGCGGGAGCTGTGAATTTAACGCCAGGATTCTTCTTGTCTTCGAAGATCACCTGACCTTTCTTAACGCGATCCTCTACCTTGATATACATGGTAGGGCGCATTCCCACAAACTCCTCGCCCAGCGTAGCAACACGTTGGATGGCAGGACCATCGTAGATTACTTGCTCTGGGGCCCCGGAGATAGGGAGGTCCAGTCCTTTTTTAATTGTAATCATACTCACTTGCACTACTTGTTAGGGGAAGACAGGTACTTGCCATGTCAGACATGACAACATGCTGATGAGTCGCTACCGGTCTGCCTCTATCGTCTTGGCAACAGCATGACCACAGTCCGGTAACATCCAGCCCGATATAAAAGGCGCATAATTCTAGCACTTTTAACGCTGCGGCTGCCATGGCAATTACCAAAAATTACCGCCTCTTTCAGCAAAATCGGATGACCGCAGCTCGCGGCTAGCAAAAATAAGGCCATGATATTTGGCTATTTATTAGCCCTTAGTCGTATGTTGCTCGCGCAGACGCAAACACCGGGCCACCGCTCGGCGGTGCCGGAGCGGTAACAAAAAAACCAAGGCCGGGTAACATGGCGGTCAGGCCGACACGCCGCCCTGGCCACGGCAGGCGGGGCTGTCGGGCACGCCGCCGCGGGCCTGCCATTCGGACGGGGTCAGGGTGTGCAGCGCCAGGGCATGAACGCCCCCCGCCAGTTCATCGGCCAGCAGGTCATTCAGCGCCCGGTGCCTTGCCAGCAGGCGCTGGCCTTCGAAGCGCGCACTCACCACCACCAGCTTGAAGTGGGTTTCGGATCCGGGCGCCACCCGGTGCATGTAGCTTTCATTGATGACTTCCAGGTGCTCGGGCACAAAGGCCGCTTGCACCTTGCGTTCGATGGTGGCTTGTATGGACATAATCGACTCCTGAATTTAAGAGTAATAGTGTGTGGAGAGAAGCCTGGGGCGTGAGCAAGACACGATGTTGTTTCCCTTCACGTCTCCCCCTAACGCCCCTCGGGCGGCAAGTAACGAAAGGTCAGATTGATGCGGGCCTCCGTTACACCGGCCGCCTTGGGCAAGGCATGCTGCCAATGATGCTGCATTTCACCGGCCATCACCAGCAGGCTGCCGTGATTCAGCAGCAGTTGCCGGCGCTCCCCCTGCCGGTGGCGCAACGTAAAACGGCGCGTCGCCCCCAGGCTGAGCGAGGCGATTACCGGGTCGGCACCCAGCTCGGGTTCGTCATCCGCATGCCAGCCCATGCTGTCCCGACCATCGCGATAGAGATTAAGCAGCACCCCGTTGAACGGCTGCTCGCAAAGGGCCTCCAGCCGCCGGCGGATCTCCGTTATCAGCGGATGCCAGGGCAAGGGCTGACGGCTGCGGCCGGAGTAACGGTAGGCCGCCTCGCCCATCCAGCAGGACAGGCGGGGTTCGTCGAGCTCACGCCCGAACAGCCTGAGCCGGTGTTGCTGCCAGGGGATCTCTCGCTGCAATTGCAGCAGCCAGGCGTCTGCCTCGACGGCAAAAACATCCGGCCACCACAGCAGCCGCCCCTGGGCCAGCTCAATCCACTCGGGCCGGCTACCCCACAAGTCCATATTCAATGACCTCCACCATCGCCAACCGCACGAATCAATTCGGGCCTACGCCCGGCTCCGTCACCGCGAATTCATTCGCGGGAACCCGTCCCCATCGCCCAAACCCGCCCCGGGAGTGGCGGTAACGAAGGCACTTCATTAAAATGCCCCTTTTCGCTATTCGGGCCATCCATCGTTATGAATCATCACTTTCCCCTGCCCCAGGGCGGCGAGCTGATACTGCACCGCTACCCCCGCTCCGCCCAGCACGGCCTGCAAGCCTGGGACGCGGCCGATGAATATATCATGAACGAAGTGGCCGCACAGGCACGGGACCGGGCAACCCCGACGGTGATCGTCAACGACGGCTTCGGCGCCCTCACCCTGGGGCTGCTCCACCTCAAGCCCTATACCGTCACCGACTCCCGGGTAGCGGAGCTGGCACTGACGACCAACGCCCGCGATAACGGCCTGGAGCCCGACTGGCAGCCACTGAACAGCCTCTCCGCCTGGCCCGAAAACCCCGGGCTGGTCCTGTTCAAGCTGCCCAAGACCAATGCCATGCTGGAATACCAGTTGGCCGCCCTGAGCCAGGTGATGGGGCCCGATACCCTGGTTATCGCCGGCGCCAAGGCCAAGGACGTACACAGCTCCACCCTGAAGCTGTTCGAACAGTACATCGGCCCCACCCACACCAGTCTGGCCTGGAAAAAGGCCCGACTTGTCTTCTGCACCCCGGATCCGGCCAAGGCCCCTTCCCCCCTGCCGCCGCCGCTGGCCTGGCCACTGGAAGGCACCGACTTCACCATCCATAACCACGCCAATGTATTCTCGCGCGCCAGCCTGGATATCGGCGCCCGCTTTATGCTGGAACACCTGCCCGCCAACCGTCCGGGGAGAATGGTCGATCTGGGCTGCGGCAACGGCGTGCTGGGGCTGATGGCCCTGGCGCGCAACCCGCAAGCCCAGGTCACCTTCGTGGACGAGTCCCACATGGCCATCGCCAGTTGCCGACTTAACGTGCAGCACAACCTGCCCGACGCCGAAAGCCGCGCCCACTTTATGGTCAATAACTGTCTCGACGGCATGGCGCCGGACAGTGCCGATCTGGTGCTGTGCAACCCGCCCTTCCACCAGCAGCAGGCCATTACCGATCATATCGCCTGGCAGATGTTCGTGGATGCCAAGCGGGTGCTGCGCCGGAGCGGCGAACTGTTGCTGGTGGCCAATCGCCACCTCGATTACCATCAAAAACTGAAACGGCTTTTCGGCAATCAGCGAGTAGTGGCATCCAATCGCAAATTCGTTATCCTGAGAGCCATTAAAACCCCTTGAGGAAACCGCCAGATGAAATCCATGAAATGGTTAACCGCCGTCGCCCTGACCCTGGGTCTGAGCGCCTGCGCCAGCTATTACCCCATCGCCGTCGACATCAGCCCCTCCGCCCAGGTCGGCGGCGGCGTCTATCGCGGCCAGTCGGTCTCCTTGAGCAGCAAGGATGGCCGCACCAACGACTTTATCATCCAGATTGAACAACTGAACAAATCTCCGGTGGTGGTCGGCGCCAGCAATAATCTGCGCATCCAGCTGGAGCAGGCGCTGGCCCAGGGCCTGAGCACCCAGGGCGCCTTTATCGAGCACGGAGCCAATGTGCGCATGGAGCTGGAACTGCAGGAAGTGCTGGCCCGGGTGATCCGCGGCCATATCAGTTACGATGTGGTGCAGCAGCTGCGCATGCAACTGACACTGGAACGCAACGGTCGCACCATCACCAAGCAGTATCGCCGCAGCGCCCAGGAAGAATTCCCCGGCCGCCTGCACCCGGAACTGGACAAGGTCAAAGAGGCCCTGAACAAACAGCTGTCGCTGCTGCTGCAGGACATGCTGGCCGACCGCGACGTACAGAACTTTATCAACGGCAACTGAGTGACAACGGGCGCGTCCCCCTGGCGGCGGAACGCGCTCTGTCCTCATCGCCCTGGCCGGGCCAACAAACAGTAATGGAGAACATATGAAAGCTATCCTGTGGTTACTGACCGGCCTGCTGGCCCTGCCGGCACTGGCCGGTCCCCGGGTCGAGCTGGTGACCAACCTGGGCCGGCTGGAAGTGGAACTGAACGAGGAAGCGGCACCGCTTACCGTCGCCAACTTCCTGCGTTATGTGGACGACGGCAGTTACAACAACAGCCTGTTCCACCGCCTGATCCCCGGCTTCGTGGTACAGGGTGGCGGCTTTAAGACCGACTTCAGCCCGCTGCCCAGCCATGATCCCGTGGCCAACGAATCGGCCAATGGCCTGTCCAACCTGACCGGCACCATCGCCATGGCCCGCACCCAGGATCCCGACAGCGCCACCCGCCAGTTTTATATCAACCTGAACGACAACCGCTCCCTGGATGCGGGTCGCCAGGCCGGCTACACGGTGTTCGGCAAGGTCATCGACGGCGAACAGGTACTGCAACAGATGGCGGCGGTTCCCACCGGCATGAACCTGCAGCTGCGCGCCCGTGATGTGCCGCAACAGCCCATTATCCTGCTGGAAGCACGTCGGCTCGCCGACCAGGGAGAGACCCCATCAGAACCCTGACCATGACCCAGTTGCAGCAAAACCTGTCCATCTATCTGGAGCGGCGGGTCCTTATCCTGTTCTCCCTCGGCTTTTCCTCCGGGCTGCCGTTGCTGCTGGTGTTCGGCACCCTGTCGTTCTGGCTGCGGGAAGCCGGGGTCAGCCGCACCAGTATCGGCTTCTTCAGCTGGGTGGCGCTGGCCTACGGGGTGAAATGGCTGTGGTCCCCACTGGTCGACCGGCTGCCCCTGCCCTGGCTGTCGCGCAAAATGGGCCGGCGGCGCAGCTGGATGCTGTTTTCCCAGCTGACCATCATGGCGGCCTTGGCCGGCATGGCGTTTTCCGATCCCACCACCCAGCTCGTCAGCCTGGCGCTGTTCGCCCTGGCGGTGGCCTTCGCCTCCGCCACCCAGGACATCGTGATCGACGCCTACCGTATCGAGGCCGCACCGGAACGGCTGCAGGGTGCCCTGGCCGCCGCCTACATGACCGGCTACCGGCTGGCGATGATCATGGCGGGGGCCGGCGCCCTGGCCATCGCCGCCTGGGCCGGCTCGGATCTGGGTTACGATCCCGTTGGCTGGAAGGTGGCCTACCTGTGCATGATGGGCTTAATGCTGGTGGGAGTGATCACCTGCCTGCTGCTGCACGAGCCCGAGGTGGATCTCGCCGCCCAGCAGCAGGCCCAGGCCGAACACAAGCAAGCCCTTGTCGACCGGGGCTACCCCAGGCCGATAGCCGGCCTGCTGGCCTTCCTGCAAAGCGCCGTGGTGGCGCCCTTCGCCGAGTTCTTCCAGCGCTTCGGCTGGCAGGCCCTGCTGATCCTGGCGCTGATCGCCTGCTACCGCATCTCGGACGTGGTGATGGGGGTCATGGCCAACCCCTTCTATGTGGACATGGGCTTCAGCAAGTCGGAAATCGCCACCGTCACCAAGGTCTATGGCGTCATCATGACCCTGGTGGGTGCGGCCGTGGGCGGCCTGCTGGTGATGAGCTTCGGCACCCTGCGCATTCTGATGCTGGGCGCCGTACTCGCCGCCAGCACCAACCTGCTGTTTGCACTGATGAGCCAGCTGGGGGCCGATGTGCTGCTGCTGACGCTGATCATCTCCCTCGACAACCTGAGTGCCGGCATCGCCACCGCCGCCTTTATCACCTACCTGTCCAGCCTGACCAACGTGGCCTTCTCCGCCACCCAATATGCGCTGTTCAGTTCGGTGATGATGCTGCTGCCCAAGTTTATCGCCGGCTTCTCCGGCATAGTAGTGGACTCTTATGGGTATGCCATTTTCTTTATCGGCACCGCCGCCATCGGCATGCCGGTACTGCTCCTGATCCACCTGGTCACCCGGCTGCATCCCCCCGCCAAATAGGCGAATGCAACCACGGTCACAAAACTGAAACGGCGCAATCGTTTGCGGTCTTGCGCCGTTTTTCCACCCGCCTAGACTCCCCCCACCCCCGGGAATTCCTGCCTCGACGGTTAAGGAAAACCTTGTCATTTCATAATGAGAAGAAGAGACAGACAGATGGCTAAGATGCTTAAAAACCTGGTCGCCGCCGGCGTACTGACCGCCCTCGCCGCCCCCGCGGCCTATGCCGTCGACTACAGCGACGACATCCACAAGAACGACTACAAGTGGCTCCAGTTCAACCTGATGCGCAGCGAAGGCAACAAGATCCCCTTCGGCGCCCAGGACACCACCTACCTGGAAATGGAATTCGGCGGCCGCTCCGGCCTGTTCGATCTCTACGGTTACCTGGACGTGTTCGACATCTTCGACAGCAAGGGCGACGATCGTTACGGCGGCGACAACTTCTTCTTCAAGTTCGCCCCCCGCCTGTCACTGGATGCCCTGACCAAAACCGATTTGTCCTTCGGCCCGGTGCAGGAACTTTACATCGCCACCGTGACCAACGTGGCCGACAGCGGCGCCTTCGGCGGCCTGTTCGAACATTATGTGGGCCTGGGCTCCGATATCCAGGTGCCCTGGTTCGGCAAGATGGGGCTAAACCTCTACGGCCGCTACGTACGTGAAAACTACGGCGCCCCGGACGAAGGCAAGTGGGACGGCTACATGGTGTCCACCAACTGGTTCAAGCCTTTCTATCACTTCGACAACGGCAGCTTCGTGGCCTACCAGGGCTACCTGGATTACAAATTCGGTGCCACCACCATCGGCGCCGAGGCGGGCCGCAGCCAAAACGCCCTGGAATGGTTCAACGGCATCTACTGGCATTCCGACCGCTACGCCGTGGGCTACGGCCTCAAGGCCTACAACAACATGGCCTTCTTCAAGGATGGCAGCGACGGCACCGGCTTCACCCAGGACACTTCCGGCGTGGGCCACTACTTCGCGGTCACCTACAAGTTCTGATAAGGCGAAGGGGCCATTCGGCCCCTTTCAGACTACTGACAAACCGTCAGATTTACCCAGACAGGCAACACCCATACCAAAAAATGGCGGAGCCTCCATGGATGGATTTACGGCGTGTCGGTGGAGTTGGCCTTTTGGCCGGCTTATTGCGGTCATGACAACGGCCTTGTCATCAAGTTGAAAGGGGCCATCAGGCCCCTTTCCGTTTAATCCCGGAAGTTGTTGAACTGCAGCGGCTGCTCCAGCTCGCTCTGGCGCAACAGCGCCATCACTTCCTGCAGATCGTCGCGCTTCTTGCCGTTGACCCGCACCTGATCGCCCTGAATGGATGCCTGCACCTTAATCTTGCTGTCCTTGATAAGCTTCACCAGTTTCTTGGCGAGAGCACCGTCGATGCCTTGCTTGAACTCCACATCAAGGAAATAGCGCTTGCCCGAATGCACCACAGCCCCTTCGTCCATCACATTGGTGTCCACATTACGCTTGATCAGCTTGGCACGCAGTATGTCCAGCATCTGCTGCAGTTGAAACTCGGCATCGGCACCCAATTTGACCTTGCCGTCGCTCAGTTCAAAACTGGCTTCCACGCCTCGAAAATCAAAGCGGGTTTCCAGCTCGCGGTTGGCATTCTCCACCGCGTTACGGACCTCGTTCATCTCTACTTCAGAGACAATATCAAAAGACGGCATCTGGGCTCCTTTAACTGTACTGTGATGGCCGGTAAGACCACAAAAAAGTCACTGGCATCGGCGGCGCTTCGCGGCTACCGTATAAATTCAAACAGAAAGTGATAATAACAAATATCAGGGGAAGAGCGATGACAGAGTGGACCATTCTAGGGGCCGGCGCCTTGGGTTGCGTCGTGGCCGGGCTGCTGCGCCGGCAGGGCGAGCCGGTATCGCTGCTGCTGTCCGAGCGTCATCGCGGACACCTGCATCCCAGCCTGGACATGATCACCCTGAGTGGTCGCCATCAACTCATCCACACCCGGCCATGCTTTGCCGAACAGGCCAGGCAGATCCGCTGCCTGCTGGTGGTGACCAAAGCCTATCAGGTGGTGGAAGCGCTGCAGGGGTTGCACAAGTTACCGGAAAGCACCCCCATCATCCTGCTGCACAATGGCCTGGGCGTGGCCGAGCAGGTACAGGCGCTGTATCCGCACAACCCGCTGATTGCCGGAGTCAGCAGCCACGGCGCCATGAAAGAAGGCGACTGGCTGGTCCGTCATACCGGCAAGGGCGAAACCTGGCTCGGGCCCATCAATGCCGCGGCCGCCGCTCACGCCCACCTGGTTACGCCGCTGGCGGCCGCCCTGGGTCATGCCCAATGGAGTGAACAGATACTGCACCGGCAGCATCGCAAGCTGGCCGTCAATGCCGTTATCAACCCGCTCACCTCCTGCAACAATATCCGCAACGGCCAGTTGCTGGAGCCGCGCTTTGCCGACGTGCTGGAGCAATTGAGTGAAGAGGTGCATCAGGTGATGCTGAAACTGGGCGAGCAGGAGTCGCTGGACGATTTTCGGCGGCGCCTGCACAAGGTCATTGAACTGACCGCCACCAATTACTCTTCCATGCACCAGGATCTGACCCATGGCCGACGCACCGAAATCGACTACATCACCGGTTACGTGATCAACAACGCAAACGGACTTCCGGTACCCGTGTGCCGGCAGCTGTACCGGGAAATACAGCGCCGCAGCGGCAAGCCCCCGCTCCGCCGTGAACGCCACACGAATAAATTCGTGTCTACGCTCGGGGCATAGCCGCGAGCTCAATCGCGGGAACCACCAAACAGTTCGGAACCGGCCAGGCCCACACGAATAAATTAGTGTGGGCCTGTTGCGTCACCCGTTCTTACGGGCGATACACCTTCACATTGTCAAAGCCCTGCTCCTTCAGGTGGATGGCCTGCAACCGGCTCATCACCCCCCGGGCGCAGTAGAGCAGATAGGTCTTGCCGGGATCCAGCTCGGAGAAATGATGCGCCAGCTTGAAGAACGGCATATGCACCACCTGGTGCCCGGCCACCGCCAGCGGAGCGTCTTCCTCTTCTTCCGGCGCTCGGATATCGAGGATCACCTCTTCGGCATCATCGCCCTTGCTGAACTCCACCTCCGGCAGCACCCAGGCCTTGGCCAGTTCGCGCACATCTTCCACGAAAGAGGCCTGGATGGCGGTGTCGAGCACCCCGAAGTCGAAATTGGCTTCTTCCTGCTCCACCTTGGCCAAATCCGCCTTGATGGTCGGCTTCTGCGAAATCACGCCACAATATTCCGGCATTTTTTCGGCATAGGCGGCAGTGCCTATCTGCCGGGCCACATCGATGATCTCCTGCTTGTCGGCGGCGATCAGCGGCCGCAGGATCAGGGTATCGGTAACCCGGTCAATCACATTGAGGTTGGTCACCGTCTGGCTGGACACCTGGCCCATGGACTCACCCGTTACCAGGGCGCCAATCGCCAGTTTCTCCGCCACCGCGGCGCCGGCACGCATCATCATGCGCTTGAGCACCACGCCCATATGGCCCTTGTCGATTGTCTCGAGAATTTCCGCCACCACCCCTTCGAAGGGCACGGAAATAAACTTCACCCGGTGTGAAGAGCCGTACTTCTTCCACAGATAGTGCACCACTTCGCGCACCCCCGCTTCGTGCTCCTGCCCTCCCAGGTTGAAGAAACAGTAATGCACCCGGCTGCCACGCTTGATGAACTGGTAAGACGCCACCCCGGAGTCATAACCACCGGACATCAGGCTGAGCACGCTCTCCTGGGTGGCAATGGGGAAACCACCGAGCCCGGCGTGCTGCTCGCTCACCAGGAACAAACGATCACCGTCCAGCTCCAGGTTAACCTGCACATCCGGATTCTTGAGGCGCACCCCACCGGTTTCGCACCGCTGGTTCAGGCCGCCGCCCACATAGCGCTCGACATCCAGCGAACTGAACGGCTGCTGGCCACGACGCTTGGCCCGCACACAGAAGGTTTTGCCGGCCAGCTTGTCGCCGAACATCTCCACGGTCAGGGCCAGAATGTCATCCAGGGACTCGACCTTGCATTCCTTTACTTCCAGAAACCACTGGATGCCAGGGATACAGGCCAGCGCCGACACCATGGCCTGGCGGTGCTCTTCGGTCATGATATTGGAGCGCACGATCAGTTTGTCCCAGTCGGCGCGGATCTTGACGTGCTCATCCACCGGCTTGAGCACATTGCGGATATTGCCCTGCAAGATCTTGCTCATGCGCTGACGCACCGACTTGCTCTTGATGGTAATTTCGGGATGCAGCTTGATAATAAATTTCATAGTTCGGTACGTCCGGGACAACACAAAAACGAAAGCCCGGCATTATACAACAAAGCCGGGCTTTCGCTTAAAAAATAGCGGGAGCGCATAAACTCGCGGCGGGAGCCGTCAGGGGGCGTTCAACTCCAGCGGCGCGGTGAACTTGGGTTTGCCCTGGGAGATGGTGATTTCCACCCGCCGGTTGCGCCGCCGATTTTCCGGCGTGTCGTTGGGTTCCAGCGGGCGGGAATCCGCCAGGCCGATCACCGCCATGCGGCTGTCATCGAAGCCCTCTACCCGCAGCAGTTGATCCGCCACCGCCAGCGCCCGCTGGGTAGACAGCTCCCAGTTGGAGCGAAACAGCTCGTTGCTGGTCCGGATATCATCGGTATGGCCGGACACCAGTATTTCACCGGGCAGGTCATTGACCAGGCTGCCGATTTTGCGCACTACCGGCCAGAACTGGGGCTGCAAAAAGGCCGAGCCGGCCGGGAAAGAAGCATTTTCCTTGATGCGGATAATCACCTGCTGGCCCAGGGCCTCGATTTCAATGGCATCATGCTCTATCGATGAACTCAACTGCTCGGCCAGATCCTGCGCCAGAGTCAGGGTTTGCGGATCCGTCTGGGGAATATCGCGATCGTCACTGCCGCTCAGGTTGCCGCTTTCCCGGCCTTGCCCGGCCGCCCGGTCCGACTCGCCGGGCTGAAAGTCCAGCTCGGCCAGGGTAGAGTCGGTCGTGTGCTGCATGATCACATCAATGGGGGTAGGTTGGGGCCTGCCCGGACGAAACTCGAGGGCAATCACCGAGGTGCCCTTGGGGATCTCGGATACCTCCAGCTGGTTCTGCACCCCGAAAGCAAACTTCATGCTGCCGGCAATCTGCTTGAACTTGAGCACGTCCATTTCGGCAAAGGCCAGCAGCAGCACGAAGAAGCTCATCAGAATGGTGGCCAGGTCGGCGAAGGTGGCCATCCAGGCCGGAGCGCCGGCCGGCCCCGCCTGTTTTTTCTTGCCGGCCACTATTCCTCCTGCATCCGTTTGCTGTCGGCCAGGTAATTTTCCAGCAGGCTCTGCAATACCCGCGGATTCTGGCCGTCCTGAATCCCCAGAATGGCATCCAGGATCAGGGTACGGTTGAGGCGCTCTTCGCCCGAACGCAATTCAAGTTTGTCGGCTATCGGCAAGGCCACCATATTGGCCAGCATGGCACCGTACAGGGTGGTCAGCAGGGCAATCGCCATGGCCGGTCCTATGGCCTTGGGATCGTCCATATTGGCCAGCATGGCGACCAGGCCGATCAGGGTGCCTATCATCCCCATGGCCGGCGCCACGTCGCCCAGCGCCCGGAAAATGCGAGCCCCTTCGGTTTGCCGTTCGGCGGTCAGGTCGATGTCTTTTTCCAGCGCCGCCTTGACCACATTCGGCTCATGGCCATCCACCAGCATATCCACGGCTTTTTGCAAAAACGGATTGGTGATAGTCGCCTCTTCCAGCGCCAGGAATCCTCCCTTGCGCGCAGAGTCGGCCAGTTGCACCACCCGCACGATCAGGTCTTCGGGCTTCTCCAGCTTGAACATGAACGCCTTGGCCGCCACCTTGGCCGCGCCCAGAAACTGGCCCAGGTTAAACTTCATCATCACCACGAACAGAGAGCCGACAAGCACAATAAAAATCGACGGCACGTCCACATACATGGTCAGACCGCCCCCCAGCACCATCGCCATGGCGATAAAGGCCATGGCACCGATCAATCCGATAAGTGTCGCCAGATCCAAAGCAGGGTCCTCATTGAGTTGTTGCAGGCATAAACGGTGCCAATGTTAACCTGTTAGGGCGCGCATTGTCGCTTCCGTTATTATCGGCCGGCGCAAAATATCTTTAGCCAAATCCCCCCGCTCATGGCTCCTCCGGCGTCTATATCTTTCGCCAAAACCCGGGCGGGAATGTTACTATTACCGCCAATTTTGCTAGCCGAACCACAGAGGATCCCCGTGGCCACCAAAAAACCGGAAAACATGGATTTTGAAAGCGCCCTCACGGAACTGGAAAGCCTGGTCAACCAGTTGGAAGAAGGAGAGCTGAGCCTGGAACAGGCCCTCAAGTCCTTCGAGCGGGGTATCCAGTTGGTACGGGCCGGTCAGCAACGGCTGAGCCAGGCCGAGCAGCAGGTACAGATACTGCTGCAGCAAGGAGAAGAAAAACTGGTTGAATTCAACCCCGGCCAGGAGGACATCAGGTGAGCTTTACGCTGCTGCAACAGCAATACGGTGAACGGATATCCGGGGTATTGAGCCATGCCATCGCAAACCTGGACGACCTGGCGCCGGAACTGAAGGCCGCCATGGAATACGGCCTGCTGCAGGGCGGCAAACGGGTGCGCCCCATGCTGGTATACGCCAGCGGCGAACTGTTCGGCAATGTGAGTGTGCCGGCCCTGGACGCCGCTGCCGCCGCCGTGGAATGCATCCACGCCTACTCGCTGATCCACGACGATCTGCCGGCCATGGACAACGACGACCTGCGCCGGGGCAAGCCCACGGTGCACAAGGCCTTCAACGAGGCCACCGCCATCCTCGCTGGCGACGCCCTGCAAACCCTGGCCTTTGAACTGCTCAGCCGGCACAGCGGCCACCACCTCGACGCCGAGCGCCGACTGCGCATGGTGCAGGAACTGGCCCGCGCCAGCGGCTATGGCGGCATGTGCGGTGGCCAGGCCCTGGACATCAAGTGTGAAGGCAAAGCCATTGACCAAGCCATGCTTGAGAGCCTGCATCGCCATAAAACCGGAGCCCTTATCCGCGCCGCCGTGCGCCTGGGGGCGCTCTGTGCCCAGGACGTGGATGAACCCCAACTGGCGGCCCTGAGCCGTTATGCCGAGGCCATCGGCCTGGCCTTTCAGGTGCAGGACGACATTCTGGACATTACCGCCGATACCCAGACCCTGGGCAAAACCCAGGGCAAAGACCTGGTACAGCAAAAAAGCACCTACCCCGCCCTGCTCGGGCTGGACGGCGCCCGCCAACTGGCCGAACAACTGCTCGGGCAGGCACAGGCGGCGCTGGCGGACATTCCCTACAATACCCACACACTGGAAGCATTCGCCCACTACATCGTCAAACGCGAATTTTAGGGCGAGGATAATAATAAGCCTATGAGTCTGAATATTGCCGATTACCCGACCCTGGCGCTGGCCAACCTGCCGGATGAACTGCGCAGCCTGCCGCAAGACCGGTTGCCCGTCCTGTGCGACGAACTCAGATCCTACCTGCTGCATTCGGTGAGCCGCAGCAGCGGTCACCTGGCCTCGGGCCTCGGCGTGGTAGAGCTGACGGTGGCGCTGCATTATGTATACAACACCCCCTTCGACCGCCTGGTGTGGGACGTGGGCCACCAGGCCTACCCGCACAAGATCCTCACCGGCCGGCGCGAACGCATGACCAGCATCCGCCAGTACCGGGGCCTGCACCCCTTCCCCTGGCGGGAAGAAAGCGAGTACGACACCCTCTCGGTGGGCCACTCCAGCACCAGCATCGGTGCCGCCTTAGGCATGGCCATTGCCGCCGATGAAGAAAACCGGGGCCGCAAGGTGGTGGCGGTCATCGGCGACGGGGCCATGACCGCCGGCATGGCGTTCGAGGCCCTCAACCATGCGGGCGACATCCACAAAGACATGCTGGTAGTGCTCAACGATAACGAAATGTCCATCTCCGAAAACGTGGGCGCGCTCAACAACCACCTGGCACGGATCATGTCAGGCTCCCTCTACAGCACCCTGCGCGAAGGGGGCAAGAAGGCGCTGGAAATGGTACCGCCCATCAAGGAACTGGCCCGCCGGGCCGAAGAACACCTCAAAGGCATGGTAGTGCCCGGCACCCTGTTCGAGGAGTTCGGCTTCAATTACGTCGGCCCCATCGACGGCCACGACATCAACACCCTGGTGGACACCCTGCGCAACATGCGCAAGCTCAAGGGCCCCCAGTTCCTGCATGTGATGACCCGCAAGGGCAAGGGCTACCTGCCCGCCGAACAGGATCCCATCGGCTACCACGGGGTCCCCAAATTCGACCCCAGCCACCATCAGTTGCCCAAGAGCGGCGGCGGCAGCCTCTCTTATTCCGCCATTTTCGGCAACTGGCTGTGCGACATGGCGAAAGCGGATCCGCGGCTGATGGCCATTACCCCGGCCATGCGCGAAGGCTCGGGCCTGGTGCGTTACTCCCGGGAATATCCCCAGCGCTACTTCGACGTGGCCATTGCCGAGCAGCATGCGGTGACCCTGGCGGCGGGCCTGGCCATAGAAGGCAAAAAGCCGGTGGTGGCCATTTACTCCACCTTCCTGCAACGGGCCTACGATCAGCTGATCCACGACGTGGCACTGCAGAACCTGGATGTACTGTTCGCCATCGACCGGGCCGGCATCGTCGGCGCCGACGGCCCCACCCACCAGGGCGCCTTCGATCTCGGCTTTTTACGCACCGTGCCCAACATGGTGATCATGACCCCCGCCGACGAAAACGAATGCCGGCAGATGCTCTACACCGGTTACCGGCACCCGGGCCCGGCGGCGGTACGCTACCCGCGCGGCAACGGCTGTGGCGCCGACATCGAGGAACAGATGACGGCACTGGAACTGGGCAAGGGCCGGATCATCCGCCAGGGCGCCAAGGTGGCCATGCTGAACTTCGGCACCCTGCTGGCAGAGGCACAGCTTGCCGCCGAACAACTGGACGCCACCCTGGTCGACATGCGATTCGTCAAACCGCTGGATGAAGCCCTGCTGCTGTCGTTGCTGGATGATCATGAGTTGCTGGTGACGATAGAAGAAAACGCCATCATGGGCGGCGCCGGCTCGGCGGTGAACGAATGCCTGATGCGCCACAAGCGGCCACGGCCGGTGCTGAACCTGGGCCTGCCGGATCACTTTATCGAACAGGGCAGCCAGCAGCAGATCCTGGCCCTGCTGGGGCTGGACGCCAACGGCATGGTACGCACCATCACCGAATATCAAAATCGTTAATACCCAGGCGGCACCCAGTGCCGCCGCCATTCCCGTAAACAGGATGTCAATCGCGTGGCCGACACCGCCGCTCCCGCGCCGCCGGTAAAACCCCTTGGTTAAAATCGTGGCTACGCCAGAATTGCGCCTTTGGATGCGAATTCATGCTTACCGCCGAGTGGCTTTTCAGGTAATTTATGCGCTTTCCTGATTATCTTCACATCAGCCGGGAGCAATGGTTTGACGGTTAAACAGCGGCAAGTGCTGTACATTCATGGTTTCGACCCCCGTGGGGCCGGCCACTATCACGGTTTATACCGCACTCAGTCACAACGGCAAACCAAGGTAAACGGGCTGGAGATCAGCGTATCTCGCCGCCGCCGCCGCTCAAAACACAGCCACCACTGGCAACTGAATACCCAGCGTACGGAAACCGACTATTGCTTCCTGGGGTGGGACGACATCATCCGGGGGCTATGGGCTCGGGGCTGGCCCGAGATCATCAGCGATCTGTTCTGCTTCCTGTGGGCTTATATTCTCACCGGTCGTTTTTTCGTCTTTGCCCGCGCCTCCCACAAGCAACTGATCGCCGGCTTTTACCCGGTACTGTACATACTGTTCGGCATGGGTGCCGGCCTGGCACTGGCGCTGGCCTCGGCCCGCCATCTGCCCGTATCCTTGCTGCCCGGCTGGAGCCACTACCCACTACAGGGTCTGGTGCTGCTGGCAGTATTCTGGTTGTGTATGCAGGGCATAAAACGTCTGGGCGACCGGCTGGCGGTGTTCTGGCTGCTACGCATCTATGCCTTCTCCGCCAAATGGGCAAAAGGCAAAATCCCCGGGCTGGATGAACGGATTGACCACTTCGCCAACGATATCAGTGCAGCCATACAAAACCGGAACAACGACGAAGTGGTTATCATCGCCCACAGCGTGGGCACCATGGTGGTGGTGCCCGCCATGGCACAAGCCCTGGCAAAACTGGATGACCCCACCCTGTTCGCCAACCGGCGCGTGGTGTTGATCACCCTGGGCGAATGCATACCACTGATAAGCTTTCAGACTAACGCTCACGACTTTCGCACCGCCCTGGAACAACTGGGGCAAGACCCGCGCCTGCTGTGGCTGGACTACACCGCCCCCACCGACGGCGCCTGTTTCCCCCTGCTCGACCCGGTAACCTCCTGCGGCCTGCAGCGCGCGCCCAACGCCGGCCCACGGTTGCTTTCGCCCCGCTTTTTCACCCTGTATGAACGGGGTCGTTACCAAAAACTGCGCAGAGCCTGGTACACCATGCACTTTTTATATCTGATGGCCACGGACAACCCCGGCCCCTACGATTTTTTTGCCTTCACCGCCGGCCCCGAAGGCATCGCCCAACGCTTGAAGGAACCATCATGAGTTGCCCGGTATTTCCCAAACCCGCAAAAAGCAAAGCCTCATTATGGAAGGTGTTTTTCAAGAAACGTCGCTCCTGGCTGGATGCGCTGTACGAACGCAGTTACGGCATGAAAATGGGCGAGTTCAACCTGCCCGGATTACGGCTCTACATGATCAACCAGCCCGAGCTGGTTCGGCGGGTAATGGTGCAGGACGTAGGGCAGTTTCCCAAACACCAAATGCTGGGCGACATTCTGGAACCCTTGCTGGGCGAAAGCATCTTTACCACCAACGGCCAGCAATGGCAGAAACAGCGAGACATGCTCGACCCGGCGTTCAAGCATGCCCGAGTGCAACAGGTGTTTGGCCTGATGCAAGACGCCGTGGCCGACATGTCGCAACGGCTGGCCGAGCAGGAACAACACCTGGAACAAGACATCGATCCGGAAATGACCTACGTCACCGCCGACATCATCTTCCGTACCATCATGTCCACCCGGCTGGAGCCCGAACAAGCCAACCGCATTCTTGAAGCCTTTGTTCGTTTTCAGGCCGAGTCGCCCAAGCTGGCGCTGATGAAAATGTTCAAGATGCCCAGCTGGATACAGCGTGGCGCCAGTGAGCGCAAGCGCCTGCACGCCGCCCGGGAGATCCGCACCAGCATTGAAGACATTGTTCGCCCCCGCTATCAACAGGCGGAAGCCGCCCGTGCCGGTTGCCCGCAAAGCCGGGCCGCGCTGGAACAGCAGCAGGACATTCTTTCCTCCCTGCTGCTGGCGGTGGACGAAAACTCGGGGCAGCCTTTTTCCTTCAGCGAAATTGTGGACCAAATATCCATGCTGTTTCTGGCCGGTCATGAAACCTCGGCCAGCGCACTGACCTGGTCGTTGTACCTGCTGGCCCTGTATCCCGAGATACAGGAGCAGGCCCACCAGGAAGTGTGCAGTACGCTGCAGGCCCAGCCAATCAGCGTGGAAGCGGTGAAAAAAATGATCCTGGTGCGCGACATTTTCCGCGAAGCGCTGCGGCTGTATCCGCCGGTCGGTTTTTTAACCCGCGAATGCACCCATGCTACCGAAATGCGGGACAAAAAAATGGCCAAGGGCGCGTCCGTGGTCATCTCCCCCTGGCTTATCCATCGTCACCAGGAATTCTGGGACAACCCCCACGGCTTCGACCCCTATCGCTTCAGCAACAACAACCTGAAAACCCCCTTGAGCAAGTCTTACCTGCCCTTCGGTGCCGGCCCCAGGGTGTGCATTGGAGCCGCGTTCGCCCAGCAGGAAGCCAGCCTTATCCTGGCTACCATTCTGCGCGACTACCGCTTTACCCTGGCGCCCGGCTTTGTACCCCAGCCGGTGGGCAGGCTGACCATTCGCTCGGAAAATGGCATGAAATTAATACTTGAACGCAGGAAAGAACAGCAACAATGAAAGAACGTATCGCCGGCTTTATCTTGATGTGTGCCGTAGTGCCTATGGCCATTCTGGGCTATTTGATCATCTGCTACGTGGGTTTTTTGGGTAAAACGGAGCGGGCCCGCAGCGGCGTGAGGGCCCTGGATCATTTTGTAAACGCCTCGGTGTTCAACGGCTATGCCTGGGAATCCATCTCTTCGCACGCCTGGCGCGAGCGCGACAACAAGCATTGGGCCCGTTTTGTGATTTGGATTACCAACAAGTTCCAGCAAGACCATTGCCGCCGGGCCAACAAGCGCGAGCAGCCCCTGGTGGATTTGATGCTGGCGAAAGGGCTTCATAAACAAACCATCAAGTAAGGTTCCGCGGTTAAAACCTCGGCTACGGCCAGCCCGGTGATGGGGTAAACAAAATCCCGCGGTTGAAGCCGCGGCTACGGCCGGGTCGATGAGGGTAGACGCGATTTCAATCGCGTGGGCGAACAACACCCGCCCCAAAAAAGAAAAGGACTCAATGGAGCCCACACCATCAGGCAGCGTCAACCCCTGCCTGATGAATAATCCTTTTCATATACGGCCATAGTATATCTTGTGGTAATATCGCTACCGATTTGTAAGAGCACGAAAATAACCTAAACACAACAACCCAAAAATCGGACAGCGCTTCGTTAAAACGGGATACAGAATGCACACAGTCTTGCTACTTCAGGGACCATTGGGGCCTTTTTTTCGCCATTTTTCGCGTTTCTTGGAAGAGCAAGGTTTATCTGTACATAAAATAAACTTCAACGGTGGTGACGGTTGCTGGCCCTGCAAGGGTACCAACGTTAACTACACCGGCACCCTGCCCGAATGGCGACACTTCCTCGACAACTATATACAAACCCACCGTATAGACACGGTGTTCTGCTATAGCGACTGTCGTGAATACCATGCCGTGGCCCGCCAGTTTTGCCTGAGCCATAACATCCGCTTCTTCGTGTTTGAAGAAGGCTACCTGCGCCCGCACTACATCACCCTGGAACAGGACGGGGTAAACGCGCACAGCCCCTGGTACAACAAGCTGGATGCAATACTGCCCGAGCAGCCTACAGAAATCAAAAAGCCCAGCTTCGACATCAAGCCCAACTTCAAACGGCGTATTTTCTTTGCCATGCGTTACTACCTGAGCATGCAGCTTGCCCGGCACAAGTTCCGCCATTATGTACACCACCGTCATCGCCCCTACTGGCAGGAAGCCACCGCCTGGCTGAAAGGCTGGTATACCAAATACACGCACACCGCCCTCGACAAAGGCCTGCAGCAAGAGCTGATTGACCGCCACTCGGGCAAGATATTCCTGGTGCCGCTGCAGGTGGCGGACGACTTTCAAATCCGCACCCATTCGCCATTCAAGGATGTGGCCGACTCCATTCGTCATATTCTGGAGTCATTTGCCAAGACGGAAAACAAAGAGTCCGTGCTGCTGTTCAAGCACCATCCCATGGACCGGGGCTACACCAACTACAGCGCCCTGTTAAAGGAAGAAAGCGAACGCTTAGGCATTAACGGCCGGGTGTTTTACGGGTTTGATCTGTCGCTGCCCGAGCTGTACCACCACTGCAAAGGCGTGGTTACCGTAAACAGCACGGTAGGCATTTCCGCCCTGCTGCACCTGGTGCCCACCATTACCCTGGGCAAGGCCCTGTACAATATTCCCGGCCTTACCAGCCAGTGCTCGCTGGAAACCTTCTGGGATCATCCCCAAACGGTGGATGCCAAGCGGTTTAAACAGCTCAGAGCCTTTTTATTAACCCACACTCAGCTGAACGGCAGCTTTTACTGCTCTCCCAAGGAAAGCTGCGAACATATATGGCAGCATATTCACGCGCTTATGCCCAGGCGCTCGGCAGCCCTTAACCAGGCATCGTCTTCCCCGGCTGCGGCACCGGCAAGCAACAACCCCGTTTATGCTCAAGCCCGAGTCACCACATCTGCCGTTCATCTGAAACGGCCATCCCCTCCCTAGCAGAAACCTCGGCTGCGGCAATGCCGACCGGGCATGGCGCAGTACCTATCCTCCATATAATTGAAATTGTGCCTGCAAGGCTTTTCTGCCTGGTGTTGCCACGATTTCAATTGCTAGCAGTTTCGGCGAATAATGTAACGTTGCCGGCTCCTGCATGGGCCTTGTAATTCCTGACTGCCACCCACATCTATATCGTCACATTTGTAACAATAACTCATGAACCCCTTGCAATACAGCCCCCAGCCTTAAAGATTCACTATTGCTATAAACACAATAAAAGTACCAATTTAAAATCGATTTTTACGATTAAAAGCGGCGTCATCATATTGACACGAGGCTGTGTTTTTTTTGTTCAGTTAACTTCCTGAGTCGGGTGCGTCTGATACATACGCAAGTTGACATATGAGCCTCGAAATCGTCGATAAGCGGTGTTATTATTCAACGCTCAAAAAAAACACTTTGCATATTGCAACAAAAACCGCAAAAAGATACATCAGCGGATTGGGGGCTGTAACCCAAGGGCGGTAGCGTACCTTTTTGGTTACAAAACGCTTGTATTTTGTCCTTTTTTTGCAAAATGAATAAATCAGCAACAGCTAAATAATATTAGCCTTCTTCGGCTTGATTGAAATAGAACCAGCAATGTTATCAGCTGTTACAATGCCAATAACGCCGCCCATGCCCCACCATGTTGCCCGCTTAACCGGGCCCCCAGTGTAATATGTTACACTCCCCTACTTGTGGAGCGCCGGCAGTTGGCCAAGTACGGCGCAAATAGACAGATATACCAAGGCTGAGCCCGTAAATATGTTCAGCCAACGGGCTGTATGTAAATAGCCACACACAATATAAGAGCCAAAGCTCAATACCCGGGTTTGGCCCCTTGAATCCATATATCAGATATATAAAAGAGTGTTCATCAATGCCTGCAACTAAAAACAGAGCCCTTCGTATTACACTCCTGGCGCTAGGGTTGGTTACCCTGGCCGGCTGTGCCAGCCAAGCGGGTAACAACGTCCGTTCGTCTGCCGGCGTGGCCGGTGGTAGTGAGCTTACTCCCGAACTGAACAGCTACCTTTCATCGGCGGTTGCGGGCGCGGTAACCCTGCCCTACTCCCCCTGGGGCAACGACGTAACGGTAATGGCCGATACCCCCTATTTTGCCGCCAGTGGCCGCACCTGCCGCGAGCTGGAAGTGACCCTGAACAACGGCATAACCCAACAGCACATCGCCTGCAAAACCGGCAACACCTGGGCCCAGGTGCGCCCGGTAACCCGCCTGCTTAACCGTTAATCATCATTTTCCGGAACATCATCAATGAGTAACCAACTAAAAAAACGGGTGGGTAGTTCCTGTCTGTTCGCCCTGCTCGCCCTGTGTTCAACCGGCCTGCAGGCCCAGCTGATTGGCGCCGGTGCCGGCGATTTGCCCGCCGAGCAACAAAGCCGGTTCAGCGACCAAGCCGAAGTAGACAAGGCCACCACCAACAGCAACACCAACTGGCAGAGCGGCCGCTACGGCCCGGTAAAAAACAATACGGCCCGCAAACCGGGCGAAGCCATTCCCAGCTTTGGCAACCATCTGTTTTCGGGCGGGTTCCGGGGAGTAAGGGCCGACGACCTGAATGCCGACTATGTGGTTGCCCCCGGCGACCAGGTAACCCTGCGGGTATGGGGCGCGGTGGAAATAGATCGGGTGCTGCCGGTAGATGCCCAAGGCAACATTTTTATTCCCGGCGTGGGCCCCATCAAGGTTCAGGGTGTAAGGCACGGCGAGCTGGATGGCCGGGTACGCAACGCCGTTAGCTCCATTTATTCCAGCAACGTGCAGGTTTACACCAACCTGCAGGGCGTGCAGCCGGTGTCGGTTTTTGTAACCGGTTACGTTCAAAACCCCGGCCGCTTTGCCGGCACCCCCAACGACTCGCTGCTGTATTTTCTTGACCAGGCCGGCGGCATAGACGACGCCACCGGCAGCTACCGCAATGTGCGGGTAGTGCGCAACGGCAGCACCATTGCCACCGCCGACCTTTACTCCTTTCTTATAGAAGGCAGCCTGCCCCGCCCGCAGTTCCGCGACGGCGACACCATAGTGGTGGAAGAGCGCGGCCCCACCGTAACGGTGGAAGGCGACGTAGCCCGCCCCTACCGCTACGAACTGCAGCCCGGCGCCATGACCGGCCAGGCCCTGCAGGAACTGGCCCGCCTTAAATCCAACGTAACCCATGTGCTGCTGCGCGGCGCCCGCTCCAGCGGCCCGGTTTCCAGCTATATCGACGTGGCCGACTTTGGCCGCCAAAACCTGCAAAGCGGAGACCAGGTGGTATTCAGCAGCGACATGCGCGACGACACCATAGTGGTGCAGCTGGAAGGCAGCTATTACGGCCCTTCCCGCTTTGCCCTGCCGCGCGACGCCCGCTTGCATGAACTGCTGGACGCCATTGCCGTACCGCAGGACATGACCGACGTAAACAGCGTCTCGCTCAAGCGGGTAAGCGTGGCCGAACGCCAGCGGGAAGCGCTGGAAGACAGCCTGGCCAGGCTGGAAGCCACCTACCTGGGCGCTTCTTCCGCCACCAATGAAGAAGCGCAGATCCGAGTGCGGGAAGCCGAGCTTATCAGCAAATTCATAGAGCGTGCCCGCGAGGTAGAGCCCAACGGCCGCCTGGTGCTGGCCAGCAATGGCCAGATCAGCAACATCCGCCTGCAAGACGGTGACGTAATCACCATTCCGGAAAAATCCGACTCGCTGCTGATAAGCGGCGAAGTGCTGGTGCCCCAGTCGGTGGTGTTCAGCCCCGGGCGGCGGGCCAACGACTACATTCAGGGCGCCGGCGGCTTTACCGACAGAGCCGATAAAAAACGCATCCTGGTGGTGCGCCAGAACGGCGAAGTACGTGAAGCGGCAGACGTAACCCTGCGCCCGGGCGACGAAATTCTGGTGCTGCCGGCCGCGCCCACCAAGAACCTGCAACTGGCCAGCACCTTGACCCAGATCCTCTACCAGATAGCCATTGCCGCCAAAGTGGCGATAGACCTGTAAGGACTACCGATGCAAACACGTAGTTCCTGGCAGGTTACCCGCAACGTATGGCATGCCATGTTTATGCGGGAAGCACTGGCCCGCACCATGAGCGACCGCTTCGCCGCCTTCTGGATGCTGGCCGAGCCGGTGTTGTTCGTGATGATCATGATAGGCGTGCGCCAGTTGCTGGGCCGGGTAAGGGTAATAGCCGGGGCCGATTTTATTCCCTGGCTGCTGGTGGGGTTGATGACCTTCTTCCTGTTTCGGGACGGCATGACCCGCGCCATGGGGGCCATTAACGCCAACAAGGCGCTGTTCGCCTATCGCCAGGTAAAACCGGTGGACACAGTGCTGGTGCGCTGCGCGCTGGAAGGGCTGCTGAAAACCATGGTACTCGTGATCCTGCTGGTGGGCGCCGCCCTGCTCGGCCACGACACCTTTCCCGACAATCCGCTGGGTACCCTGTTTATCTGGGGCTCTGTGTGGCTGCTGGGTACGGGCATAGGGCTGGTTGTTTCGGTAGGCGCCACCCTTATACCGGAAGTGGAAAAAATTGTAAGAATGATGGCGATCCCGCTGATGTTGATCTCCGGCGCAATTCTCCCGGTTAACTTTTTACGGCACGACATACAGGAATTTGTGCTCTATAACCCGATTTTACATGGCATAGAGCTGATCCGGCTGCAGTTTTTTCACCGCTACGTCACCCTGAGCGGGGTGGATCTGCTGTATCTGTATTACTGGGCCTTGGGCAGCATTGCCCTGGGGTTGCTGTTACACGTTAAATTCAGCATCAGGCTCAAGGCACAATGATTACGATAAAAAACCTTTACAAGCGCTACCACAACCACCATGGCAGCAACTGGGTGCTGAAAGATCTCAACTTCACCATTCCCACCGGCACCAGCGTGGGCCTGGTGGGCCGCAACGGGGCGGGCAAGTCTACCCTGTTGCGGCTGATTGGCGGCATGGACGCCCCGGACAGGGGCGAAATAATCCGGGACTGCAGCGTATCCTGGCCCATCGGCCTTTCCGGCGGTTTTCAGAATTCCATGACCGGCCGGCAAAACGTGAAGTTTGTGGCCCGGGTGCACGGCAGCAACCGGAACATGGACGAGATTATCAGCTTTGTTGAAGACTTTGCCGAAATAGGCAAGGCGTTCGACGAACCCGTGCGCACCTATTCCAGCGGCATGAAAAGCCGGCTTTCGTTCGGCCTTTCCCTGGCGTTCGACTTTGACATGTACCTTTCCGACGAAGCCACCGCCGTGGGCGACAAGGCCTTCAAGGCCAAGGCATCCAAGGCCTTTAAGGACAAAGTGGGCAAGGCCGGGCTGATTATTGTTTCGCACAGCGAAGGCATTCTTAAAGATCTGTGCCAGGCGGGCATTTTCTTGCACAAGGGCACCGCCACCTGGTTTGACGATGTTAACGATGCCATTGCCTCCTATCATGAGAGTATAAAAAAATAATGATGTTGTTTTACAAGAAGCACCCTTATTGGCTGGTATGTGTGGTTTCCATACTCTGCGTGGCGTTTTACTGGAGCCTGTGGGCCACGGACAGATATGTATCCGAAGCGCACGTAGTGCTGAACAGCCCGGATGTATCCACCAGCATCAACTTTTCGGCCCTGCTTTCCGGCGGGTCCACCGGCAAGGGTGACCTGCTGCTGCTGCGCGACCACCTGCTCTCGGTGGACATGCTCAAAAAGCTGGACGAAACCCTGGACCTGCGCAGCCACTACAGCAACGGCAACATAGACATGTGGGCCCGGCTGGGCAAGGAAGTGCCTACCGAGCATTTTCACAAATATTACCTGAAGCGTATTCGGGTAGAAATGGATGACTACGCCGGCGTGCTGCGCATTCGCTCCCAGGCTTATGATCCCGACATGGCCAACGCCATTACCGGCATGCTGCTGCGGGAAGGCGAGCAGCACATGAACCAGATGGGGCAACGGCTGGCGGAAGAGCAGGTAAGGTTTATTGAAGTGCAGGTAGACCAACTGGCAGAGCGGCTGCACATTGCCCGCGAAGCCGTGCTGGAATACCAGAACGAGAATGGCCTGGTCTCCCCCAGCGGTACCGTAGAAAGCCTGAGCGCGGTGGTTGCCAACCTGGAAGCCGAACTGGCCAAGCTGAACGCCCGCCGTAGCGCGCTGAGCGATTTTCAGAGCACCCGCTCCCCCGAAATGGTAAGAATAAACAGCGAAATTGCCGCCCTGCGCAAGCAAATAGGTGCGGAACAATCCCGTATGGCCACCAGCTCCGGCAATGCCCTGAACAGCATTACCGCCCAGTACGAAACCCTGCAAATGCAGGCGGAATTTGCACTTAACCTCTATTCAAACGCCCTGATTGCACTGGAAAACACCCGGGTAGAAGCCATAAGAAAGCTGAAGCAGATTTCGGTATTGCAAACCCCGACCATGCCGGAATATTCCGTAGAGCCCAAGCGGCTGTACAACACCACCGTGTTCGCCATTCTGGCCATATTGGCGGCCCTGATCACTCAGCTTATTATTGCCATTGTGCGCGACCACCGGGATTAAACTGAATCAACACGGTACTCATGGGGCGGTAGACGATTGTTTATTTTCGTAAAAAACACCCCGCCCCAATCAAAGCGTAGACGCGAATTTATTCGCGTAACAACAACGGCGCTAGTATAAAAACACCCTACAAGGCAACAAAAATAAAACGTTTATCGCTTTCAATTTTGTTACACCATTTATCACGAATAATAAAAAATAATTTCTGGAGAGAAGTTAAAAATAAAAAAACAATAATAAAAACCACAAAGAACCTTGAAAGTTACACTCAACTACTCAGCATACGAAAGGAAAAAACGATGAAAATTACAATTGCAGGCACCGGATACGTTGGTCTTTCTAACGCCATGTTGTTGGCCCAACACAACGAAGTAGTAGCCATCGACATAGTCCCTGAAAAAGTGGCCATGCTCAACGACAAAATATCCCCGATTGTAGACACCGAAATTGAAGACTTCCTCAAAAACAAGGAACTCAACTTCCGTGCTACACTCAGCAAGGAAGAAGCATACAAAGATACCTCTTTCGTTATTATTGCCACCCCCACCGACTATGATCCGGAAACCAACTACTTCAACACCAAAAGTGTTGAAGCGGTTATCAAGGATGTTATGGCAATTAACCCCCAGGCAGTGATGATCATCAAGTCAACAGTACCCGTGGGTTACACTGCCAAAATAAGCCAGGAATTCAATTGCAATAATATCATTTTCTCCCCCGAATTTCTGCGCGAAGGCAAGGCCCTGCACGACAACCTTTACCCTTCCCGCATCATCGTGGGTGAACGTTCCGAGCGTGCCCAACAGTTTGCCGGCCTGCTGAAGCAAGGCGCCATCAAGCAGGATGTGTCGGTGCTGTTTACCGACAGCACCGAAGCCGAGGCCATCAAGCTGTTTTCCAACACCTACCTCGCCATGCGCGTGGCCTACTTCAACGAGCTGGACACCTACGCCGAAACCCACGGCCTCAATACCCAGCAGATTATTGAAGGGGTAAGCCTGGACCCGCGTGTAGGTGGCCATTACAACAACCCTTCCTTCGGCTACGGCGGCTACTGCCTGCCGAAAGACACCAAGCAGCTGCTGGCCAACTACCAGGACGTGCCCAACAACATGATCCAGGCCATTGTGGATGCCAACACCACCCGCAAAGACTTTATTGCCAACTCCATTATCAAGCGCCAGCCCAAGACAGTGGGTATTTACCGCCTGGTAATGAAAACCGGCTCCGACAACTTCCGCGCCTCGGCCATTCAGGGGGTAATGAAGCGCCTCAAGGCCAAGGGCATTGAAGTGGTTATTTACGAGCCGGTACTGAAGGAAGACAATTTCTTCAACTCCCGTGTTATTCGCGACCTGGCGGAATTCAAGGCCATATCCGACGTGGTGGTGGCCAACCGCCTGTCCGATGCCATCAGCGATATCCAGGAAAAAGTGTATACCCGAGACTTGTTCGGCAACGACTAAGCAGCAAAAACTCTAAAGACAGCGGTAAAGAATTTTCTTTACCGCTGTCTTCTTGTTATTGCTTAAGTTTTATTTATTTCAGTAGAAAGTACTGAAAGCGCGTTCCCCGCCCCCATTATTAACGCAGTGAATTTGATTATGTCGCAAGAACTGATACACCATACAGTGCAAGACAAAGGGAAAGATCTTAAGGTGGTATCGTCAATGCTGCCTCAGCTTTCCACTCGCTCCATGTTTTTCAGGCCGAAATATCTGCAGCAATCCGATTGGCTGGTGCATATTCCATTCGCCTTTTGGCTGGTGGACGTATGCCGGCCAAAGGTACTGGTTGAACTGGGGGTAGGAAAAGGCTCCTCCTATTTTGCCTTTTGCCAGGCCGCCGACAAGCTGAACAGCGAAACCCGTTGCTACGGTGTAGACAAATGGTCCGACGAAAACGGCAAGACTGATGAAAAAACCTACAATCAGGTAAACCAGTACAACGAAAGCCAGTATCAGGAATTTTCTCGCCTGCTCAAAGGCCAGTTTTCTGATGCCCTCTCCCGCTTTGCCGATGGCAGCATAGACCTGCTGCATATAGATAACCGGATGGGTGGCGAAGCCTTGGAGAAGCTGCTGGAACAATGGTTGCCCAAGCTAAGTAACCGGGCGGTGCTGCTGATCCACGGTACCGGCAGTGACAAGCTGGAGCAGGATCGCCGCACGCTAATGGGTCAGTTAAAGCAGAAATACCCCCACTTTGAACACGAGCAGGATAACACCCTTACCTTGCTGCTGGTTGGCAAAGAGCAACCCACCACCCTTACCCGGCTGATCAGTTACCAAGAGGGTGATAGCACTTACCAGGTAATACAGGAAGTATTCGGCCGCCTGGGCCGTGCCAGCGCCGATGCCTGGCTGGGCGCCAATAGCAGCCAGCAGGTGCAAAAGCTCAAAAGAGAAATAGAAACGCTGAAGCAGGCCGCATCTGATAATGAAAAATCCATTCGGGAAATATCAGAAACGCTAAAAAAGCAAAAAGTTGATCTCGAGAAAAAAAATAGCAATAACAAAGTTCTTGAACACGAGATTGCCAAATTAAGCGAAGAAAAAACCACCATCACTAGCCAGCTCAGTGAGCGGATTGCCTTGCTTGAAGACATCAAGCAAGAGCAAAGTGAAGAAATTGATAGCCTTTATCGTAAAGCACAAGAAGCCATTGCCAAGGTCACCGAGCAGGAACAACTACTGGAAAAAACCAATGATACCCTTTCCCGGCATCAACAGCTCTTGGAAGAAAGCACACAAGAAAAGCAACAACTCACCCGACAGCACGAAACCTTTACAACGAAGCAACAGCAACTTCAACAAGAACTTGAGCATAAAAACGTTTTATTAAAAAACAAAGGAGATGAATTAGAAGCCTTAACTCTGACTCACATTCAACTGAAGAATGAGTTAAATGGTTTAACCGAAGATATTGCGCAACGCTCCAAAAAATTAATTGAATATAAAAAGCAGTTTTCAGAGATCAAAGATCAGCTCACTAGCAGAAATGCTGATATAAAAGAGCTCACTGCCACCATTGCTCAAAAAGAAGAATATATTACCCAACGTAACATGAAGCTGGCCGCCTTAACCGAGCAACTGGAGCACAGTAAGACAAGCTATAAAGAGCAGCAGCAACATCACCAGGCTGAACAGGAAAAACAGCAAAACGTTATCCAACAGCTACTGCAAGAACAGCAACAGCAGGTCCATTCAGCCACAGTGCTGGAGCAAGAGAAGCTTGCTCTCTCTGAGGAAATAGAGAAGCAGAATACAGAGCTTCATCTACTCCAGAAGCAAGTTGGTAAACTGCGGCAAGATAATGAGCAACAAGAGCATACCATTGCACAATTTCAGCAAGAAAAGACTGAATACGAAAAACAACTTTCTGTAATAAATACTCAACTTACCGATAAAATAGCTGAGAACAAAGAACTGGCTGTAATAGTATCGGAAAAAGACGCCGCCATTGAACAGCGTTTTAGGGAACTCGCCGTTCTTACTGAGCTACTGGATGAAAAAGATACAAAGCTGACCCAAGAGCAAGAACTGGTATACCAACTGCAACAAGAAGAAAAGCAACTTCGTGATACCATTACGCAGCTGGAGCAAGAAAGAACAGAATATGAGGAACAGCTTGCTACCTTGAGCTCTCAACTTGCCGATAAAACAATAGAAAACAAAGAACTAACTGCAATAGTGTCGGAAAGAGATGCGACCATTGAACAGCGCTTTAGAGAACTTGCAATTATTACTGAACTGTTAGAGAAGAAAAATGCAAAACTAACCCAAGAGAAAGAGCTAGTTCACCAACTACAGCAAGAAAAAAAGCACCTTCGTGATACTATTGTACAGTTGGAGAAAAAACAAACCTCGCAAGATGAATACCTAGCCGAGGTCACCAGTCAACTTACGAATAAAATCACTGAAAATAAAGAGCTTTCAGCTATCCTATATGATAGAGAAGAGTCTATTTCTCAAAGATTCAAAGAGATCGCTATTCTTACTAGTGAAATGGAAGAGCTTCACAAAGAAGTTGACAAACAAAAAACAAAGACACAAAACATAAAGGAAGAATGTAATCAAAAAGATGGAAGCATCAGTAAGCTTCAACAGGTCAGAAAAGAGTTAGAAGAAGAGCTAAACGACATTACTATTCGACTTACTGAAAAGAGAGATGAGAATATAGTTTACTCTAGCATGCTTATTGACAAGGATGAGTCAATAAAGCAGCGTTTTGAAGAAATTGCTACACTTACCAACTTATTAGAGCAACGTGAATTTGAATTAAAAGAACAACGAAATGAGAGCAAAGTGCAATATAGAAAAATAAAGCAGCTGACTCAAAAAGTTGAAACTCTAATTAGAGACAAAAAAGACATATCCAACAAGTTTAAGTTACAAGAAAAAACATTAACAATAAAAAACAGAGAACTTGAATCAAAGGTAAACGCTTTTAATACATCCATAAAGGAAAAAGAAAAAGAGTTGGAGAAACGATTTCATGAAATTGCTAAACTAACTCAATTATTAGAAACCAGAACCGAAGAAAAAGAAGTAAAAAGTCTTAAAGAATCGAATGACGAAAAAAGTGAAGTGAAAGATGAAGTACAAAGCATCCCACAACGACCTGATTTAAATTCTCAAGAAAAAAATTGGAAGAATGTTGTTTCCAGAAAATTTGGTTTAGATAAATCAGAAAAAAGAAAGAAACTACTTTCTCAAATAAAATTAATAAAGTCCTCCGAATATTTTGATGAAGAATGGTACTTATCACAATACCCAGACGTTGCTCAAGCAAGGGTAGATGCGGCAGAGCATTTCATTCGATTTGGTGGCTTCGAAAATAGAAACCCCAGTATAAAATTTAATACTGGGTGGTATTTTAATACTTACCCTGACGTTGCTAGCTCAGGTACTAATCCCTTAGTCCACTACTTACGTTTTGGAAAAGAAGAGGGGCGCCTTCCCATACCCGAAGCAAACAGTTAACATATAAAACAAAAAACTGTAACATTACTTTGATTTTGATAGGTAAAAGCATGGATATTAAAGAACTGGTAAAGTTGGCTAGAAGCTCAAAAATGGTGCACAGAAATTGGTATCTTGAACAATATCCTGATGTGAAGATATTGAACATGGAACCAGCAGAGCATTATCTAAAATATGGTGCAATGATGGGGCGGAATCCAGGGAAAACATTTGACACTGAATTCTATTTAAACACATACCCTGATGTCAAAAAATCTGGATTAAACCCCCTAATCCATTACTTTCTCCATGGTGAAAAAGAAGGTCGCGCAAGAACAGCAAAAAGCTCATCCTCTCTGATAAAAAGAGAAATAAATGCGATAAGGAAAAAACTTTATACATATGGATTTCTTGAGCAACCACTTCAAGAACTGAACGATATTATAAAGTCAGGAAATATTCATTCAAAAACCCTCGCTTCTAGAGAACTTGCTCTCTGGTATATGAGAAAAAAAACAAAAGAGGGTTATGAAAACTGCCTTTCCCTATTGAATGAATGTTTAAAGGAAGGTAAAAAAATAAAGATTGACGCAGAATTCATCAACAAAACAAATCTTATTAAACTTCTTTGCCTTTATCATCTCGACAAGAAAAAAGAAGGTATTGAACTTATAGAGCAGCTTACTGAAAATAAACTTTTTACAGCCGATCTCTATTTGGTCGCATCAAATCTTTTCGAAAACTCAGATGATAAAATATCTTATATAAATAAATGTCTAAATTTATATAACATCCCACCGATAAACACTCAACCATCATCCTTTAACGAAAGTCTATATGATAGACTGGGCGCGTCCTTGCCATCTTATAGGTTTAGCAGAAATAAAAATGGTAAAGTAACCATCTTAATTGCTTCATTTAATGCTGCAGATACATTACCAACCACGCTAAGATCTCTTCAAGAACAAACATGGAAGAATCTAGAAATATTAGTACTTGATGATTGCAGCACTGACAACACTAAAGAAGTTGTCAACTCATTCTCAAAAGACGACCCTAGAATAAAACATGTATTAATGAGGCAGAATGGTGGCGCATATATTGCTAGAAACCATGGGTTAGATATAGCCACTGGTGAATTTATTACAATACATGATGCTGATGACTGGTCACACCCAATAAAACTAGAAACACAAATAAGATTCCTGCTAGAAAATGAAAATGTGATCGGTTGTACATCCCAACAGGCAAGAGCAAACACAAACCTTAGTTTCACCCGATGGACAGGCCACGGCTCATTTATAATCACCAACACATCATCATTTATGTTCCGAAAGGAACCAGTATTAGAAAATCTTGGATACTGGGATACTGTTCGCTTTTCGGCCGATAATGAATTTATTCGAAGAATACAAAAATTTTTCGGTAAAGAAGCTGTACAGGATCTTCCTACAGGTCCATTATCATTTCAAAGAGACTCAGATACATCTGTAGTTGCAAATGAGTTTTTTGGTATCAATGGTACACTTTTTGGAGCTCGGCAAGAGTACTTTGAGGCTCAAGCTTATTATCATGAAAATGCTAAAAGCTTGTATAACAACTCCAATAGCAAAGATGTCAACTTCCCTGCACCTTATTGTATGCGAGGAAAAAGCACCCTTTCTGTTGATGACACACTCCACTTCGATGTAGTGATAGCATCTGATTTTAGAATGCCTGGTGGTAGTGTACAATCCTGCATAGAAGAGATCAGGGCCCACAGAAAATCTGGTTTAAAAACTGCAATAATGCAAATATGTCGTTATGATCTCGAAGGAACTATATTGCCAGAAGTTAGGAAAGAGATAGATGGCGAACTGGTAAACATGATTGTCTATGGCGAAAAAGTCACTTGTGATCATTTGATAATTAGATATCCGGCTGTGCTTCAGCATTATCAACGGGTATTGCCCGAAGTTAAAGCAAGAAAAATCAGCGTTATAATTAACCAACCACCAATGAGTGATTATACCGAAAATCGAGTGGTTCGTTATAGCTTAGATAAATGTGCTGAAAATATCCGTAAGTACTTTGGACAAGATGCGACATGGTATCCCATTGGTCCATTAGTTCGTGACGCAATTAACAATCATCACAAAGATGAACTCCACCACATCGACTTATCCAATAATGATTGGAGCAATATCATCGATACCGAAGAATGGTATTCTGGTGAAAGAACAAGAATACAAAAAGATAAATTAAGAATAGGAAGGCACTCTAGAGATCATTTTGTAAAATGGCCAGCAACCAAAGAAGAAATTCTTTCTATATATCCTGACGATAATAATATTGAGGTTCATATCTTAGGTGGAGCACAGTCACCATCTGAAATTATTGGTTACACACCAAAAAACTGGATCATACATGATTTTGGAGCCTTGAGTCCGAAAGAGTTCTTATCCAATATAGATGTATTCATATACTTCTCTCATCCTGACTGGGTTGAGTCTTTTGGCCGTGTCATTATTGAAGCTATAGCTGCAGGGATACCAGTAATTCTGCCAGAAATTTATAAACCTCTATTCAAAGAATCAGCTATCTATTCAGATTATGACTCAGCAATTAAAATTGCAAAACACCTTCACGACAATCCTAAGGAATACAATAAACAGGTTCAGACGGCTCTAGAGTTTTCTAGGAACAATTTCAGTTACCAAATGCATATAAATCGACTGGAAATACCCCAAAAAAAACAGACCAAAAAATTAATAAAAGTAGCTGAGCACTCAGGTAAAACCTCCACCAATGACTTAAAAAGTATCCCCCACAAACCATTCGATGGAAAGGTAGATAAAGAAAAAACACTTTATAATTTCAGCGATGGTAATTTCCAATACGATTTACTATGGGCACCTAAAGAAGGTTCTGATAGGTTATTTATCTTGTTTTCAGGGGATGCCATGAGAACTAAAAATAATCCCCCAGTATTTCAACGCTGGAGCTGGTCTGAACATTTCCCAGGTCATTGTCTTTACATATCCGATCCTTCATTACACCTCCATCCAAAACTAGGTTTAGCATGGTATGCAGGAACTTCTACACATGACCCAATGGAAACCATACAAAACATTATTGGAAAAATAGCATCACAACTCAACATACCCAATAAGAGTATAATATCATATGGCTCTAGTGGGGGTGGCTTTGCTGCTTTACGACTATCCCTTTTCATGGATGGTATATCAGTAATCACAATAAACCCCCAGACTGTGATCACAAAATACAGTCGAAATGCTGTTGAACGATATCTAAAAATTTGTTTTGGCGGGCTTACTCAGATTGATGCACTTAAAAACTTTAGTGAAAGACTTGACCTGGTTTCTCATGCTAAAAATGGTGCATTTAGCAGTTCTAAAATTATTTACATACAAAACACCTATGACACCCATCATTATGATGAACACTTCAAGCCATTCCTTGCAGAAGTAGAGAAGCATAATGAAGGAAAAAACTTCACCCATATATTATTCTCCCATCCTGGTGGGCATAAAAAAGCAGAAACCCCGGAGGTATTTACAAAAGCCATGAGCATAGTGACAGAATCTTAAAAGTCCTGAGGAGGGTTTGGAAAAACAGATAAACCAAGCCCTACCTCACTCAAAGCGATATTATTTTGATTATTAATCCGACCCTCAAATAGGTTTACTTTTATCAACATAAAGTGTTGATATTATCGATCTCAAGTACGATCTAGATGCAGTCGGGTTAATAACACAAAATTTTATATTTTAACTTCCCTCACCAACTAAACACTAATCAAACACTAAACAGCTGTTCCAAATAGCAGGTAAGTCAAGACATCGAACGGGTACCGCTAAGCAGATTCTCTGCGTCTTGCACCGTTGTTATCGCCGCAGCTGAGTTGCCAGTGACAAGCTGCAACGTGGTGATAACGTGACCATCAGCGCGGCGGAATCCCTAGGGGTGCGCTTGCTCGTCATAGCGAGCAGTTTCGGCCTGTTCGAACATCCGTTGAATGTTCACGCTGAAACGGAAAATGTCATAGCCTCACGTGTGTCTGCAGCGAAGTCCGGTCGATGTAGCACTATTATTTAGATTAAAATTTAAATCACGGCACCATTAAAAATTATCGTTCACAAATAAAAAGACCATTATAAAATCATACAAACAACAAACAAGCTTACCCAGAAAAAACCTAAAAACAGCACTATACCACAACATCGAACCGATGTGATATAATACAGTAACAACATCATCATTAAAGAAGCGAAGAATGAATAATCAGGGTACAACACAAGAATTTATCAGGGACGTCACACCATTCTTCTATCGACAGAACATCAACTATGTGGATGTGGGTGCCCATAAAGGAAACGTATTCAGAGAGTTTGTCGGCTCTGCCCTTATTATTGGCGAGGCTCATTTGTTTGAGCCCAACCCTACATCTTTCACAATACTTCAGGATGAGGCCAGCAAAGCTTTCAAACGACGCTCTCTCAACCTCCATAATCAGGCTGTTGGTAACACTCACAATACCGTACGGATGCAGGCAGCAGACACTATGACCAAAGTCATAGATAAAAAAATAACGTCTGACAGTGCAGCAATCACCAATACAAACAGTTTTGATGTAAAGTGCACTACGCTGGATACCATTGCAAACAACTTCACCGACCGTCATATTTCTCTGCTTAAAATAGATGTAGAAGGTTTTGAGGTACAAGTACTGGAAGGCGCGCATCAGTTCTTAACTGACCAGCGAGTGGACGTTATTTATATCGAAGCCGGAGCCAATCCGCAAGGTACTCAGCAAACCTATTACCGCTTAATCGATGACATTATGCTTAAGCATGGTTACCGATTATTTCGTATTTATGAGCAGAAGCACGAATGGATGGAAGACTCACCCTTTCTCCGCCGTATGAACCTTGCTTATTTCAGTAGTAGTTTTGCAGCGCGTCATCCCTATAAACTAACCCATGAACTTTATGCGGAAGCAATAAAACATAAAGGGGCTTCATCCACTTCTCCTTCGGCTGCTAAAAAGTCAGAAGGTAACGATTCGGAACAGCTCAAAAAGCTGCAGAAATCCCTCAATGATTTGCAAGAGCAGCATAAGCAGACTATTGCCCTGGCAGAAGAGCTGGCCAAAGAACTGGATAAATCCCAAAATCAGGTGCAGCAGTTGGGCTCCACCAAAAAGCAGCTAGAGCAGCTCAACCTGGATTATCAGGCACAAAGCAGCGAGCAGAAAAAGCTGGCTGAAGAGCTGGAGAAAGCCAAAAAGCAGGCCCAACAGCTCGGCTCTACCAAAAAGCAGCTGGAACAACTCAAGCAGGATTATCAGGCTCAGTTAAACGAAGTGGAACAACTCAAGGCCCAGCAAGTGGCAGACAAGGCCCGGCTGGAAGAACGCGCCAGCTTCTTTGAACAGGTTTACAAAGAAGCCAGGCAAGAGTTGCGCAAACTCAGGTCCGGCGATTGAGCAGCACATTGCACACCACCATGCCGGATTATTTCGACCCGCAATGGTACCTTGCCACCTACCCCGATGTCGCCGCGGCCGGGGTAGAGCCCCTGGCACATTACCTTAACCATGGCCAGGCCGAGGGGCGCTTGCCCTGCCGGCTGGTCAGCCGGGAATGGGAAGATGCTCTCTGGGCCCGGTCCGCTCCTGATGCGGAGCAGCAACTGCAAACGCTGCTCAAGCAACTGCCGGTAGCTCATCCCAACCGGCTTTACGCCGCCTGGGCGCTGGCCCGCTGGGTGGCCAGCCATGGCCACTGGCAAGAGGCGGCCGGTTACATGGCGCTGTATAATGCCGCCCCCAGCGCCTGGCCGTTGCTGCCCCATATGGGCCCAGCCCTGCTTACCTTTACCGCCTTGCGGGAATGCGGGCAAACAGCCGCCGCCGATGAATGGCTGAACACCGTCGAATCACTGCACGGACAAAGGCCGGACTTTCTGCTGGCGCAGGCCTCATTGAGCAACCCCCTGCCGCTATTAAACACCCTGTTTACCCAGGCAGGGCTCTGTGCCATTGGCAGCCTTGCCCCCCAGGTAACGCTGGACAGCCTCACCGCCAAGCGGGGGCTTTTCACCTGGTTGCCGGCCCTGCGCCGCGGCCCCAAGGTGTCGGTGATTATGCCGCTGTTCAATGCCAGGAGCTCACTGGCCACGGCCTTGCGCAGCCTGCGCCAGCAAAGCTGGAAGAACCTGGAGATCATCCTGGTTGACGATGCCTCAACCGATGGCTCCTACGCCCTGGCCCGGCAGTTGGCCAAAAAGGATAGCCGCATCCGCCTGCTGCGCCACGCCAGCAACCAGGGGGCCTACGCCGCCCGCAATACCGGTCTGGCCCAGGCAACCGGCGACTTGATTACCACGCACGATGCCGATGACTGGTCTCACCCGCAAAAACTCGAACGGCAGTTAACCGCCCTGCGGGAAAATCCGGATGCCAGTGCCTCGGTGTCCCACTGGGTGCGGTGCAGTCCCGCGCTTGGTTTTACCCGCTGGCGAATGGAAGACAGCTGGATTTACCGCAATGTTTCTTCGCTGATGTTTCGCCGCGAGGTGGTTGAACGGCTCGGTTATTGGGACAGGGTCAGCGTAAATGCCGACACCGAATATTACTACCGTATAAAACGCGCCTTTGGCGAGCAGGTCATTGTGGAAGTGCTGCCCGGCATTCCCCTGGCCTTTGGCCGGCACGACCCCGCTTCGCTCACCCAGGCCGGCCCCACACACGCCCGAACTCAGTATGCCGGTGTGCGCAAGGATTATCATGGCGCGGCCCTGGCCTGGCACCAGGGAGTGGCCGATGTGGCCGAACTGTATTTGCCGGCCCGGCCGCACTGGCGCCCCTTCCCCGCTCCGGCCGCCATTTGCAGGCAAGAAGATACCGCCCCTCTGCAACAGCAGATGCAAAGCTCCGGCCTGCTGGATAACGACTGGTACCTGGCCCATTACCCGGACGTAGCCCAGGCCGGCATGGCGCCGGCACAGCACTACCTGCACCATGGCGCGGCGGAAGGGCGGGATCCCGGACCGGGCTTTTCCACCAGTGGCTATCGCCTGGCCTACCCGGGGGTAGGTTTTTATCAGTGCCCGCTTATTCATTACCTGGAGCAGGGCAAGGCCAAAGGCTATTCGCCCTTGCCCAGCCTGCCGGGCCGGCAACCCTTAACAGCAGGCAAAAATGTGCTGGTGGTGGCCCATGCCGTATCCGCTACACCTTTTGGCGCGGAACGCAGCCTGCTCGACCTGCTCGATGGCCTGGCTGCCGTTGGCATTAATGCCCTGGTTGCCGTGCCCAATGCCGGTAATGCCGACTACATTGCCCGGTTGCAGGCGCGCAGTGCCCGGGTATTGGTGCTGCCCTATCACTGGTGGCACAGCCAACGCCCCTTGTGCGCCCAAACCCGGGAGCATTTCGCCAACATTATCAGGCAGCACCGCATATCGGTGGTACATGCCAACACCATAGTGTTGGCCGAGCCCTTGCTGGCCGCCAGGGATTGCCGGGTAACGGCCCTGGTTCATGCCCGGGAATTGCCGGCCGCCGACGAGGCACTGTGCCAAACCCTGGGGGCAACAGCAGAGAACATTCGCCGCCAGGTGCTGGCTTGGGCCACGGGCATTGTGTCCAACTCCCATGTGGTTGCCGGCTACTTCAACTTGCCGGGCAAAACCTGGGTGGTGCCCAACACGCTCGATATGCAGCAATACGATATGGCTAATACCTTGCCGGAAGATGGCACCATACGCATTGGCATGATCAGCAGCAATCACCCCAAAAAGGGGCTGGAAGACCTTATCGCCGTAGCTTCATTGCTGCATAAGCAAAAGGTGGCGGTCCGGTTTGTGGTAATAGGGCCGGAAAACGACTGGGTGGCCCGGTGGCGGGATAAGGCCCCCGCCAACGTGGAGTTTGTCGGCTACCTCAGTAATGCCGTAGAAGCCATGGGCCAAATAAATATTCTGCTTAGCCTGTCGCAGTTTCAGGAGTCGTTCGGGCGCACCCTGCTGGAAGCCATGGCCGCCCGGCGCCCGGTGGTGTGTTACAACTGGGGGGCCGCGCCGGAGCTGGTAATCCATGAGCATACCGGGCTGCTCGCCCCCTATAAGGATATTGAAGGAATAAGCCGGCATTTGGCGATGTTGTGCAGTAACCCCGAGCTGTTACTTAAGCTCGGTGAAAATGGTCGCCGGCGGGCATTGGAGCATTTTGATCATAGGGCCTACCGTAGTGCCCTTGCAAAGGTGTACGAGGCGGTAGGATAACGCGGTTAAAACCGCGCCTACCCCCTGTTTTGCAGACGCGATTTCAATCGCGTGGCGGGCAACGCCGGTGCCGCATGATTGGCATGCATCGTGCGGTTAAAACCGCGCCTGCGGCACTCTTGGAAATGCTTAACAAGAAATTTCACGTTCTGGATTAATAATGCATTTGATGTCTTCAACGGAATTTAACCCGGCTCTTTTTGATGAGCTAAAGAGCCTGCGCCTGCCCTCTGTTAACGGCAAGCGTTTTATCAACATTGGTTGTGGAGAAGGTTTTTTCTGTGGCTATGCCCTGTTCGATGGTGCCCTGGAGTCCATTGGTGTCGATGAATCGGAAGCCACCGTTCAGCAGGCAAAGGTAAACTTTCCCTCCGGCAAGTTTATCTCCGGCCAGTCTCTGCCGGAAGGAGAGGCTCGGTACGATGTTATTCTCTATTCGGCCAACATTCACGAGGCTGAAGATCAGCAGGAACGCATCACTTCCCTAGTTTCATCCCTCAATGATGACGGCCTGCTGGTCATCAAGTTCAATATTTATCCTTCCAAAAAAAACGAGTGGATAAAAAAGGAAAAAAATGGCAGGGTGGCATTGTTCCCCAGCAAGAAAAAATTCTCGGAAATGCTCAGCAGCCATGCCTGGAAGATTATCGGCTACGGCATTGATCAACCCGAGAAGAAAAGAAATTGCGTTATTGTCCACATCAGGAAGATGAAGCCTTTCTCTTATTTAATGCTGGCAACCCCTGCCTCGGGAAAAACCACCATAAGCAGGGCCCTGTTCGAAAAGGCCGGCATTCCCGTTGTGTCCGGCGATCGCACCTACTACCAGATCTACCGCGGTAAAATACCCGCCCCCTCCGCCTTGCAAGAGCTGGTGCAGAAAAATTACTCGGCAACCGGAATAGACAAAGTAACGCAACTTGTTTTTTCCCATGGCCTGGAGCAGGAGCTGGTCGATATTTGGTGCAGCCAGCACGGCTACTGCGACTTTGCCATCGACTCCTATGTACCGGAAGACTACCACCAGCGAATAGCCGAGCTGTTAGGCCAAAAGGGGTATGTTCCCGTTCAGCTGAACTGGGATATGAACAAGAGCATGCCATCGGGTACGGAAACCGAGAAAAAGGCAAGTGCATACCAAAGGTTTGTTTCCTCGCAACAGCATGAAGAGGTTGAAGTTTTTGTAGAGAGAGCGATACTCCCGGAAAGCTTGGAAAAAAACCTGCGCTGGCATCTGGATCACCCATACGATGGCAAGCTTGTTACCCAAAACCTTCCCCTCAAGCTCTCGGGCTGGGTTTGCTCGGTTGAGCCACAGCAAAATATTACTCATTGCTTTATCAGGGCTTTCGGCAACAGCCAGAGATACCCTCTCAATACCGCCAGAGAGGATGTGGTGGATGTGCTAAAGACAGAACTTGGCATACAACCACCTTCACTTTGCGGTTTTCACTGCATTGTGGAATACGGCACCTTGGCAGCCGGCTTTGAATTTGGTTTTATAGTGAGAGATCAAGAAGTGAAAATAGCCAATATAAAACCAAAAGCGGGGAAAACTTCGCTTCTAAAAAGTGTAAAAGAAAAAATCAAAGCGAAATGGTAATGGAAGTGCCATACCCAGCGCGCCTCATCATGAAGAGCCAAGATGGTCAAAAATAGCGAAATAACACTAGATATCATCCCTTTGCAGAACCTTGCCTCGAGCGAACAAGGAAAATGGAATGTCACGGGAACCCCGGCCTATTTTGAACTGTTGCACCCTCAGCAATCCTGGCCCAGTGGCTGGGTATTGCTGCGCGGCAAGCTCAATCGCCAGGGCGAAGACGTTACCTCCAGGCTGCATATTATCTCCGGTTCAAATCAGGATGCCCAGCCCCTGGCCCGGTTGCCGGTAACCCGTAAAAATACCTTGCTGGAACTGGTTTACCTGCCGGCCGATGTAAAACGTGTTTTACTGGAGCCCATCAGCTCTACAGGCTCGGTTGCCACCGAGCAATTCAATGTGAAGGCGGTTAACCGCAGGGAGCTGTTCTACCTTATTTGGCGCCGGGTTCTCCCCATGCTGAGAACGGTTCCCAGGCAACGGCGGCGCAAGGTATCCCTCAGCCTGCCCACCCTGCTGCGCGACCCTGTTTATGCCTACCAGCAGGCTAAAATATTCCGTGAACACCATACTCCAACAACCAATTACCACAACTGGTTTGAACGCTTTGTCCGGTTGGATGAGCATGATAAAAAACAAATCAAAAAGCACATTCAGAAATTCAGACGGCCGCCCGTTTTCCACCTGGTTATAACCGCAACCAGTGTTGAACCAATTCTGTTGAAAGAAACCCTGAAGTCTGTTGCCGCCCAGTTGTTCAGGGGCGTTACCCTATGGTTGAGTCTACCCGCCGAACTGCACGCAGAGGCGGAACACCTGAACCTGGCCGGAGTCAGGCTGTGCGAACATATGCCAGAGGTGGATGAAAGCAACGCCTGGTTGCTGTTTCTTACTCCTGGCGCCCGCTTGCCGGAGCAGGCACTGTACTGGTTTGCGGCGGAAATTCTTGCCCGCCCCACGGCGGGGCTGCTGTATGGGGATCACGACTACATCACCCTGGCCGGGGATCATATAGAGCCCGAGTTCAAGCCGGACTGGTCCCAGGAGCTGTTGCGCTCCATCAACTACATCAACTATGGCGCCGTGGTTTCCGCCGCGCTGGCTGCACGGCTGCGCCAGGGTAGCCGGCTGGACGCCCCCGGCTACCATGGCCTGCTGCTGGCTGCCAGCGAGCAGCTGGAGGATGAGCAGATCGTTCATATTCCGGCCGTGCTTGCGCACCTGCCCCTTGCCATCAAGTCGGCAGCGGCAGGCACCGAGGCTCCGGTACTGGAGCACATCCGCCGCCAGCACATTGCCGCCGATGTAAGCCTGACGCCCAGGGGCCACTACCGGGTGCGCTATCACCTTCCGCATACGCCTCCCAAGGTCAGCATCATGGTGCCTACCCGCGATGCGCTCGGGCACCTGAAACCCTGCATAACCAGCATTCTGAACAAGACCACCTATCCCGATTACGAAGTACTGGTGCTGGACAACCAAAGTGAAAAACCGGAAACCCACGCCTATTTTGCCGAATTGCGCCAGGATCCCCGCGTAAGGGTTATTGAATACAACAAGCCCTTCAACTACTCCAGCATCAACAACTTTGCGGCCAGGCAGGCCACCGGTTCGGTACTTTGCCTGCTGAATAACGACACCGAAGTCATCACCCCAGACTGGCTGGAAGAAATGGTTGGCCAACTGGTACAAAAAGGGGTGGGTGCGGTAGGCGCCAAGCTGCTCTACAGTGATGGCAGGGTACAGCATGCAGGAGATACCTTCGGCCCGGGCGGCTGTGCCCATCACCTGCATTCACTGCTGGATGGCGATGATCCCGGCTACTGCAACCGGGCCGTTCTAACCCAGGAGCTGTCTGCCGTTACCGCCGCTTGTCTGGTCACCCATGCCAGGGTTTTCCACTCTTTGGGCGGCCTTAATGAGAAGCAACTGGTGGTTGCCTTCAATGATGTGGATTATTGCCTCAGGGTGCGGGAAGCCGGCCACAAGGTCATTTTTACCCCTCATGCCCAACTGTTCCACCATGAGTCGGTATCCCGTGGTAAAGACGATACGCCAGAAAAGCAGCAGCGCGCGGAAAGGGAAGTCGCTTACATGCGCCGCCGCTGGCAGCACCTGCTGCATCATGATCCTTATTACAATCCCAATCTCAATTACAGTGGCTTGCCCGACTTCACCCTGAACCGGGATCCTCTGGTACAACGCCCCTGGGAAAAACAAGCATGATGGCCCAAAAACAACCGGATATGCCATCTGTTGTTTTCGTAAGCTGCTCCCGCAAGGGAAAATCCTATTATCAGGATGCCTCGGCCAGATACCGCTGCCTTTTTCCTGCCGAGGCGCTCTCTTCGCTGGGCTGGCGGGCGGATGTTGTACATATTTCGCAGACCCTTTCTCTGCGGTTGCGTGACTATCAAATTATGGTGATCCACCGCCCCACCAGTAGCCTGCAACTGCGCCACCTGCTGTGGCGGGCAAAGCGGGAAGGCCTGGCGGTAATGGCCGATATAGACGACTTGCTGTTTTGCCCCGAAGCGGTTGAAAGCCTGCCCGCTGTATGCAACGGCACCATGAGCAGGCTGGCGGCGCTGAAACGCATAGGCTCCTACCATGATGCCTTGTCGCGTTTCAGCCACCTCAGCTTTTCAACCCAGGCTCTGGTGCGCGAAGCCTCGCATGTTTTCAGCGCCGATCTTAACTGGGTACCCAATACGGTGCCGCCCCGCTGGTACCAGCCCTGGCCGCCGTTGCCACTGCCGTTGAGTCAACAGCGGATTATGCGTTATCTGCCGGGTTCGGGTAACCATGACCATGATTTTGCCCTAATCAATGAAGTGCTTTCCCAGGTAATGCTTGAAAGCCCCGGTTTAAAGCTGGAAGTATTTGGCCCCATTCGCCCTAACTTTGGCTCCTTGCCTAAAAACAGGGTCAGTTTCCATAAAGCCGTGCCCTACGAGGCCCTGCCCATGATTATGAGAAACAGCTGGGTAACGCTGGCCCCTTTGGTTAAAAACCGCTTTAACCAGTGTAAATCCGGGCTCAAATTCTGGGAGTCCGCCTTGCTGGGCGTTCCCGTTATCGCCACGCCAATGGAAGACATTACCCGCTTCAATTGTGCGGGCCTTAAACTGGCCACCTCACCGGATGAGTGGTACCGGGCGTTGCATGCCTATTCGGTTGATTCCGATTGGCAGACGGCGCAAACAGAGGGGTTTAATAGTGCACTGGACCAAGCCACCAGTTATACCGGTGGTCCTGTTTGGCAATCGTTATTGCTGCGAGTCTTGCATGAAACTCAATAAATCAGGCTTGAATTTTGTTTTCCACTATTCCGGTAGCCCTCTGTTACCCAATGAACAGGTACGCTGGCAGCTGACGCAAATACTCTGCACCGAGCTGCTTGGCCCTTATTGGGCACAAGAACTGTTGCAGCCGGCCAGGCAAAGCAACTGTACCTGGAAACAAAGTACCCCCCTCACCGCCGAGCACCTGAAATCCTTGCGGGTAACACCGCTTAACCCGGCCCCGCCACACTGGCACGGCATTGCCTGGCTGCTGAATCATCCGGGCGCCAACGAGCTGGTTGCCTGGAAGTGGTGGTTACACCATTTCCCCCGACAATGGCTGTCACACAAGGAGGTAAAACCCAAAACATCACTGGCCCTGGACTCTTTGGTGATGGCATACTACGGCGCCATTACAATGCCTGGCATTGCGGACTTTAAGCCAAAACCCCAAAGAGCCGGCACACGTAAGTTAAAAAAACTGTTGCGTGAACCGCGCCGTTTTTTTGGCGACTCACGTCATTCGTGGTTCCGCTATTTGGCAACAAAAAAAATAAATTAATCTTTACACAATGAGACAAGGATAAAAACATGAAAGCGATTATTCCCGTAGCAGGTCTTGGTACCCGTATGCTGCCGGCCACCAAGGCAATTCCCAAAGAAATGCTGCCTATTGTAGACAAGCCGCTTATTCAGTATGTGGTGAACGAGGCCATTTCCGCCGGTGTAACCGAGATTGTGCTGGTAACACACTCAAGTAAAAACTCTATTGAAAACCACTTCGATACCAGTTTTGAGCTGGAAGCCACCCTGGAGAAACGGGTAAAACGTCAGCTGCTGGAAGAAGTTCGTGCCATTTGCCCCGAACATATCACTATCATGCACGTCCGCCAGGGTGTGGCCAAGGGTCTGGGGCATGCCATTCTGTGCGCCCGTCCCATTCTGGGCGACACGCCTTTTGTTGTGCTGCTGCCCGATGTGCTCATTGATGATGCCGCGTCCGATTTGCACAAAGACAACCTGGCTCAGATGCTGGCCCGCTTCAACGAAAGCAAGGTCAGCCAGATCATGGTTGAGCCCGTTGCCCAGAACCAGGTAGACCAATACGGCATTGCCGATTGCATGGGTCATGAGGTAGCCGTTGGCCAGAGCAAGCCGATGACCGGCATTGTGGAAAAGCCCAAGGTTGACGAGGCGCCCTCCAACCTGGCGGTGGTTGGCCGTTACGTGCTCAGCGAAGCCATCTGGCCCCTGCTGGCCAAAACACCTCCCGGAGCGGGCGAAGAAATTCAGCTCACCGACGCCATCGCCGAACTGATGAAACTAGAGCAGGTGGAAGCCTATAGCATCGTGGGCAAGAGCCACGACTGTGGCAGCAAGCTCGGCTATATGCAGGCCAATGTAGAATACGCATTGCGCCACCCCAGCATTGGCCAGGCCTTTAGCAACTTCCTGGCCCAACACACCAGCGAAAACATCGTTGAACTGAAAAAGGCCAGCAACTGATCCGATGTTGCTGACCACATCCCGGGGTATCTGGCGCCAGCGCCAGATACTCAATACGTTTTTCGCACCCCACACTCTCACTCGGCGGCCCAATGGGCCGCTGAGTGCCGTTGTGGGCTGGGGAATGAAACCCAATACCGAACAGGCTCGCCTGCTTGCCCGCCAAAAGGCGCTGCCCTTCTGGCAGCTGGAAGACGGCCTTGTTGGCTATATCGGCCACCCCGCCAGTGGCGCGGTGCGGCTTTCACTTATAGTGGATGCAACCGGCATCTACTACGATGCCACCCGCCCCAGCGCCCTCGAACAAATGATCTCCCGGCTCGACTGGTGGAACGACAGCTGGCAGCAACGGGCCACCAGCCTGCGGGAACATATCGTCAGCCAGGGGATCACCAAGTACAACTGCTATCCGAACAATCAACTGCCTTTCGAGATCGCCCGCAAGCTCGATAACGCCAGGCCGAAGGTCTTGCTGATCGACCAGACCAGGGGAGATCAATCCGTTCGCCTTGGGCTCGCTTCGGAACGCAGCTTTCAAAACATGCTGGCGGCAGCACGGGCAGAAAATCCTCAAGCCCAGCTGGTTGTGCGCACCCATCCGGATGTGTTGCTGGGTAAAAAACAGGGTTATCTCACCGGGTTAGGCAAGGATCCGGATATTCTGCTGTTGGCCGAGCCGGTCAATCCCTTCGCACTGATGGCTGCGGTAGACAAGGTGTATACGGTTACTTCCCAACTGGGCTTCGAGGCCTTGCTGGCCGGCAAACCGGTGGTTTGTTTCGGAGTTCCTTTCTATGCCGGCTGGGGAGTAACGGACGACAGGGTGCCCATGGCCCGCAGGGGGAAAACGCGCTCTGTGGCCCAACTATTGGCGGCGGCCTATCTGCGCTATTGCCGTTATGTGGACCCCATTACCGGTGAAAGCTGCGAACTGGAGGACTTGCTGGATCTGATTTTGGTTCAACGCCCTCAGTTGCATCCGCCCCAAACCCTCTATGCCATGGGGTTTTCGCTGTGGAAGCGCAGCTTCGTGCGCATATTTGCGCTTCGCCATGCCCAACAGGTGATCTTTGTTAAGGATCCCGCCCACCTCGCCCGGCATCTGCCACCGGCGGATATGGATTCCCGCCTTCGCGGGAATGACGAACAGGGCGGGAATGACGACGTCGATGGTCATGGCGGCACCAAAGCGGTGCTGGTTTGGGGCCGCAAGTTCGAGCAGGAACTGGCCCGGAGCACACTGCCAGTATGGCGGATGGAAGACGGCTTTTTGCGCTCCGTGGGCCTGGGTTCGGATCTGCGCCGCCCGGGTTCCCTGGTAATCGATAACAGGGGCATGTATTACGATCCCCGCACACCCAGTGCCATCGAGCATTACCTTGCCAGCCACGATTTCAACCACCATGAACTGGCGCTGGGCAGCCAACTCGTTACCCACTTCAGGGAGCAGGCACTCAGCAAATACAATGTGGGAACCTCGGCCAAACTCAACTGGCGCGGTGAGGCCGGAAGCAGGAACATTATCCTGGTGCCCGGCCAGGTGGACGACGACGCCTCAATCCAGTTGGGCAGTCCTTTTGTTAAAGGCAATGCCGCCCTGCTGCAGTTGGTGCGGGAGGCACACCCGGATGCCTTTATCGTGTTTAAACCGCATCCGGATGTGGTAAGCGGCAATCGCCAGGGCCAGGTGCCGGCGGATGTGCTGGCCCGCTGTGCCGATGTGGTGGAAACCCAGGCCGGCATAGTGGCCTGCCTGGACGAATGCGACGCCGTGCATACCCTGACTTCTCTCACCGGGCTGGAAGCCCTGATCCGCGGCAAACCGGTCAGGGTATGGGGTCAGCCGTTTTACGCCGGCTGGGGCCTTACAGAAGATCAATACCCGGTAAACCGCCGGGGCCGCCCCCTCCCCCTGGCGGCTTTGGTATACGCCACCTATGCCTGGTACCCCACCTATGTGGATTACCCCACCGGCCTCTACAGCACCCCGCTGCGCATGGCCTGGCGACTGGCCGAAGAACGCAACAACCACAGGCCGCCAGCCAGCCCAATGCTATGCTGGCTACACCGGCGCGGACGTAAATTGCGTTTTTTGTGGGAGGCATTAAAGGGGTAGCGAATTTATTCGCGGGAACCCGGCGCACGAGCCCAGCCCGGCGCCGTTCGCCGCGCACGAATCAATTCATGCCCCCACCTCTCCGGCGCGGTGTCCTCAACTTCGGCTACATATTGGGGTAATTGGGCCCGCCACCTCCTTCCGGCACTACCCAGCGGATATTTTGGGACGGATCCTTGATATCGCAGGTTTTGCAGTGCACACAATTCTGGGCGTTAATCTGCAATCCGGCCCCCGCTGCTTGCGCCACCACCTCATACACACCCGCAGGGCAGTAACGCTGGGCCGGCTCCGCCCAACGCGGCAGGTTCTGCGCCACCGGAATGGCCGCATCCTGCAGCTGCAGATGACAGGGCTGATCTTCTTCGTGGTTGGTGTTGGACAAAAACACCGAGGACGGCTTGTCGAAGCTGAGCTTGCCATCCGGCTTGGGATAAGTGATAGGCAGGCAGCTCGCCGCCTCCTTCAGCCCTTCATGGTCCGGTCGGCGATCGTGCAGGGTCAGGGGCAGGCGACCGCCGAACAGCTTCTGCTCCAGGCTGTTGAAGCCGCCCCCCAACCAGGGGCCGAAACGATGCAGCGCCGGGCCGAAGTTGCGGCTGCGATACAGCTCATCGTACAACCAGGAAGCCCGAAAACGCGCCTTGAAGGTAGTAGGCTCCCGCCCATCCTGGCCATGGAGCAATGCTTCAAACACCGCTTCCGCCGCCAGCAGGCCGGACTTCATGGCGGTGTGGGTGCCCTTGATACGGGCCGGATTCAGGGTACCGGCGTCGCAGCCGAGCAGCAGGCCGCCGGGCATCGTCATCTTGGGCAGTGAGTTGAAGCCGCCCTTGGCAATGGCCCGGGCGCCATAGGCCACCCGCTTGCCTCCCTCCAGGTACTGGCGGAACAGCGGATGCTGCTTCATGCGCTGAAATTCGTCGAAAGGGCTCAGCCAGGGGTTGGTATAGTTGAGATCGACCACCAGCCCCACCACTACCTGGTTGTTCTCGGCGTGATAGAGAAAGCTGCCGCCGCCGGTGTCGCCCGCCAGCGGCCAGCCGGTGCCGTGCATCACCAGTCCCGGCCGGTGCCTGGCCGGAGCGATGTCCCACAACTCCTTGATGCCGATGCCGTAATGCTGGGGATCCGCCTTGTCATCCAGCCGGAAGCGGGCGATCAGCTCCTTGCCCAGGTGACCGCGGCAGCCCTCGGCAAAGAGGGTATAGCGCGCATGCAATTCCATACCCGGCATATAGCCGCTTCCGGGCTTGTTATCCCGGCCGACGCCCATGTCGCCGGTGGCAATACCCTTGACCGCACCGTCATCGTGGTAGAGCACTTCGCTCGCGGCAAAGCCCGGGTAAATCTCCACCCCCAGGGCTTCGGCCTGTTCGGCCAGCCAGCGGCACAGCTTGCCCAGGCTGGCCACATAGCAGCCTTTGTTATGCAGGCTGGGGGGCGCCAGCCAGCCAGGGATACGGCGGGCCGCGCCGCCATGCTGCAACCAGTAAAGCTCGTCTTCCACCACCGGGGTGGTCAGCGGGGCACCGCGCTCGGCCCAGTCCGGGAAGAGCTCGGCCAGGGCTCTGGGATCGACCACCGCGCCGGAGAGGATATGGGCCCCCACCTCAGAGCCCTTTTCCACCACACAGAGGCTCAGCTCCCGGCCGGCTTCGCGCGCCTGCTGCATCAACCGGCAGGCCGCCGCCAGCCCGGCGGGGCCGGCGCCGACGATGACCACATCGAATTCCATGGTTTCTCTGTTCATTTATATTCCCCCGTCAAAACGGCAGGAGCGGCTGTCCGCCCCTGCCCCAGGCTCAGAAAATCAGGTGTGCCGCCAGCGCCACCAGGGGGATGGCCAGCAGGGTCCGGATGAGAAAGATCAGTACCAGATCCTTTACCGACAGCGGAATGTCCGACTCCAGCATGGCGTTGGCGCTTTCGGTGAAGAAGATGATCTGGATGGTGGACAGGGTGCAGACGAAGAACACGCTCATCGGCGCCACTTCGCTCCCGGCGATGATGATGGCGGGCAGGGCTATTTCGGCGATGGACAGCAATATGGTGGGCGCTATCTTGTCCGCGTCGGGCAGCTGCAGCAGTCTGAGCAAGGGTTCGAACACCACCCCCAGGTACTCGAACAACGGCGTGTAGGTGCCTATCACCAGGGCGATGGTGGCGATCGACAGAATATAGGCCACTATCTTCTGGGCGAAGGTTGCCGCCTCCCACAGGTAACGGCCGAACACTTCGGGGCCGGTGGTGGCTGCCCGCTCGGCGGCGGCCTGGCAGGCGCGCAGCAGGATGGAGCCCTGCGGTTTGCCGCCGGCTTTGTCTTGCCGGGCCGCGCGGCCGTCGAAGTAGCTGTCCGGCTTGCGGCTCAGCGGCGGCAGCCGGGTGACCACGGCGGCCAGCAGAAAGTTGATGATAAAGGACGAGACGATCATGTGGGGCAGGTATTCCATGATGCCGCCGATGGACGCCAGCAGGGCGAAGAAGCCCAGGCTGCAGATGCTGAAGTTGGTGGTGATACTGGCCGCTTCCCGCTGGGTATAGTGGCCGCTGCGGTACAGCTTGTTGGTAATGAAAATCCCCACCGCCGGCGCGGCAACGAAAGAAGCCACCGCGTCCACCGCCGACCGGCCGGGCAGGCGGTAGAGCGGGCGCATCAGCGGCTCCATCAGGGTGCCCACGAATTCGAGAAAACCGAACTCGGTGAGAAACAGCACCAGGAAGCCGGCCACCACCACCGTCAGGAACACGCTGCCCCCGAGATAAAGCGCCAGCCCGCCCACGTCCTTGTGCAGGAACCAGTCGGGCCCAACCCGGAACACCAGCAAGGCCGCAAATACCGCCCCCAGCAGAAACAGCAGGCCGACCAGGGCATTGTCCTTTTGGTGGTACCGCTTCAGGGCGGCATTGCCGGTCAGCCGGGCGGCCACCCAGGTCAGGCAGAGCAACAGGGTCAGCGCCAGGGTCAGGTACTGGAGGCTGTCGCCCAGCGCGCCCTTGATGGCCCCGATCAGGCTCACCAGGGGAATAGTGGCCTTGTCGCCCCCTAGCGACAAGGGAATAAAGAAAATCAACAATCCGATCAAACTGCCCAACAGCGCCTTGACAGCGCCTCCGCGTCTTCCTTGCATTACCTCGACGTTATTCATCCTTCTTCTCCGTTGACAGGCTAGTGCTGGACCCGCCCAGGCGGGTCATTCCCTCGACAGGGCGCCACCGGTAGCGGCGCCCCTCCATTCCTTCGTTACTGCCGTTCTCGCCCCTGTGCTCAGGGCAGCTGCGCCGTGAGCCGGGGCAGCGCCTCGAACAGATCCGCCACCAGGCCGTAGTCGGCGATACGGAAGATGGGCGCGTCTTCGTCCTTGTTGATGGCCACGATGACCCGGGATTCCTTCATACCGGCCAGGTGCTGGATGGCGCCGGAAATGCCCACGGCGATATAAAGCTCCGGCGCCACTATCTTGCCGGTCTGGCCCACCTGGCGATCGTTGGCGACAAAGCCGGCATCCACGGCGGCGCGGGAAGCGCCTATCGCCGCGCCCAGCTTGTCGGCCAGGGCCTCGATCAGCGCGAAGTGTTCGGCCTTGCCCAGGCCGCGCCCGCCGGACACCACCACCCGGGCATCGCCCAGCTCGGGGCGTTCCGACACCGACAACTGCTCAGCGACAAAACGAGATAATCCGGTGTCATGTACCGAACTCACCTCTTCTATCAGTGCACTGCCACCCGCGCCGGCCACCGCCGCAAAGGCGCTGGTGCGCACGGTGAGCACCTTGATCGGATCGAGGGAGCGTACGGTGGCAATGGCATTGCCGGCATAGATGGGCCGGCGAAAGGTATCGGCGCTTTCCACCGAGATGATATCGGACAGCTGGCCCACGCCGAGCAGGGCGGCCACCCGCGGCAACAGGTTCTTGCCGCCGGTGCTGGCCGGCGCCAGTATATGGCTGCAGTCCCGGCCCAGCTCCGCCACCAGCGGCGCCAGGTTTTCGGCCAGTTGATGGGCGTAGGCGGCATGGTCGGCCAGCCACACCCTGGCCACCCCCTCCACCCGGGCAGCGGCCTCGGCCACGGCCCGGCAGCCCTGGCCCGCCACCAGCACTATGAGTTCCCCGCCCAGCTGGCGGGCGGCGGCCACCGTGTTCAGGGTAGCGGCCTTGAGGATATGGTTGTCGTGTTCCGCAACGATCAGGATAGTCATCAGATCACCTTCGCTTCGTGTTTCAGTTTGTCGACCAGCTCTTCCACCGAGCCCACCATGACCCCGCCCTGGCGATCCGCCGGTGGCGTGACCTGGAGCAGCTCGCTGTGGGCCCGCAAGCTCACCCCCAGTTCCTCCGGGGTACACGGATCCAGCGGCTTTTTCTTGGCCTTCATGATGCTGGGCAGGGAGGCATAGCGCGGCTCGTTCAGTCGCAGGTCCGTGGTTACCACCGCCGGCAGCCGCAACGCCAGGGTTTGCAGGCCGCCATCCACTTCACGGGTAACCAGTGCTTCCTGCCCTGTTATCTTCACCGCCGAGGCGAAAGTGCCCTGGCCCATACCGGTAAGCGCGGCCAGCATCTGCCCGGTCTGGTTGTGATCGGCATCGATACCCTGCTTGCCGAGGATCACCAGCCCCGGCTGCTCCCGCTCCACCAGCCGTGCCAGCAACAGGGCCACCGACAGCGGCTCGGGCTGTTGCCCGGTGTGCACGTGAATGCCGCGATCGGCGCCCAGGGCCAGGGCGGCGCGGATCTGCTCCTGCACCTCCTGGGGGCCGACCGACACCACCACCACCTCGGAGGCGGCGCCCGCCTCCTTCAGCCGCACCGCCTCTTCCACCGCAATTTCGCAGAAGGGGTTGAGCGCCATCTTGACGTTGGCCAGGTCCACGTCTTTCTGATCCGCCCTGACCCTTACCCTGACGTTGTAATCGATGACCCTTTTCACCGTAACCAGTATCTTCATCGCTGTTGCTCCTCAGTCGTTCAGCAGGGTGCGCGCTATGATGTTGCGCTGCACTTCGGACGAGCCTTCGTAGATGCGCATGATGCGCACGTCCCGCACATAGCGTTCGAGCGGCATTTCCCGGGTATAGCCGTAGCCACCGTGGATCTGCAGCGCTCCGTCGGTAATGCGGCCGGCGGCTTCCGAGGCGTAGAGCTTGGCCATGGCCGACTCCTGGGAAAAACGTTCCCCCCGCTCGCGCTTGGTGGCCGCCCGCAGGCCGAACATCCGTGCCGCCTCCAGTTCGGTGGCCATGTCGGCCAGCATCCACTGCAGCCCCTGGAACTCGGCGATGGGGTGATCGTTAACCTCGCGAGTCTTGGCCCAGTGCAGGGCCGCTTCGAGGGCGGCGCCGGCAATGCCGGTGCAACTGGCGGCAATTTCCACCCGGCCGTTGTCCAGTACCTGCATGGCGGTGCGAAAGCCCCTGCCCTCTTCGCCGCCCAGCAGGCGGTCGGCCGGCACCTCGCAATCCAGCGCCACCTCGAACACATGCCCGCCCCTGAGGCCCATGGTGCGCTCGGGCGAACTCACCTCAACCCCGGCCGCGTGGCGATCGACGACAAAGGCACTGATGCCCCGGTGGCCGGCGCTCTTGTCGGTTTTCGCATAAACCACCAAAAAGTCCGCCTCGGCGGCGTTGGAGATAAAGTGTTTCACTCCCCGCAGCCGGTAGCCCGAGCCGGTTTTTTCCGCCAGGGTGCGCATCGCCGCCGGGTTGGAGCCGGCGTTGGGCTCGGTCAGGGCGAAGGCCCCCAGCAGCTCACCGCTGGCCGCCCCCGGCAGCCAGCGCTGGCGCTGCGCCTCGGTCCCGCCGAGCAGGATGGAGTCGGTCGCCAGAAAATGGGCGGTCACCATGGAGGCCGTTGAACCACAGGCCGCCGCCAGTTGCTCCACCGCCAGATACAGCGCCACCGCCGACACTCCGGTGCCGCCGCAGTGCTCCGGCAGGTTCATGCCCATGATGCCGATGTCGGACAACGCCGCCCGGTGACGGGCAGCCGAATGGCCGCCTTCATCTATTTCCGCCGCCGCCGGCGCTATCACCTCCCGGCAAAAGCGCTGCATGGCGTCGGCCAGCATCCGATCGTCTTCGGTAATGGTGATGTTCATGGTGATCCTCTCCTTGGGTTGTCGGTATGCCGTTGCGCCCGGAAGGCAGGGTGCAACGGGGCCCACCGGCCGCGCCGGTGTGGCGTAATGGAAGTGGGAATGGGCCGGCAGGCTTAGGGGTGGAACAACTCGGCGTTGTGCTCACCCAAAACGGGGGCCGTTACCGGCGCCGGAGAAGCCCAGGCGCTGGCCCGCACCGGCTGAGTCATCATGGGGATCTCGCCCAGGCGCGGATGCTGCTGGGTACGCAGTAGCCGGCGTTCGCCCTGTTGGGCCCGGGCCAGCACCTCGCCCATTTCCAGCACCGGCGAGGCGGGAATGGCGGCCGCCGCCAGGCTGGCGATGGCAGACTCCACGCTGTGGCCGGACAGCCAGCTTTCGATAAGGTCGCGCAACGCCGGCTCGTGGCGGGTGCGGGCCTCGTCGGATCCAAAGCGGACGTCCTGCGCCAGCTCGGGCCGGCCCATGACGGCGCACAGCGCGGCAAACTGGCGGTTATTGAGCACCGCGATGATGACCCGACCATCGCCGGCGTTGAAGGAGCCGAAGGGCGTGGACAAGGGATGACGGTTGCCGACCCGCCCGGGCGCCTCGCCGCCGAACATCCATTGGGCCACCGGGGTCGGCATCAGCGAAAACAGGCAGTCGAGCATGGCAATATCCAGGTGAACCCCCTCGCCGCTGCGCTGGCGATCGAACAGGGCGGCCAGTATGGCCCAGGAGGCGTAGAGCCCGGCGGCCAGATCGGCGATGGACTCGCCCACCTTGGTCGGCGCGCCGTCGGGCTCGCCGGTGATGGACATGATGCCGGACATGGCCTGCACCACCAGATCGTAGGCCGGCAGGCCGCTCAATTCGCCCTGCTGACCGAAGCCGGAAATGCTGGCATAAATGATGTCGGGGTTGATGGCCTTGATGACCGCAAAGCCCACCCCCAGCCGCTCGGCCACCCCCGGTTTGAAGTTTTCCACCAGGACGTCGGCCTCGCGTACCAGCTCCAGCAAACGGGCCAGGTGGTCGGGATTTTTCAGATCCGCCACCACCCCTTTCTTGTTGCGGTTCATCAGGGTGAACAGGGCGCTTTCTCCCTGCTCAAAGGGGCCCACATGGCGATATTCGTCACCGCCCGGCGGCTCTACCTTAATGACTTCGGCCCCCAGATCCGCCAACAGGGCGGTGCAGAAGGGACCGGACAGGACCCGGGTGAGATCGACGATTTTAATCCCGGCCAGGGGCTGACGCTGGTACTGCTGTTCCATGGTATAGGCCTCAGAGTGGTGATTCAGTCTTGACTCTGAGTTTGTCAGCGGGTGAATATTGTGTAAAATATTAGTTACAAATATTCAATATAGATTTTTATAGTAGTGATAACCCTGCATCAACTCAAGGTGTTCGTAGCGGTGGCCGAAAGCGGCGGCACCGCCGCCGCCGCCCGCAATTTGCACCTGTCTCAGCCGTCGGTATCGCTGATCGTGCGCAACCTGGAGGCCGAGTTGGAAGCCGAGCTGTTTATCCGCAACCCGCCACGGGGGCTGGCCATCACCCCCTTCGGCCGCGGCAAGCTGGAAGAAGCCCGGACCTTGCTGTCCCGCGCCGAGATGTTCGCCGAGCCGCAGGATGCCGGCAACCAGCTACGCGGCCAGATCAGCATCGGCTATTTCAGCTCTCTGGGTCCGCCCTATGTGCCCGGCCTGTTGCGCCGCCTGCGGGAAACGCTGCCCGGTGTGGAGGTACAACTGCGCGAGGGGGATCTCGGCTCCATCAGCCGCATGCTGGATACCGGCCAGGTAGAACTGGCGCTGACTTATGACCTGGGCATGACCGAGCGCCCCCGGGTACAGCTGCTCAAGGAATGCCAGTTCTACGCTGCCCTACCCCCGGAGCATCCGCTGGCCCGGCTGCAGGCCGTGTCGCTGGAGGCCCTGGCCATGGAAGAACTGATCCAGATCGACTTGCCGCACAGCCGGGAGTTTCTGATGTCGCCGTTCTGGCAATATCAGCTGGAGCCCCATATTGCCTACCGTACCACCTCGCTGGAAATGGTACGCGGCATGGTGGCACAGGGCTTGGGTGTCGCCTTGCTGATCACCCGTCCACGGTCGGAACAGACCCAGGACGGCGCCCGGCTGGTGTGCCGCCCCATCGCCAACAAGCTGCCGTCGCAGCGGCTGGTAATGGCCCACTCCCATCATTTTTCCCCTACCCCGGTGGCCGAGGCGGTGATGGCGGAGATACAGCGGATGTTTGCGGAAGAATCGGCAGCACCCTAGATACAAAACCGTCCAGGAGGCCAACCCCGGCGCCGTTCGCCGTGCACGAATAAATTCGTGCCTACGATTTCCCCCATACCGCGGGGGCGCGGCGCAGGCATAAAAAAACCGCTGCCGGAGCAGCGGTTTTTGTTGAATGCAGAGGCTTAAGCCGGCATTACTTCTTGGCTTCGGCGGCCTTGCGCTCTTTAACCTGAGCGACCACTTTTTCAGCTACGTTGGCCGGGCAAGCGGTGTAGTGCGAGAACTCCATGGAGAACTGGCCACGACCGGAAGTCATGGTACGCAGGGAGCCGATGTAACCGAACATTTCGGACAGGGGTACCTCGGCCTTGATGCGCACACCGGTTACGCCGGCGTTTTGATCCTTGATCATGCCGCGGCGACGGTTCAGGTCACCGATAACGTCACCCACGTTGTCTTCCGGGCTGAACACGTCAACTTTCATCACCGGCTCAAGCAGTTGCGGCTTGGCTTTGGCGATGGACTGGCGGAAGGCGCCCTTGGCGGCGATTTCGAACGCGATGGCCGAGGAGTCAACCGCGTGGTAGGCACCGTCGGTCAGTTCGAACTCAACGTCCAGCACCGGGAAGCCGGCGATGGTACCGGTGTTCATCATGCTGCCGAAACCTTTCTCGACCGCAGGCCAGAATTCCTTGGGTACGTTACCGCCAACCACGGAAGACTTGAACACGAAACCGGTGTTCGGCTCGCCAGGACGGATGATGTAGTCGATCTTACCGTACTGACCGGAACCACCAGACTGCTTCTTGTGGGTGTAGCTGTCTTCCACTTCGGCGGTGATGGTTTCGCGGTAGGCCACCTGCGGCTCACCCACGATCAGCTCAACGCCGTAGGTACGCTTGAGGATGTCGACCTTGATGTCCAGGTGCAGTTCGCCCATGCCTTTCAGGATGGTTTCACCGGAATCGACGTCGGTTTCTACACGGAAAGAGGGATCTTCGGCAATCATCTTGCCGATAGCGATACCCATTTTCTCGGAGCCGCCTTTATCTTTTGGCGCTACGGCGATGGAGATGACCGGCTCGGGGAACACCATGGCTTCCAGGGTGCAGGGGTGCTTGACATCACACAGGGTGTGACCGGTCTGCACGTTCTTCATACCAACGATGGCGATGATGTCACCGGCCTGGGCCGATTCCAGTTCGTTACGTTCGTTAGCCTGCATCTCAACCATGCGGCCAACCCGCTCGGTTTTACCGGTGGCGCTGTTGAGGATGGTGTCGCCTTTCTTCAGGCGGCCGGAGTAAAGACGTACGAAGGTCAGGGCGCCGAAACGGTCGTCCATGATCTTGAACGCCAGGGCTTTCAGCGGGGCCTCGGGGTCAACGATGGCGTGTTCGCCGGTTTCGTTGCCTTCTTCGTCGGTCAGCGGCTGCGGGTCGACTTCGGTCGGGCTCGGCAGGTAATCAACAACGGCGTCCAGTACCAGCTGCATGCCCTTGTTCTTGAACGCGGAGCCACAGTAGGTCGGGAACAGGGCCATGGTGCGGGTACCCTTGCGGATGCAACGCTTGATGTCCTCGATGGAGGGCTCTTCACCTTCCATGTAGGCTTCCATCAGGTCGTCGTCCTGCTCAACGGCGCTTTCGATCAGTTTTTCACGGTATTCATCTACCAGGTCAACCATGTCGGCCGGAACGTCTTCGATAACGAAGTTTTCAGCCTGTCCGGTTTCGTCCCAGATGTAGGCTTTGCGGGTCAGCAGGTCAACAACACCCTTGAACTCGTCTTCGACACCGATGGGCAGCACCATCACTACCGGGTTGGCCGCCAGCACGTCGCGGGTTTGCTGAACCACACGCAGGAAGTCGGCACCGATACGGTCCAGCTTGTTGACGAAGATGATACGGGCAACTTCAGATTCGTTGGCATAGCGCCAGTTGGTTTCTGACTGGGGTTCAACACCGCCGGAACCACAGAATACGCCGATACCGCCATCCAGCACTTTCAGGGAGCGGTAAACTTCAACGGTGAAGTCAACGTGTCCAGGGGTGTCGATAACGTTGAAGCGGTGGTCTTTCCAGAAGCAGCTGACGGCCGCGGACTGGATGGTAATGCCGCGCTCGGCTTCCTGTTCCATGAAGTCGGTGGTGGACTCACCATCATGCACTTCACCAACCTTATGGATCCTACCGGTCAGCTTGAGGATACGTTCGGTGGTCGTGGTTTTGCCCGCGTCAACGTGAGCAAAGATACCAATGTTTCTGTATTTGGATAATTCGGACATGATGCAACTTTATATGGTTGATTGAAGAAGTAGACGGAGCATGTGAAGAATACCGACACACCGCACATCAGTTTTTCGAGGCGCACATTATGCAGTAGAACCCTGGCGCGCGCAAATGGCCAGAATGCAGAAACGGGCATTTTTCGAACAATATCCGCCCCATCGAGAGCAGCTTATGCGCCGCCGCTGGCGACCTTGTAGTACACCCAGACGAACAGGCCGGCAAAGACGAGTACGGTCAGCAATACCTTGAGCCAGATGAATTTCATGATTCTCTCCTGCAGCAACTGCCCTTGGACATCCATCGGGCTCGATTGTGACACCGTCACCGGCGCTAATCCACGCCGAGCAACGCGGCCAGCAGCCAGATGGCCAGCACCACCAGCACCGACATCAGCCCCAGGTAGCTCAGGTTCCAGCGCATGATGCGAAACGAATCCACCCCGTAACGCCCCTGAAACGCCAGGTTGATGCCAGACAGGGGCCCGGTGGAGGTGCCTACCGCCCAGGACGACAGAAATACCAGCGCCAGCAGGGTATGGTCGGGTGAAAGCGGCGCCAGCACCGATCCCGCCAGCGCGATACAGATGATGGGATGAATGCCCAGCAGCGACAACAGCACGGTCGCCAGGTAGGTCAGGCTCGCCTCCAGGGCACCAAAGCCCTGCAGCGGCAGGGTGCCCCCCCAGGCGGCGATCAGGGTTTCCAGACCGTAGCCCAGCACCCCGGCGGCGAGAAACAACGCCAGTTCGTTGCCCATTTGGGGCAGTCGGCCGTTCACCAGCCGCCCCAGGGCCGCCAGCGGCGAGCGCCTGGCACCGAACAGCACCAGCAGGCTGAGCGCAGGGGCCAGCAGGGTGATCACCGCCAGAATGGACAAGGCCGGCCACAGCTGATGCAGCAGCAGTACGCACGCCGCCAGCAGGGCCGGCAGCCAGATCCCGCCCGGATGCAGCGGATAGCCGGTAAAATCGCCCACCGGCGCCGCTTCTCCGCCTTGCTGCCGGCACAACTGCCAGAAGGTCAGGCCCAGTCCCAACAAGGCCAGCGGCATGCTCACCAGCCAGAGGCTGGCCAGGTGCGCTCCGGGCGCCACGCTCAACGCCACCGCCATGGCGGCGAAAAACGGCGACCAGAAGGCGGCGGCGGTAAAGCCCCGGATCAGCGCTATCGACTGTTCCCGGCTCAGGCTGCCCTGCCGGGCCAGGCGATCGCCGATGATAAACACCGACGACAGATTGATGACGGAGCCGAACAGATGCACGGCCCCCAGGGTGGAAAGCACCGCCCGCCTCCCCCGCGGCAGCCGCTCTTCACTTTCTCCTGCGGGCCGGCTCACCAGGCCGAGAAAGCTCACCGCCACCAGCATGGAGAGCAGGCCGCTGTTGCTGGAGACAATACGCCCCACATCCACTGCTGCCCCCTGCCAGGCGCTCCAGGCCAGGCAAAGCCCGCCGATGGCCAGCAACAACAGCGCCTGGATCCGGTTGCGCCGGGCCAGCCCCGGCCACAACAACGCCGCCGCCGCCCAATACCCCGCCCCGGCCCAGGTGCGGTCCACCGGGAGACCCAGCAGATCGGCGGCCACCACCGCCATGGCAAGCAGGATCAAGCCTCCGGACATTCGTCGGCGGGAAAGAGCTGGAAAACGGTTGAGCAGGAGGGTCAGCAAGGCAGGGGCTCCGTTGTTCTGGACTGGGGCAAGTGGCGATCATAACGCCGCGCCTGTACCAATGCATCAGGTTACCGGCCGATACCTAGAATAGGCCGCCCCCACCGCGCCTCGTAAGCGCGACTTCAGTCGCGCGGCCCCGCAGGCAACGCGAAACCGGCGTTGCCTGCCACGCGATTAAAATCGCGTCTACCCCTGCCTTGGAACCACGCCGGGGCTGCGGGCACCGCCGCTCCCGTACGCGCGGGCTGGGGATGGGACAAAAGCCCCGACGCCCCGGCCACCGTCCTTGAGCCGCCTTGGCCAGGGGTTTATCCCTTGTAGATCTTGGGGTTGAACACGTCCCGCAACCAGTCGCCGAGCAGGTTGATCACCAGCACCAGCACCACCAGGTAGATGCCGGGGAAGGCGGTGATCCACCAGGAGCCGGAGAAGATGTAGCTGAAGCCCATGCTGATGAGCGAGCCGAGCGAAGGCTTGTCCACCGGCATGCCGAGGCCGAGGAAGGACAGCGCCGCCTCGCTCATGATGGCATTGGCCACCTGTACCGTGGAAATGACCAGTATCGGCGACAGGCAGTTGGGCAGGATATGGCGGAACATGATGCGCATGGACTTGAAGCCCATCACCTGCGCCGCCTCCACGTATTCCTTCTTCTTCTCCGCCAGTACGGTGGCGCGGATGGTACGGGCGTATTGGGGCCATTCGGCCAGGCCGATGATCACCACCAGCATCAGCACCGCGTACTGGGCGTAGAAATCGGCGCCCAGGGTGGCCTGGAACACCGCCGAGACGATGATGGCCACCATCATGGTGGAGAAGGACAGCTGTACATCGGCGATGCGCATCAGGAAGTTGTCGATGCGCCCGCCGAAGTAACCGGCGGACAGCCCCACCACGATGCCGATGGCCAGTTGCAGTGCCACCGCGCCCAGGCCGATCATCAGCGACACCCGGGAGCCGTAGAGGATGGTGCTGAAGATGTCCCTCCCCTGCACGTCGGTGCCGAGCCAGAAACGCTCGTCGCCGCCCGGCAGCCAGTTCGGCGGCAGTTCGGAGTCGAGGATGTCGATGGTGGCCAGATCGTAGGGGTTGTGGGGAGCGATCAGCGGTGACAGGAAGGCCGCCGCCGCCAGCGCCACAAACACCGCAAAGCTGACCATGGCGACCTTGTCGCGCAGGAAGTGGTACAAAAAATCCGACCGTTTGAAGCGAGCCCAGCGGCTCAGGCTGACGTCTGTATTCATGGTGCTTATCCCTTGGCAGCCAGGTTGACGGTGGGGTTGATCAGACCGTAGATCAAGTCGACGATGGTGTTGGTCACCACGAAAATAAAGCCGACGAAAATCACGTAGGTGGTGATCAGCGGCGTGTCCACCCGGTTGATGGACTCGAGGAACAGCAGCCCGATGCCCGGCCACTGGAACACGGTCTCGGTGAGGATGGTGTAGGCCACCATGGTGCCGATTTGCACCCCGCCCACGGTAATCAACGGCAGCAGGGTGTTCTTCAGGGCGTGGATAAACCAGATACGGTATTTGGCCAGGCCCTTGGCCCAGGCGAACTTGACGTATTCGGAGCTGAGCTGTTCCAGCATCTCGGAACGCACCAGGCGGATAAACAACGGCAGCATGATGGACGACAACGCGATGCTCGGCAGGATCAGGTTACGGAAACCCTGCCAGTTGAACAGCCCCGAGTTCCACCCCAGCGGGCTGGTGGTCACGCCCCGGCCGTAAGCGGGCAGCCAGCCGAGCTCGATGGAAAACACGTACATCAGCAGGATGGCGGTGAGGAACACGGGCACCGAAATGCCGATGATGCTCACGCCCATGATCGCCTTGGAGAGGAAGGAGCGGGGCTTGATGGCCGAATAGACCCCCAGCGGTATGCTCAGGGCGATGATAATGATGCTGGCGCAGAACACCAGTTCAAGCGTGGCCGGCAGTTTCTGGAAGATCACCTCCAGGGTCGGCTGTTTGAAGAAATAGGAGGTACCGAAGTCGCCCTGCAGCGCGTTGCCGACAAAACGCCCGTACTTGACCAGGAAGGGATCGTTCAACCCCATTGCGGTCCGCATTTGCTGGCGCACCTCTTCCGATACCGATTGCCCCACCAGTTCGCGCAGGGGATCGCCCAGGTTGTCCTGGATGGAAAAGGCCACCAGGCTGATGACAAACATCACGATCAGGGCCTGGAACACCCGTTTCAGTAAAAACGTCAACATCTTTGTAAATTCCAATAGCGGGATTGGGGACTGGGGATGAAATCCCGGAACTCGGGACTCGGGATTAAGCCAGTACCAGTCCCCAATCCCAAGTCCCCGGCTTTAACCCCGAAGTCTTATTGCTTCACCACCAGGTCGCCCAGGTAGGGGAAGTCCATGGCGTTGACGATGGGCTCGGCTTCCAGGTTGTTGCGCGCGCCCCAGGCCAGGTTCTGCCAGTGCAGCGGCACAAAGGCGGCGTCGTCATAGAGGATGCGCTCGGCCCGCTGCAGCATGGCTTCCCGCTTGGGCAGGTCGGTTTCCAGGTTGGCCGCCTCGATCAGGCCGTCCAGTTCGGCATTGGCGTAATGGCCGCAGTTGTACTGGCCCCGACCGGTTTCGTCATTGCGGGTCATGGTCAGGAATTCCGAGAAATTGGCGGTGTCTTCGGTATCCGAGTGCCAGCCGATCATCAGCATGTCGGCGTCGCACTTGTCGAACTCGGGCCAGTACTGGGCCACCGGCATGGTCTTCAGATCCACGTCGATATTGATGCGCGCCAGCATCGCCTTCGCCGCCTCGGCGATACGGAAGTCGTTCACGTAGCGGTTGTTGGGAGCGATCATGCTGATCTTGAAGCCGTCCTTGTAGCCGGCCTCCTCCATCAGTTGCTTCGCCTTGTCCAGATCGAACTGCGGCACCAGTTCGGGGTTGTGGCCGAAGTAACCGGCGGGCGGCTGCTGGCCGGCGGTGGTGGCGAAGCCGCGCATGATGCGCTGGACGATGCCATCCTGGTTGATGGCGTAATTCACCGCCTGGCGCACCCGCACGTCCTTGAACGGCTCGAAGCGATCCTGGTTGAGCTGGAAGGTGATGATACGGGTGCCCGGTTCGGTCACCAGCTTGACGTTGGCGGCGGCCTTGACCCTGTCGTGGTCGTTGGGCGACACCGGCTTGATAAAGTCCACGTCGCCGGCCAGCAGGGCGGCCACCCGGGTGGCGTCTTCCTTGATCGGCACCAGGGTCATGTTCTGCACATTGCCGGGGGAATCGGTGTCCCAGTAGTCGGCGTGGCGCTCGTATTCCACCTTCACCCCCTGCTGGCGGAACTTGAGCTTGAAGGGGCCGGTGCCCGAAACGTTGGTGGAAGAGAAGGAACTGCCGTGCTTGACCACTTCTGCCTTGTCCTTGCCGTCTTCGGTGGTGCCGCTGTAGAACCGGGAGTCCATGGGGAACAGGTAGGTCACGGTGTTCAGCACCAGCGGGAAGGGCCCGGTGGTCACCAGATCCACGGTGTGATCGTCCACTTTCACCGCTTCGGCAAAGGGCTCGAAGATGGCCTTGAAGTCGGGGGACGCCTTCAGCCGGTTGAAGGTCCAGACCACATCATCGGCGGTAAAGTCGTTGCCACTGTGGAACTTGACGCCCTGCCGAAGGTGGAAGCGCATGGTGTTCTCGTCGGTGCGTTCCCATTTTTCCGCCAGCCGGGGCTCGAAGTCGAAGTCCTTGGTCCAGCGCACCAGGGGGTCGAACAGCAGATGCGACATTTCCAGGGTCTGGCCCGACAACTGTTCGTGGGGATCCATGGAGGTGGGATCCGAGTCGTAGGCGATGGTGATGTCGGCAGCCTGCAGGCTGAAGGCGAAACCGGCGGCAAGCAGCGCGGCAGTTACTTTGTTGAGTCCTTTTTTCATATATAACACTCCGTCGATGGGATTAGTTTTGGCCGGCGGCCACGTCTGAGATATCCAGACCTTCCCGGGACATGCCCTTGAACTCGGGCATCAGGGAAATCAGTGAGCGGCTGTAGGGATCCGCCGCCCTGGTAAAGAGCTGTTCGGTGGGCGCCACTTCCACCAGGGTGCCTTTTTTCATCACCCCGATGCGATCGCACATCTGCCGGATCACCGGCAAATCATGACTGATGAACAGCATGGTCAGCTTGAGTTCGTCCTGCAGGTCTTTGAGCAGGTTCAGTATTTGTGCCTGTACCGATACATCCAGCGCCGAGGTGGGCTCGTCGCAGATCAGCAGCCGCGGCCGGGTGGCCAGGGCCCGGGCGATGGAGATGCGCTGGCGCTGGCCGCCGGAGAACTCGTGGGGAAACTTGACCCCGGCGGCCCGGCCCAGGCCTACGTAGTCGAGCAGGTCGGCGACGATGCCGCGAATCTGCGCCTCGTTCCCGGCCAGTTGGTGGAAGCGGATGGGCTCGGCGATGATGTCTTCCACCCGCATACGCGGGTTGAGGGAGGAATAGGGATTCTGAAACACCATCTGCATCTGCCGGCGCAGGGGGCGACGCTCCTGCTCGGTCTTGATGGCGGTGAGCTCGATGCCCTCGAACCAGATCTTGCCGCTGTCGGGCGGATAGAGACCGGTAATGGCGCGGGCGATGGTGGACTTGCCGGAGCCCGACTCCCCCACCAGGCCGAAGGTTTCCCCTTCGAAGATCTCGAAGCTGACGTCGTGGGTGGCCTGCAGGTATTCCCGGCGCGAGGGGAAGAAGGAATCCTTGGTCACGAAGCGCAGGTTGCAGTGCTCTACCCTGAGCAGGGCGCCCTGGTATTCCCGCTGATCCTGGCTCTGGCCCAGCCAGTGGTGCTTGAGATCCAGCGGGGCCATTTCCTTGGCATCCTCGATATAGGACACCAGCGGGAAGCGCACCAGCTTGACGTCGGAACGGGGCACGGCGGAGATCAGGCTGCGGGTGTAGGCGTGCTCGGGGGTACCCAGCACCTTGGCGGTGGGGCCGATTTCCACCAGCCGCCCCCGGTACATCACCGCCACCCGGTCGGTTACGTTAGAGACCACCCCCATGTCGTGGGTGACCAGCATGCAGCCCACGTTGCGTTCCTTGCACAGGGTACGGATAAGGTTGAGGATCTGATCCTGGATGGACACGTCCAGCGCGGTGGTGGGCTCGTCGGCGATAATCAGCTCCGGATCGCAGGAGAGTGCGATGGCAATCACCACCCGCTGGCGCATGCCGCCGGAAAACTGGTGCGGATACTGCTTGATGCGCAGCTCGGGCTGGGGAATACCCACCGCCTCGAGCAGGGATACCGCCTTCTTGCGGGCCTGCTCCCGGCTCATCCCGATATTCGCCAGCAGGGTCTCGACCATCTGGTATTCCACCGTAAACAGTGGATTGAGCGAGGTCATGGGATCCTGGAAGATAAAGCCGATACGGCGACCACGCACCGCACGAATGGCAGCCGGGCCGAGCTTGGAAATTTTTTCCCCGTCCAGGTAAACGTCGCCGCTGGCGATGCGACCGGGCGGGCTCAGCAGGTCGATAACGGCGTTGCCGATGGTGGACTTGCCGGCGCCGGACTCGCCGACCACCCCCAGGATTTCACCCTTTTCGATATTGAACGAAAGATCTTCGACGGCGGCCATGACGCCGTGGCGGGACGGATACTCGATCCGCAGGTGTTTCACTTCTAGCAGGGACATGTTCATCCTTAACCGGGGCAAGCCCCTCGATACCGCATCCTTTACCGGCGCTGCCTGGGCATGCAACCGACGTCGTTCTGTGTTGCCTGAGTGCTATGGCAGTGGACCTATCACTATAGCCCCGACGGGAGAACCGTCTTGCGCTTTATTCGGCAACAAGAAAGTAACATTTGTAAGCATTGTAATCCTGTTTATGGAAAACTGAATCGCAGTTATCCGGATCCGGCTCACAAATTCAGCAACAAATTTCAAACATGACTACTCATGCGGAATTTATGACTGATATTTCATATCAAGATAGATCAGACCGAGTCAAAAGAGAATAGGAATTTCACTCTAAAAAGCAAGTACGGAAGTGGCTAAAGGTGATGTCAGATAGGTAAAAATAGGTGGAAAACGTTTTCTCCGCCTCGAAACCGGTCCGGAATAATCCGATCCCGGCGAGATCCCAAATCAATGGCAGGCGCGGCTTCAGCCGCGTGGAACAACGCCGCTCCCCATCGTCTGTAGGATCGCGCGGTTGAAACCGTGCCCAGGGGTGTGGTGGGGCTCCAAAATCCGTCATGTCCGCGAAGGCGGACATCCAGAAGCAGCCTGCACGGGTCTTGCTCCTGGCTGGGTTTGATAGACTCCCGCCTTCGCGGGAGTGGCGAAAGGTCGCGGGAGTGACGAAAGGTCGCGGGAGTGACGAAAGGGCGCGGGGGTGACGGCATAAGACACGGGAGTGATACCTGCTCCGTCTTGCCCGCGAAGGCGGGCATCCAGGGCAGGATGCACCGGCCCGGACGCAGGCGCCAGGTCTGCAGACACGCATGGACTCCCGCCTTCGCGGGAGTGACGAGAGGGCGCGGGAGTGACGAAAGGGCGCGGGAGTGACGGCATAAGACACGGGGGTGATACCTGCTCCGTCTTGCCCGCGAAGGCGGGCATCCAGGGCAGGATGCACCGGCCCGGACGCTGGCGCCAGGTCTGCAGACACGCATGGACTCCCGCCTTCGCGGGAGTGACGAAAGGGCGCGGGAGTGGCGAGAGGGCGCGGGGGTGACGGCATAAGACACGGGAGTGATACCTGCTCCGTCTTGCCCGCGAAGGCGGGCATCCAGGGCAGGATGCACCGGCCCGGACGCTGGCGCCAGGTCTGCAGACACGCATGGGCTCCCGCCTTCGCGGGAGTGACGAGAGGGCGCGGGGGTGATACCTGCTCCGTCTTGCCCGCGAAGGCGGGCATCCAGGGCAGGATGCACCGGCCCGGACGCTGGCGCCAGGTCTGCAGACACGCATGGACTCCCGCCTTCGCGGGAGTGACGAAAGGGCGCGGGAGTGGCGAGAGGGCGCGGGGGTTACAAGAAGGCGGCCAGTAACTGCAGGCAGACCAGGGCGAAGAGGCCGGCGATAACATCGTCCAGCATGATGCCGAAGCCGCCGTGCACCTTACGGTCGAACCAGCGAATGGGCCAGGGCTTGATGATGTCGAAGAAGCGGAACAGCACGAAACCGGCCAGGATCCAGCCCCAGCCCGCCGGCGCCGCTATCATGGTGATGCCGAAACCGATGATCTCGTCCCACACGATGGCGCCGTGATCGTGCCGGCCGATGGCCTGGGTGGCCGCCTCGCAGATTTTGATGCCGGCCACGAAGCCCAGTACCAGCAGCCCCACATAGGCCCACTGCGGCAGGCCCTGTATCAGCAGGTAGAGCGGAATGGCCGCCAGGGTGCCCATGGTGCCGGGCATGACCGGGCTCAGGCCGGAGCCGAAACCCAGGGCCAGCAGGTGCAGGGGATTGGACAGCTTCAGCGCCGCCAGCTCGGGTTTTCTCATTCAGCTACTCCGGAAATGATCCCAGCTCTGGGCTTGCAGCCGATAAGGGCGCCCCTCGGCCTGCAATTCGACACCGGGTTCACCGGCCAGCACCCGGCCGACCCGGGTGAACTTGACCCCGCAGTGGGCCAGCGCTGTTTCCAGCTGGCCGCGATGGGTTTCCGGCACGGTAAAGCACAGTTCATAATCATCACCACCGGTCAGGGCCAGCTCCCAGCCCCGCTCCTGGGAAACGGACGCCTTCATGGCTTCGCTCAGGGGCAGTAGCTCCAGCTCCAGTTGGGCACGCACGCCGGAGGCAGAAGTAATATGGGCCAGGTCCCCGGCCAGGCCGTCGGAAATATCCAGGGCGCTGGAGGCGATATCCCTCAACGCCTGGCCGGCCAGGATACGGGGATGAGGATGTTCAAACTTGGTGCGTACAAAGTCCAGGTGCGCCGGCGGCACGACGATATTGCCGAGCCGCTGCTGCAGGCCGAGGGCCGCATCGCCCAGGGTGCCGGTCACGTAGATGCCGTCGCCAATGCGGGCGCCATGGCGCCGCAGGCCCTTGCCTTCCGGCAGGGTGCCATGCACCGTGACGGTAATGGACAAGGGCCCCTTGGTCATGTCGCCGCCCACCAGGGCCACGTTGTAATATTCTGCCAGCTCGAAGAATCCGGCGCAGAACCCCTTGATCCAGCCTTCGTCGATCGCGGGCAGGGTCAGCGCCAGCGAAACCCAGCGCGGATCCGCGCCCATGGCCGCCAGGTCCGAGAGGTTCACCGCCAGGGCCTTGTGCCCCAGGGCCACCGGATCCATATCCGCAAAGAAATGTACCCCGCTTACCAGGGTATCCGTGCTCACCGCCAGCCAGGTCTGGGGAGGTACCTGCAACAGAGCGCAGTCGTCTCCCGGTCCCATCAGTACGTCCTTGCGGCCGCTGTCGGCGGTAAAATAGTGTTTTATTATTTCAAATTCATTCATAGAAAATGAAAAGCCAGCGACTGCTGGCTTTTTCCCGATGCTTGTTGTTATTTTTTCAACTGCTTGACGACCTTATCGAGCACACCGTTCACAAACTTGTGGCTCTCTTCGGCGGCGAAGGCCTTGGCCAACTCGATGGCTTCGTTGATCACCACCCGATAAGGCACATCTTCACGCCGGGTCAGCTCGTAGGTGGCCAACCGAAGTACCGCCTTGTCCACCACGTCCAGCTCGGCGAGCGGACGGGACAGATAAGGGGAAAACACCGCGTCCAGCTCGGTGGCATGAACCGAGACCCCGAACAGCAGGTCACGGAAGTAGTCCAGATCCACCCCTTTGGTGTCCTGCTCCAGCACAAACTGCTGGGCGATGTCGGACACGTTGTCCTTGGTCATTTGCCACTGATAGATGGCCTGGGTAGCGAGACGGCGGGCTTTGCGACGTTCAGACGGTTTCAATGCAGTACTCCTCTTAGTCCAGCTGCTGCAGGACGTTAATCATTTCGAGTGCGCTGAGGGCCGCTTCCGCGCCCTTGTTACCCGCCTTGGTGCCAGCACGCTCGATGGCTTGTTCAATGTTTTCGGTGGTGAGTACGCCGAAGGCGATGGGCACTTCAAACTCCATCATCACGCCGGCCATGCCCTTGCTGTTTTCGTTGGCCACCAGATCGAAGTGGTAGGTGCCGCCACGGATCACGCAGCCCAGCGCCACGATGGCGTCGTACTGGCCGCTCTTGGCGAGCTTCTTGCACACCAGAGGGATTTCAACGGCACCAGGCACCCGCACCAGGGTGATGTTGTCGTCTTTTACCAGCCCCTGACGCTTGAGCACGTCCAGGGCACCGGCGACCAGGCTGTCATTGATAAAGCTGTTGAAACGGGCGACCACGATCGCCACCTTGGCCTCGGGCGCGGCCATCAGCCCTTCGATTACCTTCATGGGAATCCTTGTTTGAACAAAAGTGCGCACATTCTAGCACAACCAGAGATTGACAAAAGCCTGAGTCCGATTAAGCGGTGGTATCGACCCGACGAAAAAGTGGATCTGTTTTTTATTACCACATTGTATTACTCGGGTTATGTCCAAAGTGGTAGTGCAATGCTTTCTTTACTATGCTGTAACACGGCATCAAGTCGCGTAGTTAAAGGCAAGCCCCGCTCAGGGGCAGCTTTATTGGTACCGGGCATAATGTAGTAAAATTACAAAAATTCAGGAACCAAGCTTGATCCAGATCAACGGCCGCCTCCCCCCCCGGCAGTAGTCTGGATGCATACGGCAATGGCGCTGATGAACGGCCAACCAGAGCGTCGCCACCTGTTAGCGGAGGTTTTATGACAACGGTCAACAACAACGTAGAGCACGCCTGGCGTGGGTTCAGTGGGGAAAGCTGGCAAACAGAAGTCAATGTACGCGACTTTATCCAGGCCAACTACAGCCCCTATGACGAGGACGGCAGCTTCCTGGCCGCCCCCACCCCGGCCACCCTGGCCCTGTGGGAGCAGGTGATGAACGGCATCGCCGAAGAAAACCGCACCCACGCCCCGCTCGACTTCGATACCAGCAATCCGTCTACCATCACCTCCCACGCCCCCGGCTACATCAACCGGGAGCTGGAGCAGGTCGTCGGCCTGCAGACCGAGGCGCCGCTCAAGCGCGCCATCATGCCCTATGGCGGCGTACGCATGGTCGAGGCTTCCTGCCAGGCCTATGGCCGCGAGCTGGATCCGCAGGTCAGCAAGGTGTTTTCCGACTACCGCAAGACCCATAACCAGGCGGTGTTCGACCTCTACACCAAGGACATCCTCAACTGCCGCAAGTCCGGGGTGCTCACCGGCCTGCCCGATGCCTATGGCCGTGGCCGTATCATCGGCGACTACCGCCGCTGCGCGCTCTACGGCGTGGACTTTCTGATCAAGGACAAAAAGGCCCAGATCGCCTCCACCCAGACGAACCTGGAAGCCGGAGTGGACCTGTCCCGCACCCTGCAACTGCGCGAAGAGCTGGCCGAGCAGGTGCGTGCCCTGGCCGATCTCAAGACCATGGCCGCCGGCTACGGTTTCGACCTGGGCCGCCCCGCCGCCAATGCCAAGGAAGCGGTACAATGGCTGTACTTCGCCTACCTGGCTGCCATCAAGTCCCAGAATGGCGCCGCCATGTCGCTGGGCCGCACTTCCACTTTCCTCGATGTTTATATCGAGCGGGATCTGCGTGAAGGCGCCCTGACCGAGTCCCAGGCCCAGGAACTGGTGGATCACTTCATCATGAAGCTGCGCATGGTGCGTTTCCTGCGTACCCCGGAATATGACGAGCTGTTCTCCGGCGACCCCATCTGGGCGACCGAGTCCCTGGCCGGCATGGGCCTGGACGGGCGCGCCCTGGTCACCAAAAACAGCTTCCGCTACCTGCACAGCCTGTACAACATGGGCCCCAGCCCCGAGCCGAACCTGACCGTGCTGTGGTCCGAGCAACTGCCGCGGGCGTTCAAGGAATACGTGGCCAAGGTGTCTATCGACACCTCCGCCATCCAGTACGAAAACGACGACCTGATGCGCGTGGACTTCGACTCCGACGACTACGCCATCGCCTGTTGTGTCTCGCCCATGGTGATCGGCAAGCAGATGCAGTTCTTCGGCGCCCGCGCCAACCTGGCCAAGACCCTGCTCTACGCCATCAACGGTGGTGTGGACGAGAAACTGAAAATCCAGATCGGCCCCAGGGCCGAGCCGCTCAAGGGCGAGCTGCTGGACTTCGACGTGGTGATGAGCCGCCTCGACAACCTGATGGACTGGCTGGCCACCCAGTACGTGACCGCCCTCAACGTGATCCACTACAGTCACGACAAGTACGCCTACGAGGCCATTCAGATGGCGTTCCACGACAAGGACGTGGTGCGTACCATGGCCTGCGGTATCGCCGGGCTGTCGGTGGCCGCCGATTCCCTGAGCGCCATCAAGTTCGCCAGGGTGAAACCCGTGCGTGACGAGTCCGGCCTGGCGGTGGATTTTGAAATTGAGGGCGACTTCCCCAAATTCGGCAACAACGATGACCGGGTGGACGACATCGCCTGCGATTTGGTGCGCCGCTTTATGGACAAGATCAAGGCCCACCCCTGCTACCGGGACGCCATTCCGACCCAGTCGGTGCTGACCATCACCTCCAACGTGGTGTACGGCAAGAAAACCGGCAACACTCCGGACGGCCGCCGTGCCGGCGAGCCCTTCGGCCCCGGTGCCAACCCCATGCACGGCCGGGACGAAAAAGGCGCCCTGGCGTCGCTGACCTCGGTGGCCAAGCTGCCCTTCAGTCACGCCAAGGACGGTATCTCCTATACCTTCTCCATAGTGCCGAAGGCGCTGGGCAAGGATGGTGAAGGCCAGCAACGCAACCTGGCGGCGCTGATGGACGGCTACTTCCACCACGAGGCCGGACGCGAAGGTGGCCAGCACCTCAACGTCAACGTGATGAACCGGGAGATGCTGCTCGACGCCATCGAGCATCCGGACAAGTATCCCCAACTGACCATCAGGGTGTCGGGTTACGCGGTGCGCTTCAACGCCCTCACCCCCGAGCAGCAGCGGGATGTGATCACCCGGACCTTTACCGAGTCGATGTAAAAGACGGGGACTGGGGACTGGGGACTGGGGACTGGGGACTGGGGACTACAGTTATATCAGTGAAACAGGCTGTCAGCCATTCTCCAGGCGGTCTCAAACAGACAACACCCAAGTCAAATCAGAAGGCCAAAGGGAGCGGCTCCGCCGACCGTCACATGCCAGGGATGGCATGTGCGAGCGTACAGGGAGGTATTTACAGCATGTCGGCGGAGTTGGCCCTTTGGCCGACTTTCTCTTTAATGGCAAGCCATGCCGAAAATCCTGAACTCGGCATTTGGGCATGGCACCGACACTCCTGGGGAGGAACCATGGCCATTAGCGGACGAATACATTCCACCGAAAGCTGCGCCACCGTCGACGGTCCCGGTATCCGCTTCCTGGTGTTTATGCAGGGCTGCCTGATGCGCTGCCTGTACTGCCACAACCGGGATACCTGGGACACCGACACCGGCCGCGAGGTCACGGTGGCCGAACTGATGCCGGAGCTGCTCAGCTACCGGCCCTTTATGCAGGCTTCCGGCGGCGGCATTACCGTTTCCGGCGGCGAACCCCTGCTGCAGATGCCCTTCGTCACCGAGCTGTTCGAAGCCTGCAAGGCCCAGGGCCTGCACACCTGCCTGGACACCAACGGCTTCGTGCATCATCACGACGCCGTGCTCGACCGGCTGCTGAACAGCACCGATCTGGTGCTGCTCGATCTCAAGCATATCCGCGACGAACAGCATATCCCGCTGACCCAGGTCAGCAACCGCTTCGCCCTGGGATTGGCCAGGTACCTGGCCGAGCGGGGCCAGGCCATGTGGATCCGCCACGTGGTGGTGCCGGGCTGGAGCGACGACGAACACGACATCGATGCCCTGGGCCGCTTTGTCGCCAGCCTGAGCCCGGCGGTGGAAAAGGTGGAGCTGCTGCCCTACCACAACCTGGGCAGCCACAAATGGGCCAGCTTCGGCCAAGCCTATCCACTGGAAGGGCTCACGCCGCCGAGCACCGAAAAAATGGCAGTGCTGAAGGCCATCATGGAGTCCTACCATTCCAGGGTGAGTGTCTAGCCATCATGTTCCCGTGTTGAACCCTATTGATGCCGCCGTTGGGATCCCCAGGATTAATATCGCAGCAGTGCCCATTTCGGCGCCCGGTGGTAGCGGGAACAGATTGGGAACCCCATCCGCACAAATTCCCTCAAGCCCCTGACAGGAACCGGTTGATGCCTTACCTGACGCTGAAACAGAAGCTTTCCCTTTCCGCCAGCCTCGCCATTGCCCTGGGCGGCGTGGTGGTCACCACCTTGTCGTTCGTCTCCTCGCTGAACCGGCTTGACGAGGATCTGAACGAACGCCTGTTCAGTGTGACCCATGCCTACAACCAGTACGTAACCGACTGGCTGGTCTCACGAGAGGCGGCCCTGACCGCCTTTCCCGACAACGTGGATGAACAGCAACTGGTGACGCACCTGCGCCAGGTGAAAGACTCGGGCCGTTTCGACAATGTCTTTATCGCCTTTGACGACGGCTCACAGCAGAATGCCAATGGGGTGGTGCTGCCGCCGGATAACAATGATCCCCGCCGCTGGGGCTGGTACCAGAACGCCCTGCAAGCGCCCGAACGGGTCTTTATGGATAACCCGACCGTGGCGGCCGCCACCGGCGCCAACGTGGTGTCGCTCGGCCAGGTAGCCCGGCTGGGCCAGCAACGGGTGGTGCTGGGTGCCGATGTGGACATCGAGGATCTGCTGCAGCAGCTGCATCAGGTCAGGCTGCCCGGCAGCGGCCATATGCTGCTCACCACGGATCAGGGCATCATCTTCGCCGATCAGGACACCCGCCTGCTCAACCGGCCGGTCGGCGACAAGAGTCCCGAACTGACCCCGGAGCTGGTCAAGCGGCTGGGCAACAGCGGCGGTATCAGCAGCCTCAGCCTGAACCACAGCCCCCACTACCTCTATGTCGCCCCCATTGATGGCAGCCATTTGAGCACCTTGGTGGTCATCGACCGGGGCAGCGTGCTGGCCCCGCTCTACCAGACCCTGTGGGAACAGGCACTGGCAACACTGGCGGTGGTGGCGTTGTGCGTGCTGGCCTTCAACCTGCTGTGCAACCGGCTGTTCCGGCCGCTGCAACAGGTCTCCGGGGCCTTGACCCTGATCGCCGACGGCAGCGGGGATCTGACCCGGCGGATAAGCCTGGACAGCAAGGATGAGGTCGGCATCCTGGCCCTGAGCTTTAACCAGTTTGTCGGCAGCCTGGCCGAGTTGATCAGTCACATACGCCAGCAGGCCCGGGAGCTGGGCGACAGCGCGCGCCAGGGTGAACAGCAGGCGGATCTTACCGCGGCCGAGCTGAGCCGGCAGCAGCAGGAGATCACCCTGGTCGCCACCGCCATCACCGAAATGGCCTCCGCCACCCAGGAGATAGCCCGCCATGCCGAACAGGCCGCCCAGGCCGCCCTCAGTGCCTCGGGCAGTACCGAGCAGGGCCGCGACCTGGTGCTGCAAAGCCGGCACTCCATCAACCATCTGGCCGGGGAAATCGTGCAGGCCTCCGTCGTGATCCAGGAGCTGAACCGCCATGCCAAGGACATCAATTCCATCCTGGCCACCATCCAGGGAATTGCCGAGCAGACCAATCTGCTGGCACTGAACGCCGCCATAGAAGCGGCTCGGGCCGGTGCCCAGGGCCGGGGTTTCGCCGTGGTGGCCGATGAAGTCCGAGTGCTGTCGCAGCGGACCCATACCTCCACCGGAGAAATCCAGACGATGATCGCCAACTTGCAGCAGACCACCGGCAAGGCGGTGGCACTGATGGAACAGAGCGCCCGGCTGGCTCAGGGCACCGTGACCGATGCCGACCAGGCGGCCTCGGCCCTGGACCATATCTACCGGGACGTGACCCGGATCTGCGACATGGCCGCCCACATCGCCACCGCCGCCGAGGAGCAAAGCCAGGTCAGCGGAGACATCACCCGTAACACCACCAGCATCAAGGATGTGACCGATCAGTTGGCCGAAGACACCAACCGGTCGCGCCGACAGGCCAATCTGCTGAGCGAGCAAGCGGCGGAGCTGAACTGCAAGGTCGCGACCTTTATAGTGTGAAAACCCGGTCCGATGGCATAAAGTAGTGAGTACTCAAACGCATTCACTCTGCCGGTCCGCATGCCCCCGTTCCGTCCGTTGTACGAACGGGCACCCGCCTTGCCGGTGCTTTCAGATGAGGTCCTGATGATGTTGCCGGAACGGCGAGGCGATCTGTTCATTCTCACGGCCACGCTGCTGGCCTCCGCCGGCTGGCTGTTTTCCAAGGAGGCCCTCAACGGCCTGCCACCCGCCGGCTTCGTGGGCTGGCGTTTCCTGCTGGCGTCGCTCTTGTTGCTGCCGTTCTGCTGGCGGCAGTTGCTGGCCATTCCCGCCGCCAACCTGCTCAGGGCCGGTGCCGTCGGCATCGTCATGGGCATGAACCTGCTGCTCTGGATACTGGCGGTGTCCCACAGCGAGGGCATTGGCGAGGGTGCCTTTATCATGAGCCTGTCGATGCTGATGGTGCCGCTGCTGGCCTGGCTGCTGTTCAAGGAGCGTCCCGGCCGCGCCTTCTGGACCGCCCTGCCCATCGCCATGGCCGGTCTGTTCCTGCTCACCATGGGCAGCGGCCTCAGCCTGTCGCCCGGCCAGTTGCTGTTCCTGCTGGCATCACTGTCGATGGCGCTCTATTTCAACCTCAACAGCCGCTTCGCCCGCCGTATCCCGCCGGTGGCCCTCACCGTTATCCAACTGGCGGTGACCGGGATGATGAACCTGCTCTACTCTGCACTGTTCGAGCCGTGGCCGGAGCGGATACCGTCCCAGACCTGGGGCTGGTTTGCCGCCAGCGTGCTGCTGGCGACCTCGCTGCGCTTCGCCTGCCAGACCATGGGCCAAAAGTTCAGCAACGTGGCCAATGCCGCCATCATCATGATGCTGGAGCCGGTGTGGACGGTATTGATCAGCGTGTTCTGGTATCAGGAGCCGATGCCGCCCCAGAAAATCGCGGGCTGCGTGCTGATCCTGCTGGCCCTGCTCGGCTATCGCAGCCGCAGCCTGCTGGCCTGGTACCGCACCAGGTGGAAGTGAACAGGTTCCCTCTGTAGGGTCGAATTTATTCGACCAGAGGCAGCTCCGGGTATTCGGACGGTCGATTGAGACCGACCGGGGATGGGTAATCATTTCCAGTCCCTCGCGTGGCCTTACACCTTGGGGCTGAGCGGCTGATCGGCAAATTCGACGCAGAGCCAGCCGCTTTTCATAAAGTTGCGGATATTCTGGTGGTCCTGTCCCTCGGGGTTGCCGAGCACGTCATCCCGATAGAAGGCGCCGAAGCAGGCCAGTGTTTCCTCCTCGTTCAGCCCCTGCAGGCGGGCAAAGGCAAACAGCTTGCAGGAGCCGTTGTTTTGCCCGGCTTCATTGGTCAGTTCCCCGTTGGTAAAGGCGGCGGGGGTGAAGTCGTAGAGGCTGTCGATTAGGGCGATCACCTCGGCGAACTCGATGGACTCGGGGGCCTGCTCCAGCCTGGCCTGCAGTTGCTTGATATTCATCAATGGATTCCTTCAGTCACGGGGTGCCAGTATGCGGCACAAAAAACGGGAAATATCGGTAATCTCGGCGGCACAGACGCTGTGCTCCATCGGGTAACTGTGATATTCGGGCAAAAAACCCAGCAGTTCCAGCTCCCGGCAGGCCTGCTGCCCCAGTTGTTCGGGCACCACGCCATCCCGGCTGCCATGCAATACCTGCACCGGCAAGCACCGGTTGGCTTCGTGAATGTTCAGGCTGCCGGCGGTGGCAAAATAGGTGGACATGGCAACCAGCCCACCCAAGGGGCTTTCGAAACTCAGCGCCGCCTCGTAAGCCACCGCCCCTCCCTGGGAAAACCCGGCCAGGACAATACGGCGGCTGTCGATGCCCTGCTCAATCTGTTGCTCAATCAAGGCCTGTACCGCCTTCGCAGACGCCCGCAACTGGGTTTCATCCACCTTGCGTTCTATCTCCATCGACAGAATGTCGTACCAGGCAGGCATCACAAAGCCACCGTTGACGGTAACCGGAATGGCCGGCGCATGGGGAAAGATAAAACGAATGTGCAACGCGGGCGGCAGCCGCAGCTCCGGCACTATGGGGGCGAAGTCGTGGCCGTCGGCCCCCAGGCCGTGCAGCCAGATCACACAGGCATCCGGCCGGGGGCCGGTTTCACGTTCAATACAGGGCAACATGGTTCAAACTCCGTCAAGGGGATAAAGGGTGATTTCCACCAGCAGCCGGGGCTCGTCCACGGCGGCCAGCGCCAGCGCTTCACCGGGAGCCAGCACCCAGAGGGTGGGCTCGATGCCGTGACAATACAGCAGACGGGCCCGGGGGCCCTCGCTGTGATACCCCTGGCCGGGTGCCACCGGTCGCACCGCCAGCTCGGACCGCCCCCAGTCCCTGGCGGTCATTACGTTGAAGTCCAGGCACTCGTCGCCCAACAGCCGGCAATCCACGGCGGTCTCGCCGCTGAATTGCAAGGGGACAAAGGGCTCGGTCAATCGCCGCTGCGAGCCGTTCATATCCAGCTCGAAACCGGCGCCGTCCACCAGCATCAGGATACGATCGATGCCGGGGAAAAAGGAAAAGGGGCCACTCTGCCCCACCCGGGCCATGGACACCCGCAGCACAAAGTCCTCCTCCTGTGCCGTGGGCAGCCGGTACAGTTCCCGGGTGGTGCCACCGCCGTTTTTCCAGGGCATGTCGATAAAGTCCGCCGCCCCCAATCGCTTTGCCATCTGTTTATTCCACTCATGCGGTGTTTAAAAAGGAAGTACCGGTCAAGGCGTCGCCACCTGCAGCCGGTCCCGGCCGTTGCGCTTGGCGAGGATCAGTTCGTTGTCGGCCCGGTTGATGGTTTTGTCCAGCTCCTCATCGGGCCGGTAGGCCGTCAGGCCCACGCTCACGGTGAGCAGCAACTGCTCGTCGATGTCCGCCAGGCGCAGAGCGCGCACCGCCTGCATGACGCGATCGCTCAACTGCCGGGCCTGCTCCAGGCCGGTATCCGGCAGCAGCAGCAAGAATTCCTCTCCCCCCCAACGGGCGCAGAGATCATAGCTGCGCAACTGCGCGGAAATGGCCTGGGCCAGCAGGCACAGAACCCGGTCGCCCACGTTGTGGCCAAAGGCATCGTTGATACGCTTGAAATGGTCCACATCCAACATCGCCAGGCTGAAGGGCGCGCCCCCGCGCCGGCAGCGTTCCTGCTCTTCTTCCAGCCGGGCCATCAACAGCCGTCGATTGGCCAAGCCGGTCAGCGGGTCGCGCAGCGCCGCCTGCTCGAGCCGATCATTGAGCTCCAGCAGGCTGCGCTGGTAACGATCGGAAATGCGGGTGATCTTTTCCAGCCGCCGCAGCTGCTTGTCGTACTGCTGCAGCAGATCTTCGGTCCGGGAGCGTGCCATGTCGTAGCTGCTGTCGGCAATGCGCAGCAATCGCTCCAGCCGGATGCGGTGCTCCCGATCCCGGGCCAGCAAGGCTTCCAGTACCGGCCGCAGCGGGTTGTCCCTGTGTTCGGGAGCGGCCAGCAGCCGTTCCAGCTCGGCATCGTCGGCAGGATGGCGGCTAGTCATGGGGTACGATTTCGAAGGGGAAAGTGCAGTCTTCCTTGAACTCCTCGGCCAGTTCTACCACCCGCTCGTTGTCAGGATCGTAAAACCATTGCACCTGCACCGCCTTGCCTCGGCCTGAGGCGGCTTCCAGTATATCGAAAATGTCCATCATCGCTTTCACGCTGCTGGTATTCATATAGATCAGCCGCAACTCCAGCGTCAATGGCAGGGGCGACTGCTCCAGAAACTGCTCCACCCACTCGATCACCTCGTTAAAAAATTCGAATGAGTTCTCCGGGTAGGAATCACCCCGCATGGCGACCACCCCGGAATCCGGGTTACAGAGAATGTCCGGGGTGGATCTGCTACCTGTGATGTTCAACGACTTCATGGCTACTTCCGGGTTTACTCTCATATTACCGCCAATAAACTGAAAAACCCCCGGCCGCCGCCGGTATCCACCAGCTTGGCCGCCATGGGCCGGTAAGACTTCCTGGCCACATCCAATAATCCCAGGCCGGCGCCGCTACTGCTGTCGTCGGTCCGGGGGCGGCGCAACTGGGTTTTGTAGGCCACCTTCAGCGCCGCCTTGTCCATCCCGGCCAGTTGCTCGATGCGCCGGCACAGGGCCTGGCCATCGGCGAATTCGACCTGGTTGCCGGCCAGTACCATATAATGTCCTTCATCGCTCCGGGCCACCACTACCGTGGCGGAGCCGTCACGATCACTGTAGCCCATGCGACGGGCATAGTGACGGATGTTCTGGGTCAGCTCGATATAAACCCCGAACACATCCATGGCCGCCGCCGGCAGGGCATTTTCGGCCTGCAGATAATTCTTGAGGGCATTGCCTATTTCCTCAATAAGACTGCGGGAAATGGGGCCATTGAAGCAGAGCAGTATCTGGTTCTGGTTAAATTGCTCCCGAATCGAAAGCAGGTCTATGGCTTGCATCAGAAAACCCTCATTTAACACGCATCAATCTTGAAAGCGAGCAGGGTAATGTCATCCCGTTGTGGATGAGCGCCCCGGTAATCATCCAGCGCCCGCCCGAGTGCCTCGGCCTGCTCCGTCAGCGGCAGGACGGCATGGGTCCGCAACAACTCCCGGAACTGGCTGCTGCCCAGACCAAAGCCCTTTTCCCCTCCGGCCTGGTCGAGATAACCGTCGGTGGCCAGATAATAGATATCGTCGGACCGCAGGGGCAGCGGCATATCCTCGAACCGGGCATCACGCCGGTCCAGCAGGGTACGCCGGATTCCCTTGCATTCCTCCACCCGCTCGCCGTCACTATAATAGAGCGACATCTTGGCGCCGGAAAATACCAGCCGCCGTTCTCTCGGTGCCACATAGGCCAGCCCCACATCCATGTTGGTGGCCAGGCCCCGTGGCAGATCGCAGTCCTGCAGCATGCCGCGCAGGGTGCGATCTGCCAGCTGGAGTATGGCCGCCGGCGAAACGAGGCCCTGCTCGCGAATGGCATGATCCAGCGCCGCCCGCGCCAGCATGGTCATCAGTGCGCCCGGCACCCCGTGGCCGGCACAGTCCACCACCCCCACCAGGAAAGCATCCTCTGCGCCGGGCTGGAAGAGGTAAAAATCTCCCCCCACCACATCCCGCGGATGCCAGAGCACGAAATGGTGTTCACCCAGCACCTGGGTCAGTTGCTGATCCGGCAGTATGGCGCGCTGGATCAGGCTGGCATAGTCGATGGAGTCATTGATCTGCTGGTGGGCCTGGCGCATCTGGATATTGGCCTCTTCCAGCTCGCGGGTGCGGCTCTGCACCTTCTGCTCCAGTTCTTCGGTATGGCTGCGAATTTTCTCCGCCATCACCCCGAAGGCGTCACTGAGGTCGCCGATTTCATCCCCCGAGGGTGGCGGCAGGGAGACATCGTAACGGCCCTGGGCAATGGCGCTGGCAGAGCCCTGCAACCGGCGCAGGGGCTGCAGCATGATCCTGTCCACCGCATAGGCCAGCGCCAGCAGCAGCACCGCCAGCATGATAACGAAGGCCAGCAGCGCGGTATTGAGCACGGTCCCCTCCAGCACCTGGGCCATATTCAGATCCACGGCGGTCACCACATACCAGCCCAGTTCGGGGATAAAGCTCACCGCCAGCAGTTGGCGCCGGCCGTCCAGGGTAACCCAGTCCATGCCGAGCTGCTCGGGTGCCAGCTGTACCTGCTGCATCAGCTCGCTCAGGCGTTGGCGCTCTTCTTGGGAACCGAGCAGTTCGGGCAGGCTGCGTTGCTGCCCGCTCGCCATGCCGGCGGCCGAGCCCAGGGCGATCATGGCGTCATTCGGGTGGGCCTGGAAAGCCCCCCGCTCGTCGATGATCATCGGGGTCAGCCCCGGTTCATCGGTGGCAATGAAATCCCGGATGAAGTGGGTCAGATCGATGCCGGTACCGGCCAGGCCGAGCGGGCGCCCGTCCTCTTCCACCAGCACGTTCAGCCATACCCGGGTGGTGCCGAGACGGGTGTCGCGGTTGACGTTGATATTGAGCTTGTCGCCACTGGCCAGGATATTGAAAAACCACCGGTCGTCGGGGCTGTCGCCATCGAGACGGTACTCGGGTTCGGCGGTGAAAGGCTTGTCTGGCTCCCGGTAGTAGTAGTCGCGGGAACCGGCGCTGATCACGAAGTAGGACTGGCTGCTGAAATCCTGGGCAAAGCCTTCGGCTTCACGGAACAGCAGGGCTTTCTTGCCGGCATCCGCTTCGTCCTGCAGCCATTGGCGGGTCAGCACCGAGTCGGCGAAACGCCGGGCCAGGGCCAGGTCCCGCGACAGGGGCACCAGGATATTCTGCCGGTTGAGCTGGGTAAAATTGCGCGCATAGGCCTTGCCAAAGTGCTCCTGCACCCCGCTCAATACCTGCCAGCCCATGCCGCCGGCGGGGATAAAGGCCAGCAGACAGGCTACCAACAACGCGAGCACGGATTTTGCCCTGAGTCCCCTTCCCCAGATGGCCATCTGCTTCTCCTGCTATCTTGCTTGGTTATTCCTTTAGTGGTAGCCGCTATTGTTGACGCATCCGTGCCAAAACTCAATCGGCGCCCAATTTAAACAAGCAACACCCATACCAAAACGGGCGGACAAAGGGAACGGCTCCGCCGAGCGTCACAAGGATGTGCTTGAAGCGTGTCGGCGGAGTTGGCCCTTTAGCCGACTCATACCAATGAAACAGACGACTTTGATATCAGGCTAAAAGCCCGCTCGAGGCGGGCCAGGTTATCGGTTCGTCAGTCGGTGATATAGTCCACCACTTCCAGGCCGAAGCCGGACAGGGCGTGGTATCGCTTGGGCGAGCTCAGCAGCCGCATCTTGCCCACGCCCATGGCGCGCAGTATCTGGGAACCCACGCCCACCCGGCGGGAGGTGCCCTGCCACTTGGCGCCTTCGGGGCGCTCGCCCCGATCCACCGCCTCGAAAGTGCGCACCAGAGACAGCAGGTGATCCGGGGTTTCCTCCTTGCCGAGGATCACCAGCACACCGCCCTCTTCGGCGATACGGGCCATGGACTTGGTCAGCGGCCAGGTACGCGCCGCATGGCGGTCGGTCATCAGCACGTCGGTCAGCACATCGTGGATATGCACCCGCACCAGGGTCGGCTGCTCGGCCAGGATCTCGCCTTTTTTCAGGGCGAAGTGCACCTGGTTGTCGATAGTATCGCGGAAGGTGACCAGTTCGAAGTCGCCGTATTCGGTGGGCAGCGTGCAGCGGGCCACCTGCTCTATGGTGGTCTCGTTCTGGTTACGGTATTCGATCAGGTCGGCGATGGTGCCGAGCTTGATATCGTGCTGCTCGGCAAACGTTTCCAGATCCGGGCGACGGGCCATGGTGCCGTCTTCGTTCAGGATCTCGACGATCACCGCCGCCGGCTCCAGGCCCGCCAGGCGTGCCAGGTCGCAGCCCGCTTCGGTATGGCCGGCGCGGGTCAGCACGCCGCCGTTCTGGGCCTTGAGCGGGAAGATATGGCCCGGCTGCACCAGGTCCGCCGCCTTGGCGTCCTTGGCCACCGCCGCCTGCACGGTACGGGCCCGGTCGGCGGCGGAGATGCCGGTGGTCACCCCTTCCGCGGCTTCGATGGACACGGTGAAGGCGGTGGAGAACTGTTCGGTATTGCGACTGACCATCAGTCGCAGGTCCAACTGACGGCAGCGAGCCTCGGTCAGGGTCAGACAAATCAGGCCCCGGCCGTATTTGGCCATGAAGTTGATGTCTTCCGGTCGCACATGCTCGGCGGCCATGATCAGGTCGCCTTCATTTTCCCGGTCTTCGTCATCCATCAGGATGACCATTTTGCCCTGACGGAGGTCGTCGATGATTTCCTGGGTACTGCTTAAGGCCATGGTGTTCTCCCTTTGTTATTTCACGAAACCGCTGGCGGCCAGGGTGGCCAGGGTCAATCCGCTCTGTTGTGATTCAGGCGCACCGGTCAGCAGGCGTTCCAGATAGCGGGCAATGATATCCACCTCCAGGTTAACACGCCGGCCCAGTTGCCAGTCGTCCAGGGTGGTTTCTTGTAATGTATGGGGTACCAGGGTCAGTTTAAAGGCCGCCCCCGCTACCGCGTTCACCGTCAGGCTGATGCCATCCACGGTGATGGAGCCTTTCTCGGCGATATAACGGGCCAGTTCACTCGGGGCCTCCACCCATAACTCCAGGCTGCTGCCAAGCAGGGTGCGACGCACCACCTTGCCCACGCCGTCTACATGGCCGGACACGATATGGCCGCCCAGCCGGCCGGTGGGCAGCAGTGCCTTTTCCAGGTTGACCGCCTGCCCGGCCTGATAGTCGGCGAAACCGGTACGGTTGATGGTTTCACCGGACACATCGGCACAATAGTAATCCTTGCCCAGTTCGGTGACGGTGAGGCAGACCCCGTTGGTGGCAATGGAGTCACCCAGCCTGACATCGGACAGGTCCAGCTTGGGACAATGGATCCTGATCACCGATTCATTGCCCTTGCGGCTGATGGCGGCAAGCTTGCCCGTGGCTTCAACAATACCGGTAAACATCAGTTTTTTACCCTTGCAGTCAGTTTGAGATCATCGCCCACCCGGCGGCAGTCCTGCCATTCCAAGGAGGGCACCTGGGTCATGGCGGTCAGTTCCGGCATGGCGAACAGGCCTCGGGCGCCGTCGCCCATCAGCTTGGGTGCCTGGTAGAACACCAGTTCATCTACCAGCCCCTGGCCGAGCAGGGCGCCACACAGACGGGCCCCCGCTTCTACCCAGAGGTGGTTGAGCTGGCGCCGGCCCAGTTCGTCGAGCAACAGCGGCAAGTCGAGCTTGCCGTTCCCGGCCAGCGGCAGCACGCATTCCTCCACCTGTTGATGGAAGCCGCCGCTCACCCGGCCACGCAGCAGCAGTATGGGGCCGGGCACGGCAAAGAGCCGTAACCCGGGCTGAAGCCGGTTCTGGGTATCGACGATCACCCGCAGCGGCTGGCGCAGGCTTGGCTCGGGATAGCAGGCCCGTACCGAGTCGGGCAACTCGCTCCAGCGCACATTCAGCGCGGCATCGTCGGCCAGCACGGTGTCCGCCCCGGACAACACGGCGCAGCTCAGGGCCCGATGCCGTTGTACATCCCGCCGGGCGGCGGGGCCGGTAATCCATTTGCTCTCGCCATTGGCCAGCGCGGTGCGCCCGTCCAGGCTGGCGGCCAGCTTGACGGTCACGAAGGGCCGGCCGGAGCGCATCCGGTGCAGAAAACCCACATTGACCGCTTCGGCCGAAGCCTCCATCAGCCCCGCCTCGACCGCGATACCGGCCTCGCGCAGCATGGCCAGGCCTCGCCCGGCCACCCGAGGGTTGGGATCCACCGACGCCGCCACCACCCGGGCCACACCGGCGTCGATCAGTCCCTGGGCACAGGGCGGGGTCCGGCCGTGATGGGAGCAGGGCTCCAGGGTGACGTAGGCGGTGGCGCCCCGCGCGCGCGCGCCGGCCTGGCGCAGGGCAAAGACTTCGGCATGGGGTCCGCCGGCTTGCTGGTGGTAGCCTTCCCCCACCAGCTCGCCGTTATTGACGATGACCGAGCCCACCGCCGGATTGGGGCTGGTGGTAAAACGCCCGCGACGGGCCAGCTCAAGCGCCCTGGCCATCCAGCGCGCATCTTGGTTGTTCAGCACTTATTGCTCCAGACGGGCTATTTCCTCGCCGAATTGGCGCAGATCCTCGAAACAGCGATACACGGAGGCGAATCGGATATAGGCGACCTTGTCGAGCTGCTTGAGCTCTTCCATCACCAGGTTGCCGACCAGCTCGGACTTGACTTCACGCTCGCCGGTGGCGCGCAGTTGGGACTTGATACGGCTGATGGCCTGTTCGATGGCCTCGGTACTGACCGGACGCTTTTCCAGCGCCCGCTGCATGCCGGCTTCCAGCTTGTCTTCGTTGAAGGGCTCGCGGATGCCGGTGGTCTTGATGACACGGGGCATCACCAATTCGGCGGTTTCGAAGGTGGTGAAGCGCTCCCGGCAAGCATTGCATTCCCGCCGGCGGCGTACCTGCAGACCCTCACCCACCAGTCGGGAGTCGATGACCTTGGTTTCGGTTGCGTTACAGAAGGGGCAATGCATGATGCCTCCGCGGAGCCGGCGATGGCCCTAGTGTAAAGAAGCGGGCTGGAGATTGCCAGTGGGACGGGGACTGGCAATGGGGGACTCGGGATTAACCAGTCCCCCATTGCCAGCCCCTAATCCCGGCCCTAATAAAACGGGGTCCGAAGACCCCGTTTGTATCACCGTGGAGGGCGATCAGGCATAGACCGGGAAGCGACGGCAGATACCCAGTACCTGTTCCTTCACCCGGGCGATGGTGGCGTCGTCGTTGATGTTGTCCAGTACATCACAGATCCAGCCGGCCAGTTCGCACACTTCGGCTTCCTTGAAGCCGCGGCGGGTGACCGCCGGGGTACCGATACGGATACCGGAAGTCACGAACGGAGAACGCGGATCGTTGGGCACGGCGTTCTTGTTGACGGTAATGAAGGCACGGCCCAGGGCGGCGTCGGCTTCCTTACCGGTGATGTCCTTGTCGATCAGGTCGAGCAGGAACAGATGGTTGTGGGTACCACCGGAGACCACCTTGTAACCGCGCTTCTGGAAGGCATCGGCCATGGCCTGGGCATTTTTCAACACCTGGCCCTGGTATTCCTTGAACTCGGGCTCCATGGCTTCCTTGAAGGCCACGGCCTTGGCGGCGATGATGTGCATCAGCGGGCCGCCCTGACCACCGGGGAACACGGCGGAGTTCAGCTTCTTCTCCAGTTCTTCGTCGTTGGCCGCGGACAGGATCAGGCCACCACGAGGACCGGCCAGGGTCTTGTGGGTGGTAGAGGTCACCACGTGGGCATGCGCGATCGGGCTCGGGTAATGACCGGCGGCAATCAGACCCGCCACGTGGGCCATGTCCACCATGAACCAGGCACCGACCTTGTCGGCGATTTCACGCATCCGCGCCCAGTCGACCAGGCCGGAGAAGGCGGAGAAACCACCGATGATCATCTTCGGCTTGTGCTCGACCGCCAGACGCTCCATTTCCTCGTAATCGAGTACGCCGGCGTCATTGATGCCGTAGGGAATGATGTTGTACATCTTGCCCGAGAAGTTGGCGGGAGAGCCGTGAGTCAGGTGACCACCGTGGGCCAGGTTCATGCCCATAACGGTATCGCCGGGCTTGACCAGGGCCATGAAAACGGCGGAGTTGGCCTGGGAACCGGAGTGTGGCTGAACGTTGGCATAAGTAGCGCCAAACAGGGCCTTGGCACGTTCGATGGCCAGTTCTTCAGCGATGTCGACATACTCGCAGCCGCCATAGAAACGCTTGCCCGGATAGCCTTCCGCATACTTGTTGGTCAGCTGGGAACCCTGCGCCTGCATCACCCGGGGGCTGGTGTAGTTTTCGGAAGCAATCAGTTCGATGTGCTCTTCCTGACGCTGGGTTTCATCGCTGATGGCCTGCCACAGCTGGGGATCATAATCGGCGATATTCATGTCACGCTTTAACATCCGTTTCTCCTGACTCGTGCGGTTATCACTGTTGGGGCTAGAGTTTACCCCCAAGGAAGGGTCCGGCCTAGCCCCGACAGGACAGTTATCAACATTTTTTTATCTTTATGTTGAAAAGTTCACAAAAAGTTGAATGTTGCGCAACAAGCCCACCATAGTCCCGTTACCGGGAGGGCGGGCTGGATATAGCTGTTAAACCCGATAGAATAGGCGTTTTGGCCTGCTCTGGCGGCACCCTGCTGTCTGGTGAGACCACTGCGGGCACCCAAACAAATGTTGAGGGGAATATGCAAGACTTCATGGTTACCTCGCATCGCCGAGCCGAACTCTATCACTGGTTTACCGCCCTCTTTGCCGCCCCCCTGGCCGACAGCGAGATCCGGGAATTCAACGGCTATGACATGCATACCTTCCTGGACAGCCTGGCCACCCTGGATCCCCTGAAGGACACCACCGAGGCCTTCCGCCGACAGGCTGGCCGGGTATTGCAACTGAAGAAGCCCCATGCCGAACTGACCGAACACTACGGCCGGCTGTTTGGCCAACCCTCCCTGCTGGATACCTCGGCCCTGGCCCAACCGGAAGACGAAGCGCTGCTGCTGATGGCCATTCTGCTCAAACAGCACGGCACTCAACTGGAAGACGACGACCCGCTCAACGTCTGCAACCAGCTGGAGATGATGGCCACCCTGGCCCTGGCCGCCGCCGACGCGACCGATGAAGCACAGCGCAAGGCCCTGCTGGACAAGCAGCGCGACCTGGCCAACCTGTTGATCATCGGCTGGTTGCCCGCCTTTGTGGACGCCTGTCGGGAGCAGGACGGCCTCGGCTTCTATGCCGCCGCCGCCGAGTTGCTGCAGGCCATGTTCAGCATGGATCTGCACTATCTCAACAACGTGGCGGAATAATGAGATACGACAAAAACAAGAAGCCCGAGGCCTCGCCCCAGACCCAGGAAGAAGCCGAACGTATCGCCCGGGCCACCCAGCGCCCGGGGCAGACCAAGGAACAAACCCGGCTGATCGCCCAGGGCATCCAGAAGGGTATAGAGGAATATAAAAAGCAGCAAAAGGCGCGGGCCCGGGCCGCCGACAAGGTTAAAAAGCAACAGTACCGCCAGCAGGAACAGCTGACGGACACACCGGAGACGGATACACCGGAGACGGACACGCCGGCGCCGGCCTTATCGGCCCTGCCCTGGCTGTTGCTGGCCCTGAGCTGGCTCGGCTTTGGCCTCTACCTGTGGCTCATGCGCGGCTGAGCCATGGATTTTTTTATCGTCTTCGCCAGCAGCCTGCTGGCCGCCACCATAGCACCCTTCTATTCCGAAGTGGTGCTGGCGGCGGTGCTCACCCGCCAGCCCGACGCCGCCGTGCTGTTGTGGGCCCTGGCCAGCATCGGCAATACCCTGGGCTCGGTCATCAACTGGTGGCTGGGCAAATACCTGCTGCACTACCAGGATCGGCGCTGGTTTCCCATCAAGCCGGTACAGCTGGCCCGGGCCCAGTACTGGTTCAACCGCTTCGGGGTCTGGACCCTGCTGCTGGGCTGGCTGCCGGTGGTGGGCGACCCGCTCACCTTTATCGCCGGGGTGATGCGGGTGCGGCTGGCGCTGTTCGTGACCCTGGTGTTTATCGGCAAGGCCACCCGCTACCTTATCGTGATCTACTTCGCCGAGCAGCTGCTGCTGTAACACTGTGCCAAAGCGGGGGCTGGGGACCAGTCCCCGCTCAAATACCGCTCCATCACCCTGCGACTAAAGTCGGCTGGACAGCCTCCGGGCGGCTGCGATACTCAGCCATACTTGGGCAAGGAGGTCGCCGATGCAGGATCAGTTCAACTTTGATCACCCCCCGTTCAATACCCTGACCGCCGAACAGCGCCAGGATGTGCTCGATCAGACCGATATCGCCTATTTCAACCGGGCCGAGACCATACTTCACCCGGGGCAATTGATCGACAGCCTCTACATCATCCTCAAGGGGGTGGTGGAAGAACGCCACGCCGAGCGCAGCGAAATCTACGCCCACTACACCACCGACGATCTGTTCGACCTGCGCGGCCAATTCGACGGCGAGTGCCGCCACAGCTATGTGGCGCTGGAAGAAACCCTGTGTTTCGTGTTGCCGACCCAGGCGTTTCTGACCCTGATGACCGACAATCACGACTTCGCCGCCTGGTTCCAGCAGGATCTGCAAAGCCGCCAACAGGCCGCTGCCCCCCAGAAAAACCTGTCGGAATTCATCCTCACCCGCATCGACAACGGCAATATCCAGCCGGCCATGGTGATCGACGGCCAGACCTCCATCTATCAGGCGACCCTGCTGCTGAAAACCCATCACCTGGAATCCCTTGTCGTCACCCACGACGGCAGCTTCGGCATGCTCACCGGTACCGATTTGCTCTACGGCGCCGTGCTGGCGGAAAAGCCCAACACCGAGCCGGTCCACGAGCTGGCCAGCTTCAACCTGATCGCGGTGCAAAAAGGCGACTTCCTGTTCAATGCACTGATGCTGATGATCCGCCACAAGATAGAGCGGGTCGCGGTCAAGGAGCAGGAGCAACTGGTGGGGATACTGGAAATGACCCAGTTGCTCAGCCAGTTCTCCACTCATTCCCACGTACTGGGGTTGCGCATACTGCGGGCCGAGTCCATCGACGAACTGGCCGAGGCCTCGGCGACCCTGACCATGCTGGTGGAAAACCTGCACAACAACGGGGTACGCCTGCCCTTTATCATGAAGCTGCTGGCCAGCCTCAACGAACAACTGATGCGCAAGGCGTTCATCTTCGCCTTTCCGGCCGAATACCACGAGCGACTGGCGCTGATGGTGCTGGGCAGCGAGGGCCGGGGAGAGCAGATCCTGAAGACCGATCAGGACAACGCCCTGGTGCTGGAAGAAGGCCTGTCGGCCGCTGAGGTTCTGCCCCACGCCGCCCAGTTCAGCCGCTACCTGGAACGGCTCGGCTACCCGCCCTGTCCGGGCAAGGTGATGGTCAACAACCCGGAATGGGTACGCGACATCGACGCCTGGCAGCGGCAGATTGCTCAGTGGGTGCGCCAGAACAGTCCCCACAGCCATATGCAGCTGGCCATCCTCAGCGAGCCGCACTTTATCGCCGGTCGCGAATCCCTGGTGCGCCAGCTGCAAAAACAACTGCTGGAGGCGGTGCATGGCCAGGAGCTGCTGCTGAGCGAGTTCGCCGCCCAGGCGCTCAAGTTCCATACGCCGCTGACCTTCTTCGGCGATATCAAGCAGTCGGATCGGGGGCTGGATATCAAGCGCGGCGGTATCTTCCCCATAGTGCAGGGGGTGCGGGCCCTGGCCCTGGAACAGGGGCTCACCGACACCGGCACCCTGGAGCGGATCCGGCTGCTGACCGACAAGGGCATTTTCGAGCCGGACTTTGCCGACAACCTGAGTGCGGCACTGATCCTGTTCTGGCAGCTGCGGCTGGAGCAGCAGCTGGCCCGGGACGGTGACGGCCTGAACCAGCAGATCGATGCCGCCCAGTTGCCTCGCCACCGCCGGGATCTGCTGCGCCATGCCCTGCATGTGGTGAAAAAGCTCAAGCAGCGGCTGGAGTTCCACTTCCAGATCCGGAATCTCTGATGCTGCCGCTCAAACGCCTGTGGCTGGCCCGCAAGTTCGCCCACACTCCCTGGCGACACCTGTTCGAGCCTTATCGGGGCGATGAACTGATCGCCATCGATACCGAAACCACCGGCCTGAACCCCAGGCAGGCGGATGTGCTCAGCATCGCCGCCGTGCCGATCAAGGGCAACCGTATCCTGACCAGCCAGCGGCTGGAGCTGACCCTGACCGCCAGCCACAAGCTCACCGCCGACAGCATCAGGATCCATGGCCTGCGCCATCAGGACCTGCAGCAGGGACTGTCAGCGCACCGGGCCCTGCCCCTGCTGCTGGGCTTTATCCAGAACCGCCCCCTGCTCGGCTACCATGTGCTGTTCGATATCGCCATCCTGAGTCGCCTGACCAAAGAGCAGTTCGGCTTCGACCTGCCCAATCGCCATCTCGAGCTGGCCAACCTCTATCGCCGGCGTCAATTGATGCAAAACCCGGAACTCGAACCCAACCTGGGCTTCGATCACATGGCGCGGGAGCTGGATGTGCCGCTGCTGGCGCGCCACACCGCCTTCGGCGATGCCCTGACCACGGCGCTGATGTTCATGAAATTGCGGCAACCCGGCAACCCTCCCCGCTGACCCGTGCCGCCAGGCTGGATTGTCGACAACAAGGCCGTATACTGGGTAAACAAAACATCAACAAGCCACCCCCAGTTGTGATGCTGATGTTGCACAGCTAGCCGAAAGTCTAATTGAGAGAAGCGACCATCTGAGTCACCTTGTTACACAATGGTTACTGCACCAAGGAGCGGAATAATGAGTGAAGTCAAGGTTCATCCGGTTAAGGCCCATATCGCCAAGAACGCCCTGCTGGACGACGCCGGCTACCAGGCCATGTATCGCCAGTCCATCGACAATCCGGATCTGTTCTGGGGCGAACAGGGCAAGCAAATCGACTGGATCAAGCCCTACACCAGAGTCAAGAACACCTCTTACGACCCGGGCCATATCAACATCAAATGGTTCGAGGACGGCACCCTTAACCTGTCCGCCAACTGCATCGACCGCCACCTGGCCACCCGGGCCGACGACATCGCCATCATCTGGGAAGGCGACAGCCCCGAAGAAGACAAGAAGGTCACTTACCGCGAACTGCACGAACAGGTGTGCCGCTTCGCCAACGTGTTGAAAGCCCAGGGCGTGGCCAAGGGCGACGTGGTCGGCATTTACATGCCCATGGTGGTGGAAGCCGCCGTGGCCATGCTGGCCTGCGCCCGTATCGGCGCCGTGCATTCCGTGGTATTCGGCGGTTTCTCCCCCGATGCCCTGGCCAGCCGTATCATCGACTCCAAGACCAAGGTGGTGATCACCGCCGACGAAGGCCTGCGTGGCGGTCGCCGGGTGGCGCTCAAGGCCAATGTCGATGAAGCCCTCGCCAATCCCAAGGTCGATTCGGTGGAAAAAGTCATCGTCTATCGTCGCACCGGCGGTGATGTGGCCTGGCACGAACAGCGGGATATCTGGTGGCATGAAGCCGCCGCCAACGCCAGTACCGACTGCCCGCCGACCGAGATGAACGCCGAAGACCCGCTGTTCATCCTTTATACCTCCGGCTCTACCGGCACTCCCAAGGGCGTGCTGCACACCACCGGCGGCTACCTGGTGTACGCGGCCATGACCTTCAAGTACGTGTTCGACTACCACGACGGCGACATCTACTGGTGTACCGCCGACGTGGGCTGGATCACCGGTCACAGCTACCTGATTTACGGCCCCCTGGCCAACGGCGCCACCACCTTGCTGTTCGAGGGGGTGCCCAACTATCCCAAGACCAACCGCATGGCGCAAATCGTCGACAAGCACCGGGTCAACATCCTCTACACCGCTCCCACCGCCATCCGTGCCTTTATGGCCAAGGGCGATGAAGCGGTGGAAGATACCAGCCGCTCCAGCCTGCGCATCATGGGCTCGGTGGGCGAACCCATCAACCCCGAAGCCTGGGAATGGTACTATCGGGTGATCGGCGACGAGCGCTGCCCCATCGTGGATACCTGGTGGCAGACCGAGACCGGCGGCATCCTGATCACCCCGCTGCCCGGCGCCACCGATCTCAAACCCGGCTCTGCCACCCGCCCCTTCTTCGGGGTACAGCCGGCGCTGGTGGACGGCGAAGGCAAGCTGCTGGAAGGCGCCACCGACGGCAACCTGGTGATCCTCGACTCCTGGCCAGGCCAGATGCGCACCGTGTTCGGCGATCACGACCGCTTCGAGCAGACCTACTTCTCCACCTTCCCCGGTACTTACTTCACCGGTGACGGTGCCCGCCGCGACGAGGACGGCTACTACTGGATCACCGGCCGGGTAGACGACGTGCTCAACGTATCCGGCCACCGCATGGGTACCGCCGAGATCGAGTCGGCCCTGGTGGCCCATCCCAAGATCGCCGAGGCCGCCGTGGTCGGGGTGCCGCACGAGATCAAGGGCCAGGGCATCTACGCCTATGTCACCCTCAACGCCGGCGAAGTACCTACCGCCGAGCTGCACAAGGAGGTGAAGGACTGGGTACGCAAGGAAATCGGCCCCATCGCCACCCCGGACGTGATCCACTGGGCCGAAGGTCTGCCCAAGACCCGCTCCGGCAAGATCATGCGCCGTATCCTGCGCAAAATAGCCACCGGCGAGACCGACTCCCTCGGGGATACCTCCACCCTGGCGGATCCGGGCGTGGTCGACCGGCTGATCGAAGAACGCAGCCGGGTCGCCTGATAACCCCCAGCCAACAACGCCGCCTTCGGGCGGCGTTGTTGTTTGTGGTCAAGCCCCACAGCCATGGGGGCATGACAATCTTGCATCACAAGACGCGATGTCAATCGCGTGGCAGGCTACGCAGAGCCCCCATCATCGGCAGGATCTCGCGGCCACGGCCGGAACCCGGGATTGCCCATAACGCCCGGCAACGGACAAAAGATGACCAACCGAACCACGCTGCCCCTGCAAATCCGCACTTTATCAGGTCATTAGACCAGTAAATTGCTGCCAATTTTCACGAAATCACTATAATTGGGCGCACTGAGCCAGACCGCACGATTTTATTTGCCAGTAACGGGCAAAAGCGGCTAGGCTCCATGTTGCTCGATGTGTACACCGCAAGATTGACGAGGATTGCTGCATAATGGCCGATAAATTCCGAATTCTGCTGCTTAACGGTCCCAACCTGAACCTGCTGGGCCAGCGCGAACCCGGTATCTATGGCCAGAACAGCCTGAACGATATCGTTGCGCGGCTGACCGAACAGGCCGACCAACGCGATATCAAGCTCAGCCATCTGCAATCCAATGCGGAACACCTGTTGATCGACGCCATCCACCAGGCCTGTGGCAAGCAGGATTTCATCATTATCAATCCCGCCGCCTTTACCCACACCAGCGTGGCCATTCGTGATGCCCTCCTGGGGGTGCATATCCCCTTTATCGAGGTGCACCTGTCGAATGTGCATGCCCGCGAGCCCTTCCGTCACCATTCCTACCTGGCCGACAAGGCGGTGGGGGTAATCTGCGGCCTGGGAGCCGATGGTTACGAATTTGCCCTTGAAGCGGCGGCCCGTTACCTGGCCCGCCGTTAATTCAGCACAGCACTAACACAAAAAGAGAACGCTCATGGATATTCGTAAAATCAAAAAACTGATTGAACTGGTTGAAGAGTCCGGCATCGCCGAGCTGGAAATTTCCGAAGGGGAAGAATCCGTTCGCATCAGCCGCTACGGCGCCCCGGCGCCGGCCATGGCCGTACCCCAGTACCATATGCAGGCCGCCCCTGCGCCGGTCGCCGCTCCCGCCGGTAACCCCGGTAATCCCGGTAATCCCGGTAGCGCTGCCCCGGCCGAAGCCGCCGCCCCGGAAATCAGCGGCCACGTGATGCGCTCCCCCATGGTCGGTACTTTCTACCGCGCTCCCAGCCCCGGTGCCAAGAACTTCGCCGAAGTGGGCCAAACCATCAAGGCCGGCGACACCCTGTGCATCGTTGAAGCCATGAAGATGATGAACCAGATCGAAGCCGACAAGTCCGGCGTGATCAAAGCCATTTTGATCGACAACGGCCAGCCGGTCGAGTTCGACGAGCCCCTGTTCATCATCGAATAAGGAATTCCCATGCTGGATAAAGTAGTCATCGCCAACCGCGGTGAAATCGCACTGAGGATCCTGCGCGCCTGCAAGGAGCTGGGGATCAAGACAGTGGCGGTTCACTCCACCGCGGACCGTGAACTCAAGCATGTGCTGCTGGCCGACGAGTCCATCTGTATCGGTGGTAATCAGGCCAGCCAGTCGTACCTGAATGTTCCCTCCATCATCGCCGCCGCCGAAGTCACCGATGCCGTGGCCATTCACCCCGGTTACGGCTTCCTGGCGGAAAACGCCGATTTCGCCGACCAGGTGGAAAAGTCCGGCTTTATCTTTATCGGCCCGCGCGCCGATACTATCCGCCTGATGGGCGACAAGGTATCCGCCATCGAAGCCATGAAAAAAGCCGGTGTGCCCTGTGTACCCGGCTCCGACGGCCCCATCGGTGAAGATACCAAGCGCAATGCCACCATTGCCAAGCGTATCGGTTACCCAGTGATCATCAAGGCCGCCGGCGGCGGCGGTGGTCGCGGCATGCGCGTGGTGCGCGCCGAGAACGAGCTGGAAAAAGCCATCGCCATGACCAAGGCCGAGGCCGGTGCCGCCTTCGGCAACGACATGGTGTACATGGAGAAATACCTGGAAAACCCGCGCCATATCGAGATCCAGGTGCTGGCCGACGGCCAGGGCAACGCCATCCACCTGGGCGAGCGCGACTGCTCCATGCAGCGCCGTCACCAGAAAGTGGTGGAAGAAGCCCCGGCTCCGGGCATTACCGCCGAGATGCGCAAATTTATCGGCGAGCGCTGCTGCCGGGCCTGTGTGGACATCGGCTACCGCGGCGCCGGCACCTTCGAGTTTCTCTACGAAAACGGCGAGTTCTACTTTATCGAGATGAACACCCGTATTCAGGTGGAGCATCCGGTGACCGAGATGATCACCAGCGTAGACCTGATCAAGGAGCAGCTGCGCATCGCCGCCGGCCAGCCCCTGTCCATCACTCAGGATCAGGTGGTGATCCGCGGCCATGCCATCGAGTGCCGGATCAACGCCGAAGACCCGAAAAACTTTATCCCGAGCCCGGGTGAAATCAAGCGCTTCCACTCACCGGGTGGCCTGGGCGTGCGCTGGGATTCGCACATCTATGCCGGCTACCGGGTACCCCCCTACTACGATTCCATGATCGGCAAGCTGATCTGCTACGGCGAGAACCGCGATATCGCCATCGCCCGCATGAAACACGCCCTGAACGAGCTGGTGATCGAGGGTATCAAGACCAATATCCCGCTGCACAAAGAGATCATGAGCGATGAAAACTTCCGCAACGGCGGAACCAACATCCACTATCTCGAGAAAAAGCTGGGGTTGTAAGCGGGATGACCGTTCTTTGTCACCGCCGTCAAGGCGGAGGTGACCAGGAGCAGCGGGTTCCCGCTTTCGCGAGTGCGACGACAGAGTAATCCGAAGGTTTTCCGCATTAAATAACGGCGCCGCAAGGCGCCGTTATCGTTTGTGGCGATGAGCCTACTCCGTTAGACAGGCTCAATGCTTATTGAGTTATTTCATCTTGATTTGGACATTAAATAACTGTTCCGAATGGTAGAACACTCTCGACAGCGACCAGGTACCACTAACAGGGATAGCGCGACGGAGCCCCCAGAGACAGGTGCCGTGTCTGCGTGTGGAGCCCGGTTTATGTAGCTGTATTAGGAACAGTTATTTATCAGCCATTCAATTGTTACTAACACAGACAAACATGGGAACACCAAACTGCTTGAATATGAATTTACTCCGATCCACATCCATTCTGGAGACTTCAAAAATAACCATTTCCTCATCCATATTGAATGGCGGAATAATCCTGTTATTCATCGAATCATCCAATGGGGATTTATCACGCTTTTCAATATTAAGCAGATACGCCCCATCTACCCGTTCATAGTTAAAATAGGATCTTCTTACTATTCGATGTCTTCTTTCATTCTCAAAAACCTCACCAAACACCTGCATCACACCCTTTTTATTATCAAAGGTAATAATGTCAATTCCGGCCGATGTAATCTGGTTATCAATATTACCCGTTCGTTTGATGGTCACCAGGTCAGCGCGGCACGATGGAAGTTCTGCGTCACATAAAAAGTAAGATAGCAGTGCTATTGATAGCAAGACACCAAGGCAAACAAAGAAGATATTGTTTTTGTTAATCAAAATCATAATATTACTGATATTCGTATAAAGATATGTTTTCACAATGTGAGTAATGCGCCCGCTCTTTAAAACCAGACGGACAATAGGCAACAAAGTATGCGCCTTTAACGCCTCCTTTCTTGCTCCATAACCAGTCGGCATTCTCAAAATAATAGACTTCGGCTGGCTGGGAACAACTCAGCTTTAACTCCTTTAATCTTTCGCTGACATTATTCAGCATATCGTCGGAATGGACGTGCGCAGACTTCACCCCGATAACAGTATAAACCTTACAGTTATCTATACTCCCCAAGTTTACCTGGTACTCTACCACCTCGGTAGACCACAGTTTTTTTGTACCTAGATAGGTCAGCATCATTAATACTACCATGGCCAGAATAAGCCCTGCTTTAAGTAAATATGGCTTATCCCTTATTATAAAAACGCCATGTCCAAAAATAGAGTCAGAAAATTCATTCGAGTTGTGAACGGCTTTGCCACCACCTTCAACCTGTACACCGGCATTGAAGCTGAATCCAAAGCGGGGGATCGTGACAATCAGTTCATTTTCACCGGCTTCAGACAAGCTCCTGCGCAGCATGGAAACATAATTGTTCAAATTATTTCCGGACGCCACCAAACCATATTTATCCCATACTTCGGAAAGCAATTCATCACGGGATATATTCCTGCCATTATGTTCAATAAAGTAGGATAGTAATCTGGAGGCAGGCGAAGGGAGCAGAGCGAAAACTTCATCCTCTCCTGACAAACGGATGCTACCGTCTTCATCATTGAAAACAAGGCGTCCATTGATAACATAAAGCATTTTCTTACAACCTCCTCCGTTTTTCATTCCCACCAGAACTGCGCCCTCTTGTCAACCGGTTGATGAAACCTGTTAGATAGCAGAGTTGGGAATAACTATTTATTCCATTGAGGAACATAATAAAAAACTGACATCCCCATTATGGAGATGTCAGAAAAATAAACAAATAACACAAACAACATGAGCAAAGGGGAAAAACAATCAATTTTCAAAAATAAATAAATCACTCCTCATCTGTAGTTCTACCGAAAGGTTCTGGATGTTTTTTGATAACTTTAGACTCCTCCCTAACAAAACCGCACATGCAGCATCGAATCTTACCGTCTGGATATCTGTGATATTCATGGGGGCACATCGCCATGACAATGGAATCAACACACCTTGTTAAAAAACCAAATAACATCCCGCCCCAAGACCTGCGCTGGTTACTCCTGATGATCAATACCTCCTACCGGCAGGCTATCGATGTATAGGCGGGACATTCCGCCAGCATGGCTAAACCTTTCATGGTCGGTCGCCAACAACGGGATCGACCTGCCCACCTGAAAGCCGTTGAAGTTCGTCGGTTATACCAGTGGCAGACCAGAGCCAATCGACGGTTACCAATGAATCAGTGGATTGAATCACTGATCCTAATGGTGCGGCATCGACCGGGTACCGCACACTGTCTTGATTGATCTACCAATCGGAACAGCTATTTAATCGTATCAGAAACACACCAAATAAAAATATTATATCAACATAACCAAATAAACAGAATAAAAGACTAAAATATGATTAATTTACAGATTATAAATAACCGGTAAAACTCAGCAAATAGGTAATTCCCGTAATGAGCCCCCATGCATCGCAAGACCGATGCCACCAACGGCTCCTAGCGAGCGTCTCCTTGCGATGGTAGCGGCTGCGCACGATCCGCAAACCATCGTGGGCGGAGCCAACTGACCGCTCCTAATATCGCTGCATCAACCGGATACCGCACGCAGACACACACTCCCTGAGGGCTTCGCCTGGCGGCGCGGCTCGCTTTCCCCACCCAGGCCGCTAAATAACTGTTCCGATTGGTAGATCACTACCGACAGCGACAGGGTTTCGCTAAGCAGACCCTCCGCGCCAGGGATGGCGTGGCGGAGCCCCCAGGGATGGGTTCACGGCGTGTCTGCGTGCGGTGCCCGGTCGATGTAGCACTATTAGGATCAGTTATTTAGAATATCCGCCCGAAGCCCACCTGAAGGAGTCATATCATGAAGATCCATCGCATCAATCCGACCCGACGCTGGTCCGACATTACCGTATTCAACGGCATCGCCCATTTTGTCGAGGTGCCGGAAGGCGATCTCGGCACCGATATCCAGGGGCAGACCGCCCAGGTACTGGCCCAGGCCGAACTGGCTCTGGCCAAGATCGACAGCAACAAATCCCGCTTGCTGTCGGTCACCATCTATCTGACCGACTTCATCAACCTGGCGGCTTTCAACGAAGTGTGGGACGCCTGGTTCGCCGAAGGCACGGCGCCCAGCCGCGCCTGCGTCAAGGCGGAGCTGGCCAACCCCGGCTACCTGGTGGAAATCGCCTTCGTCGCCGCGGCGGGAGAAGGCTTCCTCGACTGAGACACCGGCCAGATAACGGCATGGCCGCGAATAAAGCAGGGTCGCCAAGCTTGTTGACAAAGCCGTCCGTTATCACCCAAGAAGTTGGCCAAAGGGCCAACGCCGCCGGGAAGCCGTGATCCCATATATGGGGGGCTTCCCCACGTCCCTCTTATTGATCCAGCAAACATGAGGCTGCTATCCTTCGCCCCCTGCAAAGGGGACCCCACATGACCAATATCGTCCATATCGCCCGCCGGGAAGCCGTCCTGAGCGTGACGCTGGCCTTGCTGTACCTGGCCGGCTGGGCCGCCACCGCCTATCTGGTACCGCCCGGACTGAACCTGGCCGGCTGGCCGCTGTGGTTTGTGCTGAGCTGTCTGTTCAACCCGCTGCTGTTCGTGCTGCTGTGCATCCTGATGGTGCGGCGCGGATTCCGGCCGGTCGAGCTGGGAGACCACCATGAACCTTGAGCTGCTGATCCCGCTGGTCATCTACCTCTCCGCCATGCTGGGCCTGGGATTCTGGCTCAGCCGCCGTCCGGTGGAGGGCAGCTTCGTGCAGGACTACTTCCTGGGCAACAGATCCATGGGCGGCTTCGTACTGGCCATGACCATGGTGGCGACCTATGCTTCCGCCTCCTCCTTTATTGGCGGGCCGGGCGCGGCCTACCGGCTGGGACTGGGCTGGGTGCTGCTGGCCATGATCCAGGTGCCGACGGTCTGGCTCACGCTCGGGGTATTGGGCAAGCAGTTCGCCCATATTGCCCGCAAGGTCAATGCCCTGACCATCAACGACATGCTGCGGGCCCGATACCAGAGCCCGCTGGTGGTGGTGCTGGCCGCACTTGGCCTGCTCGCCGCCTTCGTCGCCACCATGGTGGTGCAGTTTATCGGGGGTGCCCGGCTGCTGGAAACCGTGACCGGACTGCCCTACGAGGGTGGCCTGATGCTGTTCGCGATGACGGTGCTGCTTTATACCCTGATCGGCGGTTTTCGCGCCGTGGTGATCACCGATGCGGTACAGGGGGTGCTGATGTTGCTCGGCACCCTGGTGCTGCTGGCCGGAGTGCTGCACGCCGGCGGGGGCGCCTCGGCCCTGTTTGCGGGGCTGGCCGACATCGACCCCGGCCTGGTCAGCCCGCAAGGACCGGACGGTTTGCTCGGCATGAGCTTTATGCTGTCGTTCTGGGTGCTGGTGTGTTTCGGGGTGATCGGACTGCCCCATTCGGCGGTGCGTTGCCTGGCCTACAAGGACAGTGCCGCCATGCATAAAGGTATTATCATCGGTACCCTGGTGGGCGCCGTACTGATGTTCGGCATGCATTTCGCCGGTGCCCTGGGCCGGGTGCTGCTGCCGGAACTGACCGTGCCCGACAAGGTAATGCCCACCCTGATGCTGGCGGTGCTGCCGCCGGTGGTGGCCGGGCTCTTCCTCGCCGGCCCCATGGCCGCCATCATGTCGACCATCGACTCCCAGTTGATCCAGGCTTCGGCTACCCTGGTGAAGGATCTCTACCTCAACTACCTGTGCCGTACCCCGCCCTCGCCCACCGCCATCAAACGCGCCAGCCGGCTGGTGACCCTGGGGCTGGGGCTGGTCGTGCTGTGGGCGGCCCTGAGCCCGCCGGACATGATCATCTGGCTCAACCTGATGGCCTTCGGGGCGCTGCAGGCCATCTTCTTCTGGCCGCTGGTACTGGGGCTGTACTGGTGGCGCGGCAACGCCACCGGGGCACTGGCCTCAATGGTAACCGGAGCCCTGAGCTATGGCCTGCTGCTGCATTTCGGCATCAAGCCCCTGGGGCTGCACGCCATAGTGCCGAGCCTGTCCCTCTCCGGTCTGGCCTATATACTGGGTTCATTGCTGAGCCCGCCGCCGCCATCCGAAGTCCGCGAGCTGTTCGGAAACGCCTGAAAAAATACCCCGACCGCATCAGCGGCCGGGGCAGAATCCAACCCGATTCACAAGGTAAGGTCTGCCTGCCGACAGGACAGCAGGCCACACCAATGGTAGAATCGCTCCTTTACAGAATCATGAAGCGACGCCATGCCCTGGATACAAATTCGCATTAACGCCACCGAAAAGACCGCCGACAAGGTCAGCAACATGCTGATGGGGCGCGGCGCCCAGGCCGTAACCTACATGGACGCCGAAGACAAGCCGGTGTTCGAGCCCCTGCCCGGAGAAACCCTGCTGTGGGACGACACCGTGGTGATCGGCCTGTTCGATGCCGAAACAGACCCGGCCCCGGTGCTCGACTTTATGCGCAAGTTCTATCGCAAGGATCTGGTGTACAAGGTCGAGCAGCTGGAAGACAAGGACTGGGTACGCGAGTGGATGGACAGTTTCCACCCCATGCGCTTCGGCCAGCGGCTGTGGATCTGCCCCAGCTGGCGCGAGGTGCCTGACCCCTCCGCGGTCAACGTGATGCTGGATCCGGGCCTGGCCTTCGGCACCGGCACCCACCCCACCACCGCCCTGTGCCTGGAGTGGCTGGACGGCCAGGATCTGCATGACAAAACCGTGATCGACTTCGGCTGCGGCTCCGGCATACTGGCGCTGGCGGCACTCAAGCTCGGTGCCAGGGAAGTGATTGGCATCGATATCGATCCCCAGGCGCTGCAGGCCAGCCGTGACAACGCCGAGCGCAACGGCGTGGCAGAGCGGCTGAGCGTCTACCTGCCCCAGGATCAGCCCGCAGGGCTGCAAGCCGACGTGGTGGTGGCCAATATACTGGCGGGGCCGCTCAAGGAGCTGTCGCCGCTCATCAGCGAGCTGGTCAGGCCCGGTGGCCAGCTGGCCCTCTCCGGCATACTGGAAACCCAGGCCGAAGGCCTGAATCAGGTGTACGAGCAGTGGTTCGCCATGGAGCCCCCGGTGTTCCGGGAAGAGTGGGCCCGGCTGAGCGGCAGCAAGCGCTGAATCGGCAACGCCCATTCCCCGTCGGCATCCTTGTTTAATAATGGTCCCCCCGCGAAGGCGGGGGCCATAAAAGAGCTATCTGGAACCCAAGCCAGTTTGGCACCGTGCGGTCTCTTGCGATGTCCACCTTCACGGAAGCTGGCCATGGCTAATCAGCTCTCCACCAGCCGCCGTCCCCGCCACCCCAAGGCCCAGAGCCATCCCCCCAGCACCGCCACCTGGGCCCACAGGCCGCCCCAGTAGGGCAGCACCTGGGCGAAGTCCGCCCCCATCTGGTTCAGCCTGAGCATGCCCTTGATGCCCTGGGTGCTCGGCGCCAGCTGGGCCAGGACATCGAGCCAGGGCGGCAGCGCCTCCACCGGCCAGATAAAACCGGCCACGAATACCAGCGGCAATGAACTCAGCAGTACCAGCAGGGTAACCCGCTCCCGCCGTCGGGCCAGTCGACCGAGCAAACAGCCGAGCAGGGCGGTGGCAATAAAGAAGGGCAGCAGGAACAGCAACAGTTCCAACGGCCGTCCCTGCCGCGGTACCTGGTAGCGCTCGAAGGACCAGCCGAAATAGTAGAGGCTGAGTACCAGGTAGACGAGTGTCAGGATCCCCACCCGGGCCACCAGGCCCCCTTCCCTCCCCCCGGGCACGCTGAGCAGGCCGGCACCGATCAGCAGGGTCTGGTGCAAAATCAGCAGGAACACCGCCGGAATCACATAGCCCAGGTAGCCCTGGCCCGGGTTGAACAGGGGCCTCGCCTGCAGCACGAAGGGGCTGTGCCGTTCGCTTGCGGCCGTCAGCGGCAGGCCGGTGGCGGAGAGACGGGAGACTTTTATCTCGGCGCCCAGGGTGGCACTCGCCCCCACCAGGCCCTCGGCCAGGGCGCCGTAGATCAGGAAGTAGCCGTTGTTGGCGGCGATGCCCACCGTCACCGGCCGGCCCAGCAACAGATCCCGGTGAAAGCCGTCGGGGATCAGCAAGATGCCGAAGGCCCGCTCGCCATCCAGCCAGGACTGCGCCTCGGCCAGGGTCGCCGCCCGGCCCGCCAGCCGGACCTTGGGGCTGGCGTCGGCCATAAAGGCCAGCCGGCGCGAGGCCTGGGTGCCGTCCTGATCCACCAGCACCAGGGGTACCTGGCTCACCTCCTGGCGCAGATAGGGGGTGGGATAAAGAAAGGAATAGAACAGCACGCCGCCGAACACCGTCAGCAGGACCGCCTTGTCGGCCCCGAGCCGGGCCAGCTCCGCCCTTATCGCCTGCCACAGGGTCATGTCGGCCTCCGGGCGGCCTTGAGCCGGACCAGCCCCAGCAGCGGCAGGTAGCAGAGGAAGGGCCAAAACCGCCCCAGGGCAGCCCCCCAGCCCTCACCGTAATAGAGCTGGCCGCTCTGCAGCTCCACATAGTGGCTGGCGGGCAGCAACAGGCGCCAGAACTGGGCGAAGCCGCTCATGTCGGCGGCGGGAAAGCTGATCCCGAGAAAGGCGAAGGAAGGCGCGGTCAGCGCCGCCGCCAGGCTCAGGCCCCGGGTGGGATCGAAACTCAGCACATAGAGGGCGAAGCCGAGCAGGCTGGCGGCGGCACTCATGGCGGCCAGCCCCAGCAACAGCGGAAACAGCCCGCCCTGCAACGGCCAGCCCCAGAGTCCGAACATCAGCGCCAGCATCAGGGTGCCGTAGAGCAGGCCATAGCCGGTATAGCTCAACCAGAGTCGCCCCAGCAAACGGCCATCGAGCCGCAGCCCGGGCTGCCGGCATCGCCGGTCCAGGCCCAGCAGGGCGGCGGCCACCACCAGGATCTGCAACAGGGCGGGCAGGGCCGCACTCAGCAGGAAGCGACGGTAATCGCTGTTGCCGTTATAGAGCGCTGTGAGCTGGGGCCGGATCGGCTGGGCCTGGCCCAGGGCCGCGGACGCCACCGGACGCACCGCCAGCGCCTGCAGGGTACCGAGCTCGGCGTTGAGCTGGCCACTCACCTGGGCGAGGGCACTGTTCACCAGCTTGCCCACCAGCATGAACTGACCATTGTACACCGCCTCCAGCCTGGGCTGGCGCTGCAGCCGCAGATCCGCCTCGAAGCCGGGCGGCACCAGCACTACGCCATAGAGCCTGCCGGCGCGCAGGGCGTGGTAGGCCTCCTGCTCATCGCCGAAACCGGTTACCGCCAGGCTGGGCGAGGCCGCCAGATAGCGGCCCAGGGTGCGGGACAGGCTGGAGCCATCCTTGTCTACCAGGGCCACCGGCAGGCCCCGGGGCTGGCCGTTGCCAAACAGGGCACCCAGCAGCAGGAAGAGGACAAGGGGGCCGATCAGCAGCAGGGCTCGCTGCCAGGGGTCCTGCCATAGCGCCTGCCATTCGCGCAGCATCAGAGTTCGACCACCAGGGTCATGCCGGCACGCAACCCCGCGATGGGCGCCTTGGGCCTGGCTTCCAGCTCGAAGCTGCGCAGATCGAAGCCCTTGCCCGCATCGGTGGCGCGCCAGGTGGCGAAGTCGCCCATGACCCCGATATGACTGACCACGAAGGGAAAACGTTCGTCCAGTGCGGGAATGTAAACCTCGACCTCCTCGCCCATGGGCAGCCGGGACAGCAGATCTTCCCGTACATGGAACAGGGCCCAGGCGTCATCCATGTCGGTCAGCATTACCACCGGAAAACCCTGGGGTGCCAGCTCGCCCGCCTGCAGCAGTACCTTGGTGACCTCACCCCGGTGCGGGCTCAGCACCCGGGTTTCCTCGGTGTAGGCACTGACCTCGGCAACGGCGCCATCGGCCCTGGCCAGTTGGCTTTGAGCGGCGCGGATCTGCTCTTCCCGCGCGCCTTCCTCCGCCATTTCGAACTGCTGATAGGCGGCGCTGGCCGTCAGCCGGGCCGACTGCCACTGGGTATGGGCCTCGTCCCGTTGCTGCAACGACACCACCCCTTCCTGATAGAGGTTCTGGATACGTTGGTAGGTCTTGTGGTAGAGCTGCTCCGCCGCCCGCGCCTGCTGCCACTGATCCCGCGCCGCCTGCACCTGTTGGCGGCGGGCGCCGCGCTCGGCCTCGTCGGCCTGGGCCCGGGCCGCGTCCCGCCCCGCTTCGGCCTGCATCAGCCTGGCCTCAAGCTCGGGGCTGGCCAGGGTGAACACCGGCTCACCCCGCTCCAGCCGATCGCCCTTGCGCACCAGAACCTTGTCGATACGGCCGCCGATCTTGCTCGACACCTGATACTGCTGGGCTTCAAGCTGGCCCTGGATACGCAGCGGTGCCGGCTGGTAGGCCCGGTAAAAATGCCACACCAGCCAGATAGCCAGGCCGGCTACCACTACCAAAAGAGCGATCTTTGCTTTATTCATCGGTTACCTTGCACGGCGGCTTGCTGTTGATATTGAGTAAAGGTGTCGGGCTGGCCGGAAACCGCCAGCAAGCGGGCCAGGGACACCACGTACTGATAGGCGGCGGCCTGCTGCTGGGTGCGGGCCCCGGACAGGCGCAGCTCGGCATCGGTCACTTCCAGGCTGGTGGACAGACCCTGGGTGAAAGCGTGCTGGCGCAAACGCAGGTTTTCTTCGGCCAGGGCCAGGGTGGAGGCCAGTGCTTCGAATTGCTCTCGTGCCTGCCGGGCCTGGCGCCAGGTTTTTTCCACCAGCAGACGCAGATCCTGACGGGTCTGGGCACCAAGATGGCGCACCTGCAGCTCGGCACTGCGGGCCGCTTCCACCAAGCCGCCACGGCCACTCCTGTCTACCAGCGCGACCTTGACCCCCAGGCCCACTACCCAGTCGGGGCTTATCTGGGAGGTGATGGAATCCCGCTCGTGCAACGAATAGTTGCCGAAGGCGAACACCTCGGGATAATAGCGGCCCTGCTCGGCCCGGATGGCACCATCCGCCTGTTCCAGTTTGGCCGCCAGCACCTTGAGCGCCGGATGGCTGGCCTCCATCCGTTCGATAAAGCCCTCCAGCCCCTCGAGATCGGGCCCGATAAAGAGCGGGTTGGCCGGGGTGGCCACCGGGCTCGCCACCAGTTCCCGAAAGGCCAGCTCGGCCAGTTCCAGGTTGCGGCGGGCGTTGTCCGCCTCGACCCGCGCATTGTGATAGGCGGCCTCCGCCGACAGCCGCTCGATGCGCGCCATCTGTCCCTGCTGCTCCAGTTTAAGCGCATGTTCATGGTGACGGGCCAGGCTGTCGCGGCTCCGTTCCCGGGTGTCCAGCAGTTCCCGTGCCAGTACCACGGTGAAGTAGCGCTCGGCCAGGGTTTCGAACAAGGCCTGCTCTTTCAGCCGCAGCTGCTCCCTGGCTTCATCCAGCTGGGCGGCGCGAATATCCTGAGCGGCGCTAATGCGCCCACCGGTAAACAGCGGCCACAGGGCGGTCACCGAGGCCCGCACCAGGTTCTGATCCACCAGCGGCAGGGTCAGACCGGCGATACCGGCCGCCACGTCCTGGATCACCGCATCCAGCCCCGCATTCCCCGTATGTACCTGATTCAGGTTCAGATCCGAGCCCTTGAGCTCCATCTTGCGATCCAGGTGCAGATAAGTGGCGCTGGCGTCCAGTTGGGGCAGAAACAGGGCCCTCGCGGCCCGTTGCTGGGCCTCGGCCTTGCTCACATTGGCCTGCTCCGCGGCCAGTCCCTGGTGCTGAGCCCGCACCTGGCGCCAGGCGGCGTCAAATGGCATAGGGGCTGCGTATGAGGCTGAAATCATCATCCCAGCCAGTAGCAACATCCCAATTCGAATAAAAAACATAATAAGAACAGTCATCTAGGATCGCGAAAAGGAATCTTAGCCTAATTGGGCGCGAACGGTAAGTGGTCTGGCCAGAAAGGCGTACCCAGCCGGTTTTTCGCACAAAATACGCCCGGGCATCTTGACTTATAAAAAAATGCACGCCGGTTAATTTGTGACCTTTTCAGCCTCCTAAAAAATGCGTAAGATACGCGACCCTGAGCCGAGACAGCCGTATTCTCATGGAAATTGGTCCTTACAACTTGTCCGCACCACTGCTGGTGGCGCCGATGGCCGGAGTGACTGACAGACCCTTCCGCACCCTGTGCCTGCGCATGGGCGCCGGAATGGCCGTGTCGGAAATGATGTCGTCCAACCCCAGGGTGTGGCAATCCGACAAGTCCCGTCGGCGTATGGATCATGAAGGTGAAACCGGTATCCGTTCCGTCCAGATCGCCGGGGCCGATCCGGAATTGATGGCCGAGGCGGCCCGGTTCAATGTGGACCAGGGCGCGCAGATTATCGACATCAATATGGGCTGCCCGGCAAAGAAGGTAAACAAGAAGATGGCAGGTTCCGCCCTGCTGCAATACCCGGAACTGGTCGAGTCTATCGTCAGCGCCGTGGTAAAGGCAGTGTCGGTGCCGGTGACCCTGAAGATTCGTACCGGCTGGGATCCGGAACACCGTAACGGCGTGCAAATTGCCCGCATCGCCGAAGACTGCGGTATTCAGGCCCTGGCCGTGCATGGCCGTACTCGTGCCTGCATGTACAGGGGGGAAGCCGAATACGACACCATCAGAGCAGTAAAACAAGCCGTCTCCATTCCCGTTATCGCCAATGGGGATGTCGACAGCCCGGAAAAGGCGCGTTTTGTACTGGATTACACCGGCGCCGATGCCATCATGATTGGCCGGGCTGCCCAGGGACGGCCATGGATTTTCAGAGAAATCCGCCACTATCTTGAGCAGGGCACCACTCCCGCACCGCTTCCCAAGGACCAGGAGCGGGCCATGATCCGGGAACATGTTGCCGCACTGCATGAGTTTTACGGTACGGTAATGGGCGTACGGATCGCCCGGAAACATGTGGGGTGGTACTTGCAAGAGAGTGACGCGGGCCGTGACTTTCGCAGTGATTTCAACGCTCTCGAAGAGGCTGAGCGACAGCTCGACTCTCTGGAGCAGTATTTCGCGAATATAGCTTAACGAACAAAAGAAGAGCAGACCGAATATGTTCGAACAAACTACGACTTCCGATGCACTGGTTACTACTACTAAATCTCCGACCTCCGAGCAGCCCACCCAGCGCCCGCTGCGCAACTCGGTGGAGCAGGCCCTGCGCAATTACCTGGCTCAGCTCAACGGCCAGGAAGTAACCGAGCTGTATGAGTTGGTCCTCGCCGAAGTCGAAGCGCCCATGCTGGACGTGATCATGCAATATACCCGCGGCAACCAGACCCGCGCCGCCAACATGATGGGCATCAACCGCGGCACCCTGCGCAAGAAGCTGAAAAAGTACGGCATGAATTGATCAAACATCGGTCAAGGCATTGAATTCGAAGGCACCGGTCACCCCGGTGCCTTTTTTCTGCGCCTGAAAGGCCACGCCGGGCTTGCGCGGCCATAGGGGTCAGAACTCGACCTTGACCGCGGCCGCGCTGCGGCGGGCCTTGTCCCGGGCGACATCAATGCTCTCGCCACGGGCCAGGGCCACCCCCATGCGGCGGCGGCCCCGGATCTCAGGCTTGCCGAACAGGCGCAATTCGGTGTCGGGCTCGGCCAGGGCTTCGGCCAGGTTGCCGAAGCGGGTCAGGGTCGAGTGCCCCTCCGGCAGAATCACCGCCGATGCCGAGGGCCCCTGCTGGCGGATAAGGGGCACCGGCAGCCCGAGGATGGCCCGGGCATGGAGGGCAAATTCGGACAGGTTCTGGGAAATCAGGGTCACCAGGCCGGTGTCATGGGGACGAGGCGACACTTCGCTGAACAGTACTTCATCACCCCGGATAAAGAGCTCCACCCCGAACACCCCGTAGCCGCCCAAGGCGGAGGTCACCCGCTCCGCGACCCGCTCGGCCTCGGCCTGGGCCGCACCCGTCATCGCCTGGGGCTGCCAGGACTCCCGGTAGTCGCCGTCCTCCTGGCGGTGACCGATGGGGGCGCAGAAGCTGGTGCCGCCCGCATGGCGCACGGTCAGCAGGGTGATCTCGTAGTCGAACTCGACAAAACCTTCCACTATCACCCGGCCGCCGCCGGCACGGCCTCCTTCCTGGGCACAGAGCCAGGCGGCCTCGATCTGGCTGGCGTCCTTCACCGTGCTCTGGCCCTTGCCGGAAGAGCTCATGATCGGCTTGACCACGCAGGGCAGGCCAACCTCGGCCACCGCCGCCCGGAATTCCTCCCGGCTACCGGCGAAACGGTAGGGCGAAGTGGCCAGTCCCAGCTCTTCCGCCGCCAGCCGGCGGATACCTTCCCGGTTCATGGTGAGCTGGGTGGCACGGGCGGTGGGCACCACGGTGAAACCTTCCCGCTCCAGCTCGGCCAGGGTGTCGGTGGCGATGGCCTCGATCTCGGGTACGATAAGGTGTGGCCGCTCCTGCTCGATCACCTCCCGCAGCGCGGCTCCGTCCAGCATGGAAATAACGTGGGAACGGTGGGCCACCTGCATGGCCGGAGCATGGGCGTAGCGATCCACCACTGTTACTTCCACCCCCAGCCGCTGCAGTTCTATCACGACTTCCTTGCCCAGTTCGCCGCCGCCGCACAGCAGCACCCGGGTGGCCGAAGCCGAAAGAGGAGTTCCCAGAATGGTCATAATCATCTGTTCCTGTTGATAAAAGTGTTCACATTATAAAGACGGATAGCGGCCGTTGTCCGCTCCGCGACCGCCGGACATCAGCCGTATTCGATACGATTGCGGCCCCGCTGCTTGGCCCGGTACAACAGCCTGTCCACCGATTCGAGGAAGGCCAGGGGGCTGTCTGCCTCACCGGGGATGAGGGTGGACACTCCCAGGCTGAGGGTGACGGTAGGGCCGGCACACCCATCCGGATGAGACAGGCCCAGCTCGCCAAGCAACTGCTGGCAGCGCTCGGCCACGGTGCGGGCGGCCCGGGTATCGCTCTCGGGCAGGATCAGCACAAATTCCTCACCGCCGTAGCGCCCGACGAAATCCCGGGGGCGGGTCGCGGCCCGGTTCAGGGTCTGAGCCACCATTATCAGGCAGTTGTCACCCTGGATATGGCCGAAATGATCGTTATATTCCTTGAAGCAGTCGATATCCAGCAGCACAAGCGACAGCGGTTGCCGCCGACGCCGGGCGTCGGCCCATTCCTGCTCGAGGGTCTTGTCGAACATACGCCTGTTGGCCACGCCGGTGAGGCCGTCCCTGAACGACAGCGCCTCCAGTTCCTTCTGCAGTTGGAGAAGCCGTTGCTCGGTTTGCTTGCGCTCACTGATATCGAACATAAAGCCGACCAGCGACTCCACCTCGCCCCGCTCGTTGCGCACCACATGCACCACGTCACGGATCCACACATAGTCCCCGCTCTTGGTCAGGGCCCGGTAATCCGCTTCGTGATCGGTACCGGCCTGGGACTGGCTGACGCAAAAGTCCACCACCCGCTCCCTGTCCTCCGGGTGCATCCGTTCCACCCAGTCGTTGACGCTGGTCCAGCTGTCCGGCGACCAGCCCAGCAGCGCCTCGATCTGCGGCCCTATGTAGCTGAAAGTCATGCTGTGCCAGTCTATTTTCCAGGGAATCGCCTTGGTGGACTCCAGCAATGTCCGATAGACATCCCTGTCGGCATCAAATCCATTTGCACAGGTCATGGCAGCGTCTCGTTGTTATGGGTAAAAGGGCGGCCAGGCTCCGCCTGGCACAGAAATGAGTCTACGACAAAGCTCGAGCGGCGGACAATGTCAAGCTCGCCCCCTCAGCAGGGGCCGTCTTGTGGACGGCGTTACTGCGGCTTGGGGATGTCGTTCATTTTCTCCGGGCCGTCGAGCTGCAGTTCCAGCTTCTTGGGATGGATGTCCCCCATCTCGCATTGATATGGCTCTTAAAATCGGGTAGATTGCGCGCGCCGAATATCCGGCTTCACGGTAGAGATACTAATGGAACCCAGTAGTTGTTGTTTGCACACAACCACTTCCGAGCCTTGTAACAGGCCGGGGGCTGTTGCCGTCCGTTAGAGCTCTCCACCGCCCATCTCCGCGGTCGTCGCCACGGGCCAGACAGGCCCGGCCGGGAGATAACCATGACCTACGCTATTCTTTCCGAAGCGCTGCGCGCCGCCATGGCCCGCCACGATGACAATGCCATCACCCACCTGATCGCCGAACTGCAGCCGGCGGATCTGGCCGATTTCCTGACCCAGGAAAATCCGGCCTCGGCCCTCGACCTGCTGCGCCATCACCCCCTGCCGGAGCAGGCCGACACCTTCGGCTATCTGGAACAGGAGCGGCAACTGAGCCTGGCCCGCCTGATGCCGGAACGGGAACTGGCCGCACTGATGGCCAGGATGCACGCCGACGAGCGGGCGGATCTGTTCAACCAGCTGCCCGAGCCGCGCCAGGAAGCCATCCTGCGCCACATGGCCCGGGGCCAGCGCGAAGACGTGCGCCGCCTGGCCAGCTACCGGGAGGGTACCGCCGGTGCCCTGATGACCACCGACTATGTCACCGTGCCCGAGTTGGCCAATGTGGCCGAAGCCCTGGCCCTGGTGCGCCAGACCGCGCCGGACGCCGAAACCATCTACCAGCTCTATGTACTGGACGATCGGCGCCGGCTGGTCGGCACCCTGTCGCTGCGGGAGCTGATCCTGAACAGCCCCGCCTCCGGTATCCGCTCGCTGATGACCACGGAGCTGGTCCTGGCCGAGGTGGAGCTGCCCCAGGAAGAAGTGGCCCGGCTTATCAGCCGCTACGATCTGCTGGCCCTGCCGGTGGTGGACGCGGAGCAGCGGCTGGTGGGTATCGTCACCTACGACGACGCCATGGACGTGGCCGAGGAAGAAGCCACCGAAGACATCCACAAAGGCGGCACCATCGGCAAACTGGAGGGTGGCCTGCGCCATGCCAGCCTGTTCACCCTGTACCGCAAGCGCATCGTCTGGCTGCTGCTGCTGGTGTTCGCCAATCTCTTCTCCGGCGCCGGTATCGCCCATTTCGAGGAGACCATAGAAGCCTACATAGTGCTGGTGTTCTTTCTGCCCCTGCTGATCGACAGCGGCGGCAACGCCGGCTCCCAGGCCGCCACCCTGATGGTGCGCGGCATCGCCACCGGCGACGTGCGGCTGGTGGACTGGGGCAGTCTGCTGGGAAGGGAGATGATAGTGGCTGCCGGCCTGGGCCTGACCATGGCGCTGGCGGTGTCCCTGCTCGGCGCCTTCCGTGGCGGAACCGATATCGCCCTGGTGGTGTCATTGAGCATGCTGGTGATCGTCATGGTCGGCAGTCTTATCGGCATGGGCCTGCCCTTTATCCTGAACCGGCTGGGCTGGGACCCGGCCACCGCCAGCGCGCCCCTGGTGACCACCATCGCCGATGCCAGCGGGGTACTGATCTACTTCAGTATCGCCACCAGCATACTGGGATTGCCGGCCTGATGGCCCCGAAACGGGCGTCCACCGGCCCGGCAGACACCCGAACACACTGTCGTCAGTTGCAGTTCAGGGCGCCCACCACAGCCGGGGCCCAGGCGATGCCCTCCCTCACGCCATCAAAAGACTGGCTGATAAAAGGGTGGGACAGGGGGGCTTGCCCGCGCCGAGTGGCGTGACAGCCGAGCAGGGAAGACACCGTTTCCGGGCTCAGCCCCGGAGCGGCTTCCAGCATCAAGGCCGCCAATCCGGCCACATGGGGCGCGGCCATGCTGGTGCCGCTTTTTTCGGTGGTACCCCCTCCCATCGCCAGAGACAGTATTCCCTTGGGCTGGATGCCGCCGCAGGTGTTGTCCTCCCGGCTGGAGCCGGGCGCCGATACCACCACGCCAGCGCCGTCGGTAGTGAAATAGGAGGCGGTGTCCGCAAGAATGCTGCCGTGCAAGGCCCGGCACTTGCTGGTGCCATCCTGGGCAGTGGTGCTGGCCACCGCGATGGCCTGGGGACAACCGGCGGGCACCATGTCGGAGATCTCCTTGTTGGGATCGTTGCCGGCAGCCGCTACCACGATCACCCCCAGCTGCTGCAGCAGGGTCAAGCTCTCGCTGATAAGGACGGCCCCGCTGTCTTCCTCTCCGGGCTGGCAGTTGCCCGGACGGGCCAGGCTCATATTGACCACATGCCGGCCTCCGATGGCATGGCTGGCGATATGGTCCAGCCCGGCCAGCAGGTTGGAGTCGTAGCCGTTACCGGTACTGTCCAGTATCTTGACCGAGGCGATGGCCGAATCCGGCGCCACCCCCACCACATAGAGGTTGTTCCGGCGCGCACCCGCTATCCCCGCCACATGGGTACCATGGCCGTTATCGTCGGCGCCGCCATCCGGTTCGCAACTGGCCGCCGCAGCCGTCCCCAGACAGGTGACGCCGCCGGCGTAGCCGTCCACCAGATCGGCATGATTGCCATCCACACCGGTATCGACCACCCAAACGGTAACACCCAGACCGGTCGCCTTCTCTCCCCACACTTGATCGCCACCGATGCGCGCCACCCCGGCCGGGATAGTGTCACTGAACGCACCACCACCATCACCGCCATCACCGCCATCACCGCCATCACCGCCATCACCGCCATCACCGCCATCATTGTTGTTGTTCCTGCAGGAAGGCCAGGGGCTACAGCTGCCGGGGGGCGCGGCAATGCCCAGCCGCCGGTCCGGGATCAACCGGACGATACGCTGATCCTGGACCAGAGCCCAATAGACCCGCTCGTTCGGCACCAATACCGCCGCTCCGTTGAGGGAGGGAAAGTCGAAACGCACCACGGCGCCGGCGCCCCTCAGCAACCGTGCCCCCTTGCCCGGTTCGAAGGTATCGCCGAACAACACCATGGCCATGCAGGGGGTGACCAGGGATTCGGATGACTGGTCTGGGCTCGGACAGGGTTCGAACCCCGCCCGTATCAAACCTTGTGCCGGCTGCGCCGAAACGGCACCGACCAGCAACCACCCCGCCATCCCGAGCAGAGTGTTCCGGATATAAGACATGATATGTTACTCCTTTAACATTGAGAGACCGCCAGCCTGGCTGCTGACCCTGTTATCCCGCTCCCTGTCTCCCCTGTTAAAACTTAGCCGTCCCGCGCCGATCCGGACAGCAGCAGGACCAGATTATCCATACCGTGAGTAGCATCCGCCTCAGTCGGTGCCTTCTTTTCGCGCCAGCCAGGCCTCGGCCGCCTGTTTCGGATCACCGCCGGCTTCCCACTCGGCCAGCACCCATTCCAGATCCTCCTGCTGCCAGCGCAAGCCGGCCAGGATCTCGAGTGCCTCGGGCGCACTCCGTTCCAGGGCCCGGCGGGCCAGGGTATGGGGCCTGTCGCCTGCCGGCCAGTCGACCTCATCGAGACGAGGCCCCAGGTAATTGGGTCCCAGATCATGCAGCCGTTCGAAGAAACGCTCCACAAAGGGGGACGAAGCCTCGGGCATCCAGATGCTCAGGCTGACATCCGCCTCGCCGGCCCACAGCCGCTGCCAGCTCTGGCCGAGATTGGCCTGGCTGATGCTCACCTCAACACCGGCCTGCTCCAATACGACAGCGGCCATATGGCTGCTGGCCAGTTCCTGGCGTTGTTCGCCACTCAGCAGACGGACTTCTTGTCGAACTTCGCCGCCGCAGCCCCCCAATAACAAGGCCAGTACCAGCCCCCATCTTGTTGTCCGGCTCATCGTCTGCTCCTGCCTAAAAAGCGTAAGAGTGCCAAAAAGTCGTGGCCGGGTCATGCCCGCTGTTCATCCGACTGAACAGCCGCTTTCACAAAATCAACTCGGGGTGGATGCAATATATACCCATTTGGCTATAGTGGTCGGAGCAGACAAGGCAGCCCTCTCAATAACAACAACACAGGGATAACAACATGGGTAAAGCGATAATAGTGGGTGCCGCCGTGCTGGCGGTGCTGGCGATCGTGGCCGGCCAACACTGGCTGGGCAGCGAGGAGCCGAAGGGCTTCACCTCCGGCAATGGCCGCATCGAGGCGGTGGAGCTGGACCTGGCCACCAAGTACGCCGGGCGTCTGGCCGAGCTGAAGGTGGTAGAAGGCGACTTTGTCGAGGCCGGCCAGGAACTCGCGCTGATGGACACCGACAATGTGCGCGCCCGACTCCGCCAGGCCGAGGCCCGCCTGCGCCAAAGCCGGGATCACCAGGTCAGCAGCCAGGCCCAGGTGGCCCAGGCCGAAAGTCAGTTGGAATGGCGCAACCAGCAATTGCAGCGCTATCGCACCCTGCATCAGCGGGGCGTGGTGCCCCAGGCCCAACTGGACGAAGCCCTGGCCGCTCAAAAGGTAGCCTCCGCCGCCCTGGATGCGGCCAAGGCACAGGCCGTGGCCGCCCTCTCGGCCATCGACGAGGCCGCCGCCGCCCTCGATGCCCTGCAGGTGGAGCTGCAGGAAGCCAGCCTGTTGGCCCCGCGCGCCGGCCGGGTCCAGTACCGGCTGGCCAACGTGGGCGAAGTGCTGCCCGCCGGGGGCCGGGTGCTGACCCTGCTCGATCTGACCGATGTCAGCATGTCCATCTTCCTGCCCCAGACCGTCGCCGGCCGGGTGGCCCTGGGTGCCGAGGCCCGTATCCTGCTGGACGCACTGCCGGGTCGGGCCATTCCCGCCGAAGTCAGCTTCGTCGCCGGCGAAGCCCAATTCACCCCCAAACAGGTGGAAACCCGCAACGAGCGGGACAAGCTGATGTTCCGGGTCAAGGTGCGCCTGCCGGTGGCCTTGCTGGAGCAGCACCTGGAGCAGGTCAAGACCGGGCTGCCCGGGGAAGCCTGGATCCGCCTGGCTGCGGATCAACCCTGGCCGAGCCGGCTGGAGAGTGACCTGACGTTATGAACAGCCTCCAGTTAAGCGGCGTCGGCTATCGCTACGGCGCCACCCCGGCCCTGGGCGATGTCGCCCTGAGCCTGGCCCCGGGAGAAAGCCTGGGCATCATAGGGCCGGACGGAGTCGGCAAGTCGACCCTGCTCGACCTGATCGCCGCCAGTCGCAAGCCCCAGCAGGGCGAGCTCCGGGTGCTGGGAGCCGATGTTCGCGATCCGGCCGCCCGCCGGGAAATCTGCAGCCGGCTCGCCTACATGCCCCAGGGCCTGGGCAAAAATCTTTACCCCACCCTGTCGGTATGGGAAAACCTGGATTTCTTCGGCCGGCTGTTCGGCCAGGATGCCATTACCCGCACCCAGCGAGGCGAACAGTTACTGAAGGCCACCCGTCTGTGGGACTTTCGCGAACGCCCGGCGGGCAAACTCTCGGGCGGCATGAAACAGAAACTGGGGTTGTGCTGCGCCCTGATCCACGAACCGGATCTGCTGCTGCTGGACGAGCCCACTACCGGGGTGGATCCCCTGAGCCGGCGCCAGTTCTGGGAACTGGTCGGGCAGATCCGTGCCCTGCGTCCGGCCATGGGCCTGCTGCTGGCCACCGCCTATATGGAAGAAGCCATGGCCATGGACAGGGTCATCGCCATGGATCAGGGCCAGGTGCTGGCCGAAGGCCGCCCCCGCCAGTTGCTGGAGCAGACCGGCAGCCAGACTCTGGAAGAGGCCTTCGTGGCCCTGTTGCCCGAGTCCCGCCGAGCCGGCTTTACCCCCTTCAGCCCCCTGCCCCTGGCCGGAGCCGATGAACACGTTGCCATCTCGTCCCATGAGCTGACCTGTCGTTTCGGGGATTTCACCGCGGTGGACAAGGTCAGCCTCACCATTCGCCAGGGAGAAATTTTCGGCTTTCTCGGCTCCAACGGCTGCGGCAAGACCACCACCATGAAAATGCTGACCGGCCTGCTGCCGCCGACGTCGGGCAGCGCAGAACTGTTCGGCGAGGCGGTGACCGATCACAGCCTGGCGGTGCGCCGCCGAGTGGGTTACATGACCCAGGCGTTTTCCCTCTACGGTGAGCTGTCGGTACGTCAGAACCTGATGCTACACGCCCGCCTCTATCAGTTGAGCGACAAACCCGGCCGGGTCGAGGCCATGCTGTCCCGTTTCGAGCTGACCGCCGTGGCCGAACATATCGCCGACGAGCTGCCCCTCGGCCTGCGCCAGCGCCTGCAACTGGCGGTGGCGGTACTGCACGGACCGGCCCTGCTGATCCTGGACGAGCCCACCTCGGGGGTGGACCCCATCGCCCGGGATCAGTTCTGGACCCTGCTGCACCAGCTATCGCGTCGGGAGGGGGTGACCATCTTCGTGTCCACCCATTTTATGAACGAGGCGGCCCGCTGCGATCGCATCTCGCTGATGCATGCCGGCCGGATCCTGGCCGAAGGTACCCCGGCGCAATTGCAGGCGGATAGCGGCCAGAACGGCCTGGAGGCCACCTTTATCCATTATCTGGAGCAGGCTCAGCCTCCGTCGCCATCGGGCGAACTCCCCCCGCCCGGAGCAGAGGACCACACCACTCAACCCCGCTTCTCTCCGGCCCGGCTCTGGGCCTACGGCCGACGCGAAGCCATGGAGGTCCGTCGGGACCCCATCCGGCTCAGCTTCGCCCTGCTTGGCACCCTGCTGCTGATGGTGGTATTCGGCTACGGTATTTCCTTCGACGTGGAACGCCTGCCTTACGCCCTGTTCGATCAGGATCAGAGCACCGCCAGCCGGGCCTATGCAGAACAGTTGGAAGGGTCCCGTTACTTCGAGGCACGGCCGCCGGTATTCAGCGAGCAGGAGGCGGAACGCCGGCTACAGAGCGGTGAACTGCGGCTGGTGGTGACCCTTCCTCCCGGCTTCGGCCGGGATCTGCGCCGGGGAAGGCCGACCGAACTGGCGGTGTGGCTGGACGGAGCCATGCCTTTCAGGGCCGAGACCACCCGAGGCTATCTGCTTGGCGTGCAGCAGGGTTTTCTGGCGTCCTACCTGCGGCAGGATCGCCCGTCGGTCAGCCTGGAAACCCGCTTTCGCTACAACCAGGATTTTCGCAGCGTCAATGCCATGGTACCCGGGGTGATCATGCTGCTGCTGGCGGTGATCCCGGCCATGCTGACGGCGGTGGGAGTAGTACGGGAAAAGGAGCTCGGCTCCATCCTTAACCTTTACGCCACTCCGGTCAGCCGGCTCGAATTTCTGCTGGGCAAGCAACTGCCCTATATCGCCATTGCCCTGATCAACGCCCTTTGCATGGTGCTGCTGGCACTCTGGCTGTTCCGGGTACCGGTGACCGGCAGCTTCGGGGTGCTGGCCCTCGGCTGTCTGCTGTACGTGGCGGCCACCACGGCCATCGGGCTTTTTATCTCCACCTTCGTACGCACCCAGGTAGCGGCCCTGTTCGGTGCCGCCATCCTGACCATCATGCCGGCGGTCAACTTCTCCGGGCTGATCGTACCCATGTCGGCCCTGACCGGTGTCGCCAGGTGGATAGGTCTCGGTTTTCCCGCCGGCTATTTCCAGACGGTGTCGGTGGGCACCTTCGCCAAGGCACTGGGCTTTGCCGAACTCTGGCCCAGCCTGCTGTGGTTGGCCGCCTTCGGGATTGTCTTTATCACGGCCAGCGTACTGGCCATGCAGGAGCAGGAGTCATGACGTCCTTTGTGCGCATCAGCTGGGCCCTCGGGTTGAAAGAGCTCGCCAGCCTGCTGCGAGATCCGGTGATGCTGTTGCTGATCCTCTACACCTTTACCCTGGCCATCTACTCGGTAGCCAAGGGTGCCAACACCGAGGTGCGCAACGCCGCCATCGCCATCCAGGATCTGGATCACTCGCCCCTGTCCGAGGCCTTGGCGGAGGCCTTTCTGCCCCCTTATTTCAAACCGCCACTGCGAGTGGATACGGATGCCGAGATCAACCGGCTGCTGGAGCTGGGGGAAGTCACCTTCGTATTGCAGATCCCCCCTCGTTTCAGCGCCCGGGTACACGCCGGCGAGCCGGCGGAGCTGGCATTACAGGTGGATGCCAGCGCCATGAGCCAGGCCGGCATCGGTGCCGGCTATGTAGAGCAGGTACTGGTGCAAGCCCTGAGCCAGTACGGCCGAACGCGGCAAGCGGCTCCGCTCGAACTGGAGATCCGCGCCTGGTTCAACCCCAACCTGGACACCAGCTGGTTTATGTCGGTGATGCAGTTGGTCAACAACGTCACCCTGCTGGCCATTATCCTCACCGGAGCCGCGGTGATCCGGGAGCGGGAACACGGTACTCTGGAGCACCTGCTGGTGATGCCGTTGTCGGCCACCCACATCATGGTGGCCAAGATCTGGGCCAACGGCCTGGTGATACTGGCGGCGGCCATGATCTCCCTCTATGCCGTGGTACAGGGCCTGCTGGGCGTGCCGATACCGGGTTCGATAGCCCTGTTCGCTTTCGGCTCCCTGATCTACCTGGGATCGGTCACGGCGCTGGGCATCTGGCTGGCCACCCTGGCCAGGACCATGCCCCAGTTCGGATTGCTGGCCATTCCGGTATTTGTGCTGATGCAGTTGCTCTCGGGGGGAGTCACCCCGCTCGACTCCATGCCCGAACCGTTACAGGGACTGATGCAATTCTCCCCCTCCACCCACTACGTGGCCATGGCCCAGGCCATCCTCTACCGGGGGGCTGGGATGGACGTCGTCTGGCCCCAGTTGCTGGCCATCGTCACCAGTGCCCTGGTGTTCTTCATATTGGCACTCCGCCGTTTCAGGAATATGGTCGCGGGCTGACCGCCATGCTTCACGGGCTCCCCGGCGGAGCCCGTGGTCATGCCGATACCACCAGATACTGTCGCTTGCACGCCTGGCCGACGCGGGGATGGGATGGATGGCAGAGAGCGCGGGTTCTTTTCGCCAAGTCATAAGCTTAGGCTATCACCAGGCCAAAGCGGGAGGGAAACGACGCTCGAAAAGGCCGTATTATTTTTTCACCGCCCAGGCTTCTTTTTCATCGATTTATGGTAACGTGCGCCCGCCTGCTGCGAGGCGCCGGTCCTATGCCGGACTCGTTTAGGTAAACCTTTGTTTTTCATAAACTAAATGGATTCTCAGATGCGTCTATTGACCCTGTTGAACGCGGCCGTACTCAGCCTGCTGCTGAGCGCCTGTGTGGCCCCCATGCTGGCCATGGGCCAGGGCCAGTTGATGTGGGCCCTGCTCAAACCCCTGGTGGGGCTGGACCCCAACACCACCAACCTGTTCGAACAACCGGTGATCAAGACCCGGATGACCGGCCTGCTCGGGCCCCATTACGACACCACGGTGAACCTGCTGCGCACCGCGACCGAATTGCAGCAGGAAGGCCCGCTGTTCTACCTGGCTTCCCGTTATAGCCCGCAGGAAGGAACGGAGCGAGCCGGCTTGGTGTGGAACTCGGAAACCAACCAGATCGCGGCCCTGCTCAATACCGGCGAGCAGACCAAGGTGTTCACCGAATCCCATACCGGCCGGGCGGCGGTATGGCCCGCCGCCATGCAGGACTGGCTGAACCACAACACGGCTCCGGCGCTGCAGTCCCTGGCCGGCCCCGTGAGCTCCCCTCAGCAGGCCCCGGTGCTGACACCGCAGAACCCGGCGCCGCAAGTCCAGGCCCTGCCGGCAACAACCGAAGAGCCCCCCCTTGGACAGTTGCAGGCCGAACTGGCCGAAGCCAGGGCCAAGTTGCAGGCGGCGGAGCGGCAGCTGCAACAACTGGAAAGTGCCCCGTCCTCCGAACCCGACAGCACCGCCCAACCGGGCGAACACGACAGGGAAGCCGCCATGGCGGCCATGTTTAACGGCAACTAACAAGCCGCGCCAGACAAGCAGGGCTACGGAGCCTGGACGGGGTAGCGCCAGCAGAGTCTGGGGCCCTGTGTTAATCAATCAGCCGGTGTTTGTTGGCAAAGACAAACAACTCCAGCCTGCCGGATAGCCCTAGCTTGGCGTATATGGATGTCAGGTGGTTGCGGAGCGTATGTTCACTGATGTAGAGCCGCTCCGCTATTTCACGAATCGGCATGGAGGCATCGCGCCCGATCTCGGCGACGGCCCGCCGCTCCTTGCGGGTCAGTTGGTCGATTTTCATCATAATGGGGTTTTGTTCAGTTTTCTTGCTTGTCAACTTGGTCAATATCCGCCCTGCCGCCACACGATCGACCCACATTTCACCGCCGGATACGCGGCCCACCGCTTTCAGCATCACTTCGACAGGGTCGTTCTTCCTCACGACCCCCCTTGCGCCGGATAACACGACAGCATCATATAGATCAATATCTTGCGAACTGGTAAGCACCAATACCCTGGCCTTGCCCACGTCGGCCAGCGTGCGTACCGTATCCACACCATGGCTGCCATCCAAGTCCAGCAAGACCAGATCCACCGGACCATCGTCCAGCAGAGCCAATGCTCTCGCCAAACAGCCCGTGCAGCCGCTGGCGATCATTCGGGGATAACCACTTTCAAGGGCTTTAAGGAGCCCCCATTCCACTATCGGGAATTCGGTCATCAGCAGGACACGTATGGCGTTTGAGTTTTCCTTTTCCACGTTACCAATCCTTTGGCTCGCGACGCTGAGTTGAAAAAGACATGACATTCATCCTGAATTTAAGAGCAAGAATTCACATATAACAACTACAAAAGCAGCCAGTATCTCCTGCGCACCTTGGTCATCACTTCATCTAGAGTTCTGACATGACCTGTAACTTCTGCGCAAAGCTAGAGGAAAACAGCATCATCCATGACCCGTTTCCAGGGAAAGGAACAGGTATAACAAGGCACAAGGAGAAGTAGCATGATAATCAGACCGATGACCCTCGGCGCCAGCCTGCTGGCTGGCGCCGCTACCCTGCTAACCAGCACAGTCTCGATGGCGGAAGAGCTCTGCCCAGTATCGGATGAGCCCCGGGTAACCGTCTCCCCCGGCACTATCTATGTCACCGGCTCAGGCCCCTGGAGCGAAGACTTACTGCTTACCGTAGACCTTATCGACAACATCCCTTCCTACAACAGCCTGGATGTCAAATTCGATGGTGACCTGGCGTACAGTGGTGAAAAAGCACCAGGTCACAACATTTGTACCAACCAAACCGGTGGCACCGGCACCTGCAGTGTGGGTGGCGCCGAAAATGAGGTCGTCATCGCCTACACCGCCACCTTCGAGGCGCTGGGCTCCTATTCGGTGGAAGTCAGTGCGGAGAAAAGCGGCCCCAACGATGTCTGCGAAACCGCCTATCTGTCGGTCGTGGAGTTCCTGTCCGTCGAGTTCAAGGCACCGCCGGCCATCGCCAATGAATATATCAACGCCCACTATTCCGACCTGAGCGGCAAGCGCCGTGGATGCGTTATCTCCAAGATTGCCTCACACCATGCCAAGGAGTCCAAGTACGGGGCCAAAGGTGGTGACGCCGAGCTCTATCCCGAGACTGGGTATGATGTCGGAGCCATCTATGACGATGTGGACTACTACTTCATCACTTCCTGCACCAAATAGTTTCTCGTCTGTTTTCCGGTGAAAGCGAGATGGACCGCCGGCCCTCCCACATACAGGGAGGGCTGGATTTAAACGATATCTCCCTTCCCGAGGGCAAGAAATGAAAATCCCTGCCGTGCCGATTGCCTTCATCGGCCTTCTGTTGTTCGGCCCGCTCACGGCTCAGGAGAGCCGTTCGCTCATGGTGCTGAGAGGCACTACCCAGAGCATAGACGTATTGGATAAAGAGCCGTCACCGACGTCGCAAGCGGAAGAAGCGTTCCCTCCCGACGAGGGGGAAACGGGGCTGAGATGCCGCCGGAAGAGGAAGTGAACGACACCGACTCCAATTGATTGCCACCAGCCCGACGCAACAACGGAGACAAGTAGCCCCAGGTGACCAGGATGGGCAGAAGCCCCGCTCCGTAGCCGACGCCATGCTGGAACGGCTGCTCCGCTGGCTGCCATGAGGACCGCTTGGAACCTCTTATACTCGACCCAAGCATCCTACTCCGCCGACAGGCCGTAAACCCTCCATGGAGGCTCCGCAACGTGTCGGTGGTGGTGGCCCTGTTGACTCTTCGCTAGGTGGTAACAGACAAGCTTCGCAAACGGGTTCTGAAGGCTAGCCCAGCCCCCCCAGGTTGACGTACTTGGTTTCCAGAAACTCCTCCAGGCCGATGCGGGCGCCTTCCCGGCCCAGGCCGGATTCCTTGACCCCGCCGAAGGGGGACACCTCGTTGGAGATGATGCCCTCGTTTACCCCCACCATGCCCGACTCCAGCGCCTCGGCCACCCGGAACACCCGGTTCAGATCCTTGGTGTAGAAGTAGGCCGCCAGGCCGAAGGGGGTGGCGTTGGCACGGCTCACGGCCTCGCTCTCGTCCTGGAAGCGGAAACAGGCCGCCACCGGGCCGAAGGTTTCCTCCTGGGCCAGTTGCATGTCTTCATGGGCATCGCGGATCACGGTCGGCTGGTAGAAGGTACCGCCAAGCGCATGGCGTGCCCCGCCGCACACCAGCTTGCCACCCCGGGCCAGGGCATCCGCCACGTGGCGCTCCACCTTTTCCAGCGCCGCCGGGTTGATCAACGGTCCCTGCTGGGCGCCGGGGGTCAGTCCCTCGGCCACCTTCATGGCGGAAGCGGCCTCGGCCAGACGGGTGACGAAGGCGTCGTAGATGCCGTCCTGCACGAAGAAGCGGTTGACGCACACGCAGGTCTGGCCGGTGTTGCGGAACTTGGAGGCCAGGGCCCCGGCCACGGCCGCATCCAGATCCGCGTCGTCAAACACGATAAAGGGCGCATTACCGCCCAGCTCCAGGGAGAGCTTCTTCACCGTGTCGGCGGCCCTGGCCATCAGCAACTTGCCCACCCGGGTGGAGCCGGTAAAGGACAGTTTGCGCACCACGGGGCTCGCCATCATGGCCTCGCCGATGGCCGGGGCATCGCCGGACACCAGGTTGAGTACCCCGGGCGGCATGCCCGCCCGTTCGGCCAGCACCGCCAGGGCGTTGGCACAGAGGGGCGTTTCCTCCGAGGCCTTGGCCACGGCGGTACAACCGGCGGCGATGGCCGGCCCCACCTTGCGGGTCAGCATGGCGAAGGGAAAATTCCAGGGGGTGATGGCGGCAATCACGCCCACCGGCTCCTTTATCACCCAGAGCCGGTTTTCCTGCTTGGGGCTGGGAATGGTTTCGCCGTAGGCGCGCTTGGCCTCTTCCGCGAACCACTCGAGGAAGCTGGCCGCATAGGCCACCTCGCCCCTGGCTTCGGCCAGGGGTTTGCCCTGCTCCAGCACCATCAGCTCGGCCAGCTCGTCCTGGTGCTGCATCATCAGCTCGTACCAGCGGCGCAGCACGGCGCCCCGCTCCTTGGGTGTGGTCTTGCGCCAGCGGGCCAGGGCCCGCTCGGCGGCGGCGATGGCCTCGCCGGTTTCGGCGCCGCCGCAACGGGCCACCTCGGCGATAACCTCGCCACTGGCCGGGTTGCGCACCTCGTAACTGTCGGGGACGGTACGCCACTGGCCGTCACAATACCAGCCGGTTTGCCACAGGGGGTTGGAAGTATCCATCTCTCGCCTCTCCTCAGGGGTGAATATGCAACCATTTCTTTGTTAGAGAGTAACGTCAGCTGAACAGGGTGTATAGGTGCAAGCGGGGTCCCGGGGTGGGACCAGCAAAAGCAGAGCTGGCCGGTGAACTTTTCTGGTACGCATCGAGGTCGCTGATCTGACCGGCCCGGAAACGATCTGCGATGATTTTGGGGGCAATGTCCCGGACGGGGTATTGGTAGACGAAGTGTTGGACACCTTGTAGCGCAATAAAACGGGGAAGATATATTAGCCGGCTGGTAGTTTACATCTGGAAAATCTGGCCTAAAAGCTGCGCAGGCCCTGGGTATATAAGCGTTCGAAACTGTCGCCGGGTTAATAACAGCGGAAGTTGCCACTACCCAATCATATTCCGACCTATTCCCTGTATCCTACTCTGTGCGAAGATATCGACATCACATATGCAACATCATCAAAAAGTCCATTGAACTTCAAGGCTTTGAAATGGCAAAGACTTTGTGGCAAAATTCATTTGAATCATGCTCAACGCTTACATCCGGCACGATTCACCTAGTCCGGCACACAATGAAATAAGTGCCGTCCCCGCCGGGTTGTCGTCAAAATTCCTTTTCTTTATCTACAATAGTGGTCGCCAAGGCAGGTCTGATCAATGCTTATTAAAAATTTCAACCACGTGAAAGCATTCTTGCAGGTTATTGATAGTGGCTCAATACAGGCGGCATCGAGAAGACTCAGGAAATCGCAAACATCCATCAGCAACAGTGTTGTTAAACTGGAAATCGACCTCGGTATAGACTTGCTCTGCAGGGAAGGGCACAAAGCCATGCCCACGAAAGAAGCGATAAAGCTGCTTCCCTACCTCAGGAACCTGCTCGACTACTCTCATGTCATTGATGGTGTTGTCGACAGCCTTCAAACCAGCAAACTGGCGCTTGAAATATTCGTCGACAATGCCATCCCGTCCAGTATCTGCCAAGCTATTGAACACCTCATCGTCAGCCAGCAGTTCGAAACTGTGACTATCAAGAGGGGCTCCCCCGCAGATAGCATGAAGTTCCTGAGGGATAACGGCGCCCAAGTTGCCATCACGATACACGAGGAGCTGAAAACCAAGCACTTTTCCCAGTCCGTACTAGGGTATTGCAGAGGCGTTGTCGTATGTCATCGCGATTTCCCGCTTGCTAATGCCAGCATTACTTGTGCCAGCGACCTCGTGCGCTACCGGCAGATTTGTCTTTCCTGCTCGGACTCTGAAGTTGCCCCTTGCTTTCGCCCCGTCAGCGACGATGTATGCTACGTCGAGCAGTTCTACGACATGAAGTCGTTGATCATGCAGGAGTTGGGCTGGGGGGTACTGCCCTTGCACATTGTTAAAGACTCGCTCGACGACGGTACCCTGATCGATCTCAGTAAACATTACGAAGATGGTGGCATACTGACCAAAGTCTACTGCTACTTCAATACCCAGCTACTTCACTACGACAGCTTCAAGCACTTTCTGGAAGCCTCCAAACGCATCACCCAACCTCTGGAACCTGTACCTCAGCGAGCCATCACGGCCTGATGCATCTTCAGGTTTCAGTATCAAGATCACAGTCCATACGCTTGAGCTGCCGATAGAAACTGCGATTGAATACCTGCTGCTGATATTGAACGACCGCGGCGGGAATGCATTGCAGCCCAAGGGTTCTCAAGCGCCTCAAACCGGGGTTGCTGACGTGTGCGACCGCACCCGCCCAGTACGACAGCGAACACAACCGTGCCACTCTCCGGTGACGCAATCGGCAAAACAATTTTGATGCGCATTCCGGATCCCGTGTTCTTAGCAATGGTCCCAGAATAGCGGCATCTTCCAAGGCCATGGCCGCACCCTGCCCCAGATTGGGTGTCATCGGGTGGGCAGCATCCCCCATGAAAATGATATCCGGCCCCACGGGCATGAAAACGGGCCCGTCAATAATCGGATGCCGTAAAAAGGTGGTTTCCGAATCGATTCTCTGGGCTATTACTTTCCCCATGGAGCCAAATCCGTTGATCGAATCCTGCACCTCTCTCCACCCCCTACGAGCGGCGGATTCTTCGTCCAGGCTGGATTCGGTCAGGTAGACATAGAGCTGCCTGCCCGCCGTAGGAATAAAGCCGAGGCGAGACCTCCCGTTTTGAAGTTCATAGGACTCACTGTCATGGTCGATATCATCCAGCAGAAATCGCCAGCAATGCTGGCCGGTCTCACGATATCGGGTCTTGTGCTGCTGAACTCGCTCACGAAGTGTTGAATGGGCACCGTCGGCCGCCACAATCACCCGGCATACCCGTCGCCCGCCGTCGCTTAACTCGACATTCAGTCGGCCATCTCCCAGTTTTGTCCAGGCTTTGATGGTGGTATTCAATGCCACGCAATCAGAATCGACACCTGCTTGAAGACAGTTCAACAGCTGGTATCTGGGCAATCCCAAGGCGCGGCCCTTCACCGCGATACTCATGGCCTTGGGGCAGTCCCGCGTCCCGAGGTTAATCCGCTTGATACTGTGGCCCCCCCCCAGATCACCCGCGGATACCCCAATGCAGGACAGGGCCTTCAGCGCATTCTCCTGCAGCAGTATTCCCGCCCCACCGGTTTCAAGCGTCGATCGGCACTCCACCACTGACACCGACAGGCCGCCATCCAGCAGCGACCGGGCCAGAGCCAGCCCCGCAATCCCTCCTCCCTGAATGACCACATCAACTTCACCCATTGTTCTCTCCCGCAGAGTCACTTTTCGATACTACCATCGGCCAAAAATTTATACCTAGGGCAACTCCAACTAAGAATTAGCGGGCCAATTTCAACAAAATATAAACCATTGAAATTCGGCGAAGCATTGCCTGTTGATGTGTGATTTCAGCACTCGGAAAAACGGCCTTTAGAATCTTGGCATCGCTAACGCACCATCAACCGAGGCGAAAGCAAAAGCATGAAAATTGGAGCCTACTACGCGACGACATCGGGAAACACCGAAGTTATCACGGAACAGATTGTAGCTTGTCTTGGCAACGACACCGTGACGGCCAATGACATAGAGGAAACAGGGTTCTCCGGGTATGACGAGTACGACATTCTTCTGTTCGGGGCACCCACATGGGATTACGGTCACCTGCAGTCAGACTGGGAAACCTGCTGGGAAGAATTCAAGGCACTCGACCTGACAGGAAAGTTTGTCGGGCTCTACGGCCTCGGTGATCAGTTCGGCTATCCGGATTGGTACCTTGATGCCATGGGTATGATCCACGATATAGCGGTAGAAAATGGCGCCACCATTCTGGGGCACTGGGCCACTAGTGGATATAGCTTTGAAAAATCCAAGGCGCTGACCGAAGACGAGACCCACTTCGTTGGGCTCGCGCTGGATGAAGAATCTCAACCCTTGGAAACTCCTCACCGAATTCAGCAATGGTGTCTCAACATTTTGGAAGAATACGCCCACGCCTTGGAGGGATCATGCCTGTCTTAAACAAGCCTTCGAACCTGGCCGAACAGCTCCTCTACCAAAACGGCCTGGATGAGGCTCTACCTATTTACGAGTTTAATGGCCATACCATAAGCCGTTATCAGCTCAAAGAGGATGTGTCCCGTAAAGCCCTACGCTTGTCGACACATTTTTCACCAGGAGACAAAGTACTGATCTGCCTCAATGATAGCCCTTCACTGGTCAGTCTGTTCCTCGCTTGTATTGCTATCGGTGCTATCCCCGCCGTGATCAATCCCCGGTGCCGAGACATCACACTTGAAAATATAATTTCGACCGGGAACGCAAAGGCACTGTTTGCCTTGCCCACTCGGGAGTTCGGCGCCCGAATTACTGCCAATATAAAAATCTTTACTGACGAAAATGCCGATCATGTCAACTTTTCCGACTTCGGGCTGAACTGCGATAGCCTCGATGGCCTTGCTCCATCAGAATTCCACCAGCAAAGCGAAGACTGTTGTGCATACCTGCAATACACATCCGGGTCCACGGGAATCCCTAAAGCGGTCATGCACAGCACGCGGTCGACATTAAGCTTCTGTCAGGCAGTGGCTCTTGATTACCTCGATGCCAAACCTACCAAGAGAAGCTACTCGGTCCCCAGGATGTTCTTTGGCTACGGCATGGGTAACAGTATTTTCTTTCCTCTCTACGCCGGCCTGCATGCCTATCTGCACACCAGTTGGCCTACTCCAGAGCTGGCAGCCCATACAGTCGAATCGTTTGATCCCTCCTATTTTTTTGCAGTCCCCAGTATCTACCGCCATCTGCAGCTCCATGCCCATTGTCTTTCCCGCGTGGAAATCGCTGTGTCCGCCGGCGCCCCCTTACCTGAGCCGGAATACGCCTTTTGGCGAAAACAGGGACTGCACCTGAGAGATGGACTGGGCACCACGGAGATGGGGCACATCTTTATGGCGCAGCCGCACTCGTTGAATGATTACAGCTGCGCAGGAGAACCTTTAGCCGGCTTCCACTGCAAAATCGTCGATTCCTCGGGACGAATTGTCATTCACTCCGACGAGGAAGGCGACCTCTTCGTTCAGGGGCCGAGCATGGCCTTAGGCTACATGGGACAGCCCGAAGAGACGAGAAGCCGTTTTATGAATGGCTGGTATCGAACCGGAGACAGGGTATGTCGCGACAAGAACGGTTACTTCCATTTCCGCGGGCGTGCCGACGATCTCTTTAAGGTAAAGGGACGCTGGGTCACGCCACAGGCCATCGAGACCCGGCTGCTCAGCCGTTTTTCATCTGTCAGCGAGGCCGCTCTGGTTGCCAGTTCCCCAAGCAATGACCTGCACCCCCCCACGCTCTTTCTGGTGGGTGATCACATTTCCGAAGCGCTCCTGACCGAGATCAAACAGTGGCTGAAACAGGAGTTTGAGTCGCCCATGGTCCCGCGATCGGTGCTGGTCGTCGATTCACTTCCGCGTAACGACAACGGCAAGGTCGAACGAAAAGCCATTGCACAACTGGCACATGAGGAGCTTCACAACTACCTGCAGGGAGAGGCCGTATGAACCTCCAATCGGTATCCTGCTGCCTGCCCGAGTATCTGAGCCAACTCGACCCCCGTCCCTATGGCTATGCCCGGCCGGTCGCGACCGCCGGTAGTGTGGGGATCGAGTTCCTTAAAATAGCCGCCGACCAAGCCTTAGAAATGGCACAGTGCAAGGCGAAAGATATCGACCTTATCGTGAGCCTCTCCTGGTCGCCCGATCACATGATTGACGATCCAGCGATCATGGGACCTCGCGTAGGGCACCCTTTGCAGAAGCTTATTGGTGCAACTAACGCTTTCGTCTTCGATATGATGGACGCAAGCCTCGCCAAAACCCTGCATATCATCAACCATTTCGCACTGATGCAGTCGATGAGGCGTGTTCTGGTGGTCCGCATGGACGTCGGTCACGGTCTGAGTGCAGACGAAACGTCCGGATTCCGCATTCCAGACGGCGCCTTTGCGTTGGTGCTCAGCCCAGACCAGAATGCACAGTTTCACCGACAGAACATCTCTGGTGATTTTCAACCACTAAAAGTGGACCTCAGGTCCAATATCCTAAGTGATAAGGGTATCAAGGCGAGCTTCTCTTTTCCGTATCAGGAATCGCTGTGCCGGAGCGTGGAGGAAACCTATAGATACCTCTCGCACTTTGGAGGCCCCACCAGGCGGTACCTGTGCGAGCGATGGTTTTCCGATGAATCCCATAACAAACCTTGCCTGGGGCCCTTCGAGCTTCCCTTTCAGCTGCACCATGAGTGCACCCCGTCAGAGAGTTATCTCGTCGTGAGTTTTGATCCTTTTAACCTGAGTGTGGAAGCGACAACCCTTTCAAGAAAGAAGGCACTAGCATGAAATCAGTGAAGTTAAGTGCGCTCACCGTTCAGATGCCCCGTCGATCCTACGCGAACGACGACCCGGTATTTGAGCGATTACCCGAAATGTCCAATCGCTGGTGGAAGTTCTGGGGCGTCCAAAAACGAGGCTATTTCCGTCCTGAAGATGGCGAGAACGAGTATCGTGCTGCTGCCGAGTGCGTGAAGCGTATCCTAACATCAACGGGGCTCGTCCCGGACGACATCGATCTTGTTATCTGCGCCTCGTCCTGCCCGGTTATGACAGATGGCCCCGATGAGCTGGCAAAGCGCCCCAGGCTCTATCCCCGCCTGAACGCCGCGCTTAAACGCGACTTCGGATTCAGCAATGCCCTGTGCTGGGACGTACAAATGGAATGTGCGAGTTTCTTGCTGGCAATGGGACAGGCTACGGCGTTCATCAAGAGTGGACAAGCCCGCAATGCCTTGGTGATTTGCAGCGAGTACATATCCAACATGCTCGATTTTACCGCACGAAGCGCGACCATATTCGGGGACGGTTGTGCTTGCGCATTGCTGACAGCCAGCGATGACAGCTGCTCCGATATGCTGGCCATGGCGCAATCGAGTAATGCTGATTTTTACGAAATAGCGACCGGTCGCTGGCGACTGCCGGAAAGCCCCTGCAGCTCAGACACCTACAAGCTCTACTTTACCCTACTCGAAGAAGGCCAGGCCAAGATGCAGGCTTTTGTTCCGGAGGAGGTGCCCAAAGTTGTCAGACAGGCGCTCGCACTCTCTGACCTTACCTTCCGTGACATCGATTTTTTCGTATTTCACCAGCCATCACCCTTCCTGGTTCATGCTTGGGCCTCCGGCGTCGGATGTGAAGAGGAACGAACCCTTCTCACTATGGAAGAACAAGGCGTGATGGTCTCGGTATCGCTTCCCTTCACGCTGTTCAAAGCACTACAGCAAAAGCGTATCCAGGCCAGGCAGCACATAGTTCTCGCAGGCGCTGCCACGGGATGGGGGTTTGCTGCACAAGTTTGGAAGATGGACGATGTCGTGTTGTGTTAACAGACGTTAATTAACCCCAAGATAGAAGGAGTCAGTCAATTGGACAATCAAGAACTTCACACCTTTATTCAGGAGCTCATTATCGAGGCTGCCGAACTGGACCCCATGACAATTGATCCGGATCAGGATCTATCGGCCCTGGGGCTAGATAGCTTGGCGGGACTGGAAGTCGCCGTCAACCTGGAAAAAAAATTCAAGTTCAAGATCCCGCCCACTCGTTACGAGGAAATGATTACCATTTCTGGAATATCCAATATTGTGAACGAACTGCGCGAGCAAAAAGAAACGGTCACTGGCTAGTTATGCACACGCTTATCGAAGCAGATGAAATAGTTGTCGGGGCCGGTTTGACCGGCCTCGTCTACGCCAATGTGATGGCGGCCAGCGGGAAACGCGTGGTGGTTGTAGAGAAGCACACCAAACCTGGTGGCTACGCGAGCAACTTTGTCAGAAAGCGGGATTATACGTTTGACTGCAGCTTGCACAAGATTACCGGCTTTGGTGTCAACGGCAATCTGTCAAACGCGCTGGAACGAGCTGGCCTTATCGACTTGCTGCCATTTTATCCTTATCAGGAGCTGACGACGATCATACACGGATCGTCCCGGATGACCCTGCCAGCAGATGGAGCCCAGCTTGAACAGTTTCTATTGTCCAGGTTTCCGTCTGCTCAGGAAGGCTTGAACGCCTTCTTTCACGATATCAAAACGGTGGGCTACCAGAACTATATGTTGGCCAGAATGACTCTAGGTGAATATGAAATGGACCCTGAGCTATTTTTGTCCAGCCGCAAGCTAAACCGCATGACCACCTACGAGTATTTGTTATCGACGTTCAATGACAGAGATCTGATCACGATACTGTGCGCACTGGCCATCAACCTCGGTGTAGAAGCGTTTGAGGCAGATGCTCTGTATTTTCTGCACTTTGCATACACCTTTATGTATACAGAAAAGCGTTACGTCAAAGGCTCCTCGCAGAGCTGGTCCAATGCCCTGGCGCAAGAGCTGGAACGCCGTGGGGGAAGGCTGCTACTTCGAGAAGAAGTAACCGCGATAGACATCAGTCACAGCAGTATAAAAGGCTGCAGTACACGCCGATACAAGATTAAGGCCCCCCATATGGTATGGACCGGAAGTCCCTCGCAGGTGTCAGAGCTTGCCGGCGATCAGGTTCCAGCGTCATTTTCCAACGCATTCAGTGCGCTTGAACCGGGCTTGGGTACCTTTATCGTCTATCTGGGCCTTTCTGAGACTCCCGAGCATTGTGGTTTCCACAAGAGCGACTATTTAATCACCGACACCAGTTATCTGGATGATGCGCACCATGCCTGTCATTCCGATTTGCGCTACGAGCGCTGGCCGCTATCCATATCCAACTATCACTTGCTGGACAATCAGTACGGTTTCGTTATTCAGCTTGAAATTCTCGACCAGATGTCCGACTGGTTTCACCTCTCAAGGAAAGATTACAAGAAGAAGAAGGAGTGTGTTGCGGAAAGAATCCTCGACCGTGCTGAGCGGAGTTTTCCCGGTCTGCGCCGATATATTCAGTACATGGATATATCCACACCCAAGACCAACTATAAATTCACCAACTCCCTCGGCGGATCGGCTTTCGGCTACAAGCCAGTACCCAGACGCAACAGTCGTTTTTTGCAACATCCCCCACTGTCAGGCTTGCAGTTTCTGGGGACCTGGGTGAATGGCGCCGGCTATGAACCAGCGATGTGCCTTGGATTTACTGCCGCCACCTTGCGGTCCCAGCAGAAAACCGAAAGGACCCCCAGCTATGCTTAAAGAGTTATCAACCAATATCACTCGTCTGAACCAGGTAACTGAAAGGCTCATCGCGTCTTCAGAGAAAAAGTCCATGAGCACACTCTACAGCCACCCTTGGGACGAGCCTGTCTCCGAGCCGCCGTTTCTCAGAGGAAAAGAAAGGATTTCGATTTACGGCACTCCCTACTGGGAAAAAGCTACCGCCGAGGAAATCCAGCAGCTTTCCGTCGAAGAAACCATCACCTGGTGGTCGGCTTTTGTCCATCTGGAATCTCTGGTAGTGGAGTACTACATGAGAGAATTGAATAACGATGCATTCAGTGACCTTCCTATTATAAGGGACTACATGAAGCATTTTATCAAGGAGGAACTCGTCCATACTCTGGTATTCAAGAAGGCTATCTCATACTTTGGTTCAAAAATATATGAAATGCCTCCTTTTCTTAGAACCTTCTACGACGATAACGCCGGCACAGGAAAGTACCCTCTGATGGCTGTTTATCTGACGATGGTGATCGAGTGGATTGCCGACCAGTATCAACGCTTGGATGTTCAGGCTGACTATGTGCATTCCATGGCCAAGACCGTGGTGAATGAACACTGGAAGGAAGAGATGAGGCATATCAAATGGGGGCAACAGATGATCCAAAGCCTGATTGGTACCGACAGTGAGTTTCGCCGCCACGCCCAGGAACTGACCCCTGTCTATGTCAGGCAACTGATCGATCAAGGAGTTACCAACATCGACTGCTTTGATCGCATCGGATTCGCCGACCCAGCCTTTTCCGATCACGAGCGATTATTGGATGCCGTACTCTACTCGGACCACCGAAAAGCCCTGAACAGCGAGCTCATCAGGCCATTGCTTTATTACTTCGTTCAGTCTGGTATCTACCATCCCGACTACCATGATATCTGGGTCATGCAGGGATTCTCAGACGATCTCCAACCACTACTGAAAGATGCGGTTTAACAGGTGAATAAATGAGTGACAAACGATTGAACTCTATAGACGAAGTTATTGCCTCGATGCGCGAGCGTTTCAACCCGAAAGCCTGTGAAAATGTCAAGGCGAATTACCAGTGGAAGATATCTGGCGATACCGGCCGTGACTTCTGTGTCGCTATTGATAAAGGAAGCTTCGATATTGTCGAGGGCGAGGTGAACGACCCCAATGTGGTTTTCCAAACAGACGTAGATACCTACCTTCGGTTGGTGAATCAGGAGATCAAGGGGATGACGGCAATACTGACCAGAAAACTCCAGGTACGCGGCAACATATACCTGGCTGGAAAAATGGATCAGATCTTCAAGTAGACACACTATGGCAACCATTACCGAAAGTCTGATGTTCAAAGGCCTGGGATACTGCATTCCGTCCCATAAGGTGACAAACACCGATCTGGTCGCCCGGATGAACACGAGTGAGCAATTTATTGAAGAGAGAACAGGTGTACTCACCAGGCATCATCTCTCAGGCACCGAAGGCGTTAGCAGCCTGATGATTCCTGCATGCGAGCAGGCGATCAGCTCGGCGGGGCTAGCCGCCCTCGATATTGATGCTCTGATTGTCAACACCTTGTCACCGGATGTCCATGATCCTTCACAGGCCTGTCTTCTACAAGCCAAACTTGGGCTCAGGCAAGTACCCGCGTTCGATATTCGCGCCCAATGCAGCGGTTTCCTCTATGAACTTGAATTGGCACAGGCCATGCTGTTGACCGGCAGATACCGAAATATACTCGTGGTATGCGGAGAAGCATTGTCCAAGCGTATGGACTACTCAGACGATGGTCGGAACCTTTCGATACTGCTTGGCGACGGTGCAGCAGCAGCGGTGGTATCAGTGGCGACCGGGGAAGGGGGACTTAAGGACATACTATTGGGCTCCGACGGTGATTGTTTTGACTTTCTCAAAACCGTCAAACCAGGTTCTGCCGGTAATAGTTTTATGGAATACGATGACCTGCACCAATCTAAGCATCAGTTTCGCATGCAAGGCAAGCCGATGTTCATCCATGCCAGTGAGACATTAGCACGCATTGCTGAAGAAATTCTGGACAGAAACTCTCTCGGCATAGATGACATCGATCACTTCATCTGCCATCAGCCTAACCTTCGGATTCTAGATGCCGTTCGGGAAAAGCTGAGTCTTCCCATGAGTAAATTTCCTGTGACCGTCGATCAGTATGGAAATATGGCCTCCGCGTCCCTGCCGGTAACACTGGCCGAACATTGGCCGGAGATATCTCCGGGCGAGAAAGTGCTTTTCCTCGCTTATGGCTCCGGCGCAACATGGGGCGCCGCACTTTACGAGGTTCAGACATCATGAGGTGGCTGACCCAGGCCGGGCGTATTGACGACGACCTGTTCCTTCTGGGCCACGCGGATGTGCCCATCTACCTGATGTATGTAGGTGAGGACCGGTATGCTCTGATTGAAGGCGGGCTCTGCGCCGATGCCGAGATGCTCTGGGAACAAATATTACAGGTTACCCGGCCTGAGCACATTTTCTACTGGTTGATTACTCACAAGCACTACGATCATTGCGGTGCTATGGCGCTACTGATGCCGAGGTTGCCCAATGCCTCGGTATTGGCCTCCCAGCTTACATATGAGGCATGGCAGAGTGCCGCCTGCAGGAGGTTTATTGCAAACACCCATGCAGCGCTTTGTGGCGAGCATGAGGACAACAGCCAGGCTTGCCTGAAGCTGAACGAACTGCCAACACAGTGTGTTCAGCCAGGAGAGGAAATAAAACTGGGCCCCCACTGTTCGCTCAAGGCTGTCGCGGCACCAGGGCATAGTCAGGATTCGCTGGCCTGGTACGACAGTACACGCCAGCGACTCTTCGCCGGCGACGCCGCGGGTGAGTACGAACACAGGAGCAGGCAGTGGCACCCGCTGATTTTTGACGATGCCAATGACTACCTGAAAACCCTGGCCAGTTGGCAAGACCTTTCCATAAAGCAGTTGATACCAGGACACGGAGGGTGCCTTGTCTCACACTCTGCCCGAGATATCGTTCCAGCCATTCTGACCGACTGCGTTGCATTTATTGAGCGCCACAAAGATGTCCCTCCCAATCAAAGAAGCCGGCTGGCAACCGAGCTTCACCGGGAGCAGCAGCGACTCAGTGAAAGATTTGTACCACCGGATCTTCACCTGGCAAGCATGGAAGTCATGCTCGCCAAGGTAACAGGATTTTCTATCTCCGATAAATGAGGATGTTTTTTACCATGTATAACTGTCTTAAGGGGCGCTTGGTGTTGGTCAGCGGAGGGAGTCGGGGTATCGGCCGTGCTATCGTCGAACAACTGGCGATTCAGGGAGCCCACGTGGTTTTTACCTATCACCGCCAACACGAAACAGCTCAGGCGCTGGTACGCACGATTCGTGAACAAGGGATGATTTGTCATGCAAAGCAATGCGATCTCAATGCGCCCGATGAATCCAGAGCGATGGTTGAAGCGATTGAAGAGGAATTTGGCGAGATATACGCACTGGTTAACAACGCAGGTATTACCCAAGACAAATCTTTCCCCACCATGTCCGAAACGGACTGGTTGTCCGTGATATCAACCAACCTCAACGGTACCGCGTTGCTGACCCAAGCGGTTCTGCAGAAAATGATGTTTCGTAAAGAAGGGCGGATCATCATGATGTCGTCAGTGGGAGGACTGCGAGCCAGCAGCGGTCAGTCTAACTACTCCTCAACAAAAGCAGCGTTGATCGGTCTCACGCGGACATTGAGTCACGAAATGGCCCGGTTCAACATCTTGGTCAACGCTGTTGCGCCCGGTTACATTGCGACCGACATGGTTCTGTCCATGCCCGAATCCTCCCGGTCAGCTATTCCCAAGCAGGTTCCCCTGCGCCGCATGGGTGCCGTAGAAGAGGTCGCAGCACCGGTCCTGTTCCTGTTGTCCGACAGCGCCAGCTACATCACCGGACACTGTATGGTTGTTGACGGAGGGCTAAGCGCATGAGCCAGAGAAGAGTTGTTATAACTGGTATGGGTGTCGTCTCTCCGCTGGGTAGTTCGTTGGCTGAGTTTTGGGAGAGTATCGTATCGGGTGCAAGTGGTATCGGAGACCTGAGCAAGCTCGACGCCGCCCTGTACCCAAGGCCTAGATCGGCAGAGGTCAGAGGCTACGATAGTGTGGACGAGCACAATGACGAGTCACTGAAACCCTTTGGTCAGGCGGTCGGTTATACCATCGCGGCCACACGTATGGCTCTGGACAATGCCCGCCTCGACATCGATCCGGACACACCCAACGATTATGCGGTGATGGTGGGTACCACTATGGGCAATCAGGACGTTGTCGAGCGAACCATCGACCTCTATGGCCTCACGGAAGAAGACGATACCCACCCTGAGATGGGCACTCAGCTACAGTTTTTCTCTCCTGCACTCCTGAGCAGTGAAGTAGCGAAACGGTTCTCCTGCTACGGCCAGAGCGCTACCCTGGTGAATGCTTGTGCGGCTGGAAATTACACTGTGGGACTGGCTTTCGATCGGATTCGGAGCGGCAGGAACAAGGTCATACTGGCCGGTGGTGCCGACCCTTTCAGCCGCACATGCTACACAATCTTTCATCGACTCAGTGCATCATCGGCGGATGTCTGCCGCCCATTCGATAAAGACAGAACCGGAATGATCGTGGGCGAAGGCGCAGCCATGCTTGTGCTGGAGGATTATGAGCACGCAGTCGAGCGCGGCGCTCATATCTACGCAGAGGTCACAGGGTATGCCCTGAACTGTGACGCCTATCATGCGACAGCCCCTCATCCCGAAGGTCGCGGCGCAATCCAGGCGATGCAGAGAGCGCTGGACATGGCTGGGCTCACTCCCGGCGATATTCAATACATCTGCGCACATGGTACGGGGACTCAGGCTAACGATTCGTCCGAGGCCGAAGCCATGTTTCGCGTGTTCGATAAAGCATTGGCCAACGTACCTGTCAGCTCTATCAAGTCCATGCTAGGGCACTGCATGGGTGCAGCCAGCGCCCTTGAAGCTGTCAGTTGCGCACTCGCACTTGAGCATCAAAAACTACCTCCGACACTGAATACCGAGGCGGTCGATCCCGACTTTCCCTTTCCGCTCGATGTGGTTCCCAACAGGTCACGCCCTGCAAAGCTCAGCCACATAATGAGCAATGCCTTCGCGTTTGGAGGCAACGTCTCTTGCGTCATCTTCAGCAAGCCCAGTCAACCTCTTGGCGTTCACTAAGGAGTGGCCCGATGTACTACTCAGTTCAAACCAGCAGCTACAAGTTTCCTACCGCAGAGTCGCCTCAAAACTTGAGTGATAGCCTGAGCCGCCTGTTGCCTGTGCGATCGTTTGATAATTACGACGCAAACCGCTCGTTGGGCAAGAGCCGGCACCTGAGTTCCGCCACCAAGCTCCTCTGCAGTACTGCTACACGCCTCGAGGGTCTCAACACCGAACACAGTGAGGATTCCGGAGCAGTTAGCACGGGTATCTATGTCGCTGCAGATACCATTAACCTCGAAGATGATTTCGAGTTTGACATGTGTGCCAAGAACATCGGTCCGGATTATGTAAGCCCCCTCAAGGCACCCAACACATTGGCCAACGTGGTCGGTAGCCATCTGGCCAGACTGTACAACATACAAGGGCCCAACTGTACCATCGCGTCGGGTCAACACAGTTGGTTTCAGGCGCTTGATATGGCTCAGCTTGCCCTTCAGGCACAGACCATTCGGCGAGCATTGGTTGGTACGGTTGAAGTCAGTTCCCGCTATCACAAGGCCTTTGGCCGGAATCGCGAAATGGCGTTGCTGATGGGAGTTGTTCCCCATACATCCAGCCCCGTTCGGTTTCGAGAGCCACTTCTGGGCAGACAGCCCAGGTGGGATACCGAGCACCTTGCTAAGGTATTGACAAGCCACTTGGCCAAACAGGGTGTAACCCGAGTTGATGCGATCATTCAGACCGGAGACCCGCTGAACCCAGATAGGCAGAGAGATGTCGAGAAAACATTCGTTGATTCGGGGCTTTCCCGTTGTCTGGTCAAAGGAGAATCCCTCTTCGGCAATGGAGAGTCTGGCTCAGCTGGCCTGGCTATGCTGTTAACCGACGAGTTACTCTCTTGCAAAGGGTCATTTGCCCCACTGACCCAGGACATCTACGGCGCGCCCACTTCTGAAACGGCGTCGGTGCTGATTCTGAGCCTGGATGAGGCTCTCGGTTACAGTGCATTACTGCTGGAGCGGACACCATGAGCTATCCAGCCTTACAGGAGCTGCTCCCCCACCGCGGTGATATGCTGCTGCTCGACGCCATCGAGCACCATGAACCAGGCCAGGGCCTGACCACCGTCAAGTCGGTAACCCCCAATGAATTCTGGGTACCGGGTCATTTTCCAGGCAACCCCGTGATGCCCGGGGTATTGCTGACGGAAGCCCTGGCTCAGAGCTGCGCAGCGTTTATGGCTTTGGAAAACCGACGAGCCGAGACCGGTGACGACCAACAGACTGAACCGCAGGTGTATCTGTTGCTGCGTAGCGATGTAAGGTTCATCAAGCCCGTAAAACCCACCGCTCTTTTGCACTGCGATGTCAAGCAGGTCGACGCAAGCGCCGCCTTTACCGAGTTCCGCGTAGAGGCTCGAGTTGATCAGGAACGCTGTGTGCGAGGCAAGTTGTATGTCGCCTGTCGCCCATTACCGCAGGAGGTACCAGTATGACCTGCTGCACGGTTTATACCGTAGCGCGCGCCATTACGCCTCAGCGCGACATCAAGCCTCACATCACCCTCGTTGGCGCCGGCCCCGATCGATTTCCCTTCCAGCGACGCAATAACACCGACCGGGGCCCCGTAACCTCGTATGGCAACGGGAAGACGCCATACTCAACACGTACAGACCAGATAGCGCAGTGCCAATCGATAAAGGACAGCGCCCCATCCATTGGGGAGTGTTGGATGTCGTCCGTAAGACACTGTACCGGATTAAAGTGCAAGCGTTCCTGGCGATGCGGTGCACTGTTCAGCTACGACGTGACTGAACACATGGAGAGCCTCCCGGCAACTGATGGCAGGAAGGTCTCGATGGGAAGGGAGCCGTTTTATATCAACGAGGTGGACAATGCACTTAAAAGAACTGAAAACCTGTAACATATATTTGCTGCTGGCGGCGACAACATGTTTCCTGGCTGCGGTCGCGCACCTGTTAGTGATCCTAGGTGGCCCGGAATGGTACCGTGCGTTCGGCGCCGGTGAAGAAATGGCCGTTATGGCAGAACAGGGCCTATGGTATCCAACACTGCTGACATTGGCCATCAGCGCCCTCCTTATGACCTGGGGACTCTACGCCCTTTCCGCAGCCGGGTTCGTCCTCAAGCTTCCCTGGCCCCGACTGGCACTCGTCATTATCACGCTCGTTTTTCTGGGCCGAGCGGCTATGGGCCCACTGTTGGTCGTTACCCCCGTTACAGACCCTCACCTGATGGAGCTCCAGCAAAGGCCGATGTTCCTGGTCTTCAGCTCAACCACTTGCCTGGTTATCGGTTTGCTCTTTCTGTTGGGGCTTTATCAACGCTGGCCCGCACTGGTATCCACCCGACACTGAATACACTGCGCCACAAGCCGCACCCAACATCTGCAAATTCAGCCATCCCGATCATGAAACCCAACGGCGGTCTCTGCCGCCGTGCATTTGAATGAGGCCTCATAGTGACCCGTTTTATTACAGCCTGGGCAGCCTTTGTGGTGAGATTCCGCTGGTTGGTCATCGCCACCAGCCTGACACTCGCCGTGTTCTCCCTCGTCCCGGCCCAAAACATCGACTACGACAATAGCAATGAGAGTTACTTTGTCGAGGGCGATGCCAATCTGCTCTCTTTTGAGCGCCTTTTGGATCTTTTCGGCGACGTGGAGTACCTCTCGGTAGGTATCAGTGCCCCCCAGTCACACCGGGACGTCTTCAACGAGGAAACCCTGTATGTGATCCATGAGCTCACTGAGTTTCTTGAGGAACGACCGGAAGTCACCCAAGTCCGTTCACTCACCAAGTACGAGTATACCCACTCTACAAGTGCAGGGTTGGCGACTGACCCGCTATTGGAGGATTTGGGGAACCCTGAGGCTTTTCAGCTCGCGAGGGAAATAATACTCGATGAGCCCATAGCTTTGGGCCAACTGGTTACGGAAGACTTTCGCCACGCCCGGATAACTGCGCGCGTGCGATATCAGGTGGGTAAGAGCGATTACAAAATGTCATTGATGGCGGCACTGCGCGAATTCATCGACGAAAAAGATTATGCCGACCATGGTTACCCGGTTCGACTGAGCGGCATGCCGGTTTTCACGGAGCAGTTTGAAGTACTGACAAAGAGGGATCAGCGCTGGATCAATCCCACCATGGCGGTGGTGATGATCGCTATCCTGTACATCAGTTTTCGCTCTTTCGCCGGTGCAGTGCTCCCTTGGGTAGTGATCGGTTTAGACGTGGTGTGGGTTTCCGGTCTTCAGGGCATTTGGGGTTGGCCCCACACCGTGGTCGAGTCTGCTCTGGTGCCCGCTTTGATTATCATTGGGGTCGGTATATCCGTGCACGTGCTGGTGGACTTCTATCGTTTTCGAGCCCAAGGATTATCCCCGGAGAGAGCAGCCGAAGCGACCGTCGAGCACCTGTGGATTCCTGCATTCTACACAGCCCTGACGACGGCAGCCGGCTTTCTGGCACTGAGTGTGACGGAGCTTGTGCCTGTTCGCCAGTTTGCCTGGCTGGGCGCTATTGGCGCACTACTGCTGTTTGTAGCGGCCATGACCACCATGCCGGCAATAATGAGCTTCGTACACAGCTTCTCGTCAAAAACGGAAAACAGTGTAAAGCAAGGCCTGGTGGCACGCCTGACCGCCTGGCTGCCTGAATTTACGGCCCGGCACATGCGCCTGCTTGTTTTCAGTAGCACCACCGTGCTGGTAATCAGCCTGCTACTGGTCCCTCGCCTCAATGTGGATTCCAACTTCATCACCTACTTCAAGGAAAACAATCCCACGCGGGCGGATCTCCACTACTTTGACCACCTTTACCGCGGAACCCAGAATCTCGATATCGTGATCGACACAGGCGAGCCTGGCGGCATTCACGACCCCGGGCATCTGATCGCCGCCAGCGGCCTTCAAGATTGGCTGGAGAGGCAACCCGAAACTGGCAAGGTTCTGTCCATCATCGACTTTCACAGGCAAATCAATCGGGCACTCAACTACGGAGACCCCGAGTGGTACGCCCTTCCTGACAGCCGGTCAATGGCGGCGCAGTTCCTTCTTCTGTACGGCAACACAGGGGCTGAGGAGGACCTATCTGATGTCAAAGATTTTGAGGAGCGCTACCTGCGTATGTCTGTCCCCATCACCAACATGCCAGCCAGCGAAACAGCCGCATTGCTGAACCGGGTCGAATCCTATATCGACCGGTTTCACCCGGAGATGAACGCGGAACTGACCGGTGGGCTGGTGATGTATAACGCACAGGACAATTACATCAATCAGGGCGTATTTCGCTCATTCATCGTCGCGCTGTTTATCATAGCTGCCAGTTTTGTCATATTGTTCCGCTCTGTGAAATACGGCCTGATTGCATTAATTCCTAGCGTCGTTCCTATTCTCATTACCGGGGCAATTCTGGTCCTAATGGATACCCCCCTCAACCTCGGAACCATGATCGTCGGCGCCATGACTATGGGCATTGCCGTTGACGATGCCATACATGTCATGAACCGCTACTTGTCGGCACGCCGGCAGGGCGAGGCAACAGACCGAGCCATTCACCTCGCGATGGCTGAGTCTGGCCGGGCGGTTGTATTCACCTCCCTTATCCTGGTTATTGGCTTCAGTATCATGTTGCTGGGGTCCTTTATCCCCTACATATACACCGGTTTTTTTGCCGCCTGCATTATGTCTCTGGCACTACTAGGAGACCTTCTGATACTGCCGGCACTACTGCATTGGCTGGACGGAGAAAGAGCTGCCACCGCCAATTTTCAAGAAGAAGCACTTACAGCAACGGAGGAAAAATCATGACCAGATTACTGATGGCATTGATTCCACTGATCACTATCGCTTATACAAACGTGTCGGTGTCGAGCGAGCTCAGCGCTCGAGAAATCATGGAGAAGGTTGACAATCGATACGTCGGAGAGTCCTCGCAGGCAGATGCCAAACTGATACTGATAGATCGACGCGGTCGAGAGCGCACTAGGGATTTGAAGATGTACAACCTGAACGGTGATGACGTCGACAAATCCATTATTTTCTTTCGATCTCCAGCCGACGTGTCGGGTACAGCCTACCTCAACTACGACTACGCCGACGACAGAGACGACGATTCCAGGTTGTTTCTACCCGCATTGAAACAAGTGCGCAGGGTAGCAGCCGGGGATCGGTCAGGATCCTTCATGGGCAGCGATTTTACTTACTCCGACATCAATGGCGTCACCATCGATTGGTACGACTATACCATTCTGGATGCTGAAGCCGAGGTCAATGGCGAACCTGCCTGGCTTATTGAATCGACGCCAAAGCCCGACTATGCAGATCGGGTCGAACACGAGACCGGCTACAGGAAGTCCCACTTGTGGATACTCAAGGACAGTTTTGTACAAATTCAGGGAAAACTCTGGCTGACGCGCGGCAACCGCATCAAGTACTTCAGTGCCTCCAACCTTGAGTTGATAGATAATATCTGGACCCCCATGCGTTTACAGATGCTCACGACCCGCAACGGTGAACGTGAGCATGCAAGCATTTTTCAGTACAGCAGTGTTGTCTACAACCAAAGCACCGACGAATCGCTATTTACAACCCAAGCGATGGAACAGGGCGACTAAAGGCTAGGATGTAGCTATGAAACGACACTGTTTGCTGGTGTCGGCACTGACCTTTTCGGCGTCGGTGTCGGCAGATTTTTTTCAGGAAATGGATACACAGGCCGGAGCGAGCGCCCAGAGTAAAGGGCCGTGGCAGCATAGGGCGTGGGTTCAACAGGTGACCGGTTTTGGTTACCGCTCTCCTGCTTCCAACTCCCGGCGCAGCCGGCCCGACTTCAGCCGCGCCGAAACGCAACTTTACGGTCAGCTTGGCTGGCAATCCGACACCTGGCGGCTTCGACTCGCGGGCGGGCTCGTGCATGATTGGCTACCGGATCTGGAGCAGCGCACCAACTGGTCCGGCGACCAGTTCAGTGACACTCAGGCTGACGCTAGGCAGTGGCGTTTTGAGCCTGCAGACAGCTATATATCATGGCAGGGAGACCGCTGGTGGATACGAGGTGGCTACCAGACACTGGCATGGGGACAGGCTGAGAGCCAGCGGATAACCGATGTGCTGTCTCGGCGGGACCAGCGCTGGCCCGGCCAAGAAGAACTCAAGGATATGCGTTTACCAGTACCCGCCGTCCGAATAGCCCTTGAACAAACGCTGGATATTGTGCTGCTGCCATCCATGCCCGCTGACCGAGCTGCGGCAGCCGGAGAGGAGTTCGATCTCTACGGTCAGTGGCGCGATACCAGAATAGAGACCCATCGAGGGGACAACCCAGGCTGGGCTCTGCGCTGGAGCTCAAATGTCCCTGGCTGGGATTTCCAGGGAATCGTCGCCGATACTTACAGCTTCGAGCGTTACCCAAGCATAACTTTTCAGGACAATGGCCAGCCCGGTATTGAACTCAGTCCCTGGCGTCAGCAGATGCTCGGAGTGGTTATCCAGGCGGGTCAAAGAAACTGGGTATGGCGAACCGAACAAGCGTGGCTCTGGGGCGTTCGCGTGATGCCCAACGACCCTACGAAACCTTGGTCGGAACACGAACAATGGCGAGCCATGGTGTCAGGTGAGTATTCAGGTATACAAAACCTGACCCTCACCTTCGAGGTTTCTAGTCGATGGACAAGGGATCACCACGAAGGACTGTCAGAGGATGCTTGGCAGACCGGATTCAACGTGCGTGTGGCTTACCGCATGATGAATGACCAGCTGACACTCACCAGCCAGGTGGTAGGCTTACCGGGGGGACAAGGCGAAATTTTCCGGACCTCTGCAGATTGGGACCTCTCTGACAACTGGGGGTTGGGCCTCGCATGGGTGGACTATCGCGCAACTCGAGAGACAGACCAGCTTTACCCCTTCCGGCATAACGATACGCTGTTGTTCACAGCACGACGGAATTTTTAACTCTTCGGTACACCTCGAGCTGCGGCCTATTTCGGTACTCCGAGGATGCCATATCCTCTACCCGCTTGAAGAAGCGTTGAAAAGGAGGCTGGAAGTGTCCATCTCTCGCTTCTCCTCAAGGGGTGAATATGCCGCCATGTCTTTCATTAGACAGTAACGTTAGGTTATCGGCGAGTATAGGTGCAAGCGGGGTTCCGGGGTGGGACCAGCAGCCCGAAGTGACGGGAGCCGAAAAAAGAAAAGGCCGGGAAAGTTCCCGGCCTTGCTACTGAGGATGTTCAAGTTCGGTTTAGCTGCGTTCCACCTGGGCGTCGGCAACCACCTCATCGCCTACCAGACCGGACTTGGCTTTCTTGTCCTTGACCCAGTGGTCGGCGTTCTTGATACCCAGCTTGGTGGGATCGAAGGTGGGATCCAGGCCCTTGGCCTTCTGCGCTTCATAGTCCTTCAGGGCGATCAGCGCGGGCTTTTGCAGCAGCAGGATGGCAACGATGTTCAGCCAGGCCATCAGACCCACACCGATATCACCCAGGCCCCAGGCCAGTTCGGCGGTACGGATAGCGCCGTATACCACGGAGGCCATCAGCGCCAGCTTGAGGACGAAGACCAACCAGGGACGGTGCACCTGACGGTTGATGTAGGCCACGTTGGTCTCGGCGATATAGTAGTAGGCCAGGATGGTGGTGAAAGCGAAGAAGAACAGCGCCACGGCCACGAAGATGCTACCGAACCCGGGCATCACCGACTCGACCGCCGCCTGGGTGTAACCCGGGCCGGCGGACACGCCCGGCAGTTTTTCAACGATGGCTTCGCCGGTCTTGCCCATGACGTTGTAGGCACCGGTGATGATCACCATAAAGGCGGTGGCGGTACAGACGAACAGGGTGTCGATGTACACGGAGAAGCTCTGCACCAGACCCTGTTTGGCCGGGTGTGACACTTCGGCGGCGGCGGCGGCGTGAGGACCGGTCCCCTGGCCCGCTTCGTTGGAGTAGATACCGCGCTTCACGCCCCACTCGATAGCCAGGCCCAGGATGGCGCCGAAGCCGGCCTGCAGGCCGAAGGCGCTACCCACGATCAGGCTGACAACCTCGGGCAACATGCTGATGTTCATCACGATGATGACGAAGGCCACCAGGATGTAGCCCAGTGCCATAAAGGGCACCACCACCTGGGTGAAGTGGGCGATACGCTTGATACCACCGAAGATGATCAGGCCCAGCAACACCACGACCACGGCGGCAGACACCGAAGTGGGAATGCCGAAGGCGTTTTCGATACCGGAGGCGATACTGTTGGCCTGTACGCCCGGCAGCAGCAGGCCGCAACCGATGATGGTGGCGAAGGCGAAGATCCAGGCATACCACTTCATGCCCAGGCCTTTCTCGATGTAGTAGGCGGGGCCACCACGATACAATCCGTTGTCGTCCTTTTCCTTGTAGATCTGCGCCAGGGTCGACTCGATAAAGGCAGTACCGGCACCCAGGAAGGCCACAACCCACATCCAGAACACGGCGCCGGGACCACCGAAGGTGATGGCGGTGGCCACACCGGCGATATTACCGGTACCTACCCGGCCCGACAGCGACAGCGCCAGGGCCTGGAAGGAAGAAATACCGGCGGGAGAGGATTCGCCCTTGAACATCAGGCGGACCATTTCTTTGATGTGACGGATTTGCAGGAAGCGGGTACGCAGAGAGAAGTACAAACCTACACCCAGACACAGGTAGATCAGGGGCAGGCTCCAGATATAACCATTAATTGCATCGACTAATGCACTCATACTAACGTCCTTTGTTCTGATTTAGGATGTCTGCTTGCGCAGAACATTGTCCTGACAGGGGCTTTTGATTAACGATTAAACAGGGTCCAACCGGTAAGTGGAGAGAAAATTACTCCGCTATCCGCCCCAGTACAAGTAGGGCTACCGATTAGAATTTCTTATCGATAGCCAGCCGGTTGATTAACAACAGGGCAACAGCCTGCCTCAACCCGCTTATCCTGCTTATACCCCAGCCTTGCAACCAACTTCAACACATTGTTTTTAAAGAAATAAAACGAAAACACCCCGTTTACATCCCGGCTTCACAAAAGCCGCCTCGGGTTTACATAATGTAAAAACTGTCTTGGTTTCGCCACCGGTACAATTTTAAAATATGTAAGCAATATCACATTTTCATTTACTAAAAAGTAAGCGGTTGTAAGTGGAATTAACAAGGCGGGAGTCGGAAGAACCCGTGTTTAACGGTCATTACCTGGCCATTGTCAGTATAAAATATGGCCACATCGGAAGCCTGCCCGGCCAGAGCGGCCGGCAGTCTTAATTAACAATAATAGAGTTAAAACTCAAAAAAGGTGAGCCGTTTCTCCTAGCCGGCGAAAACCGCCACCTGCCGCTGCCAGCGCTCTCGCAGGCTGGGCAGGTGCATGGCCCCGAACAAGGCCTGGGGAGCCTGACTGTACCAGGCCCAGGACTGGTTGCCGTAATCGAAGTGCCACCACTCGCTGGGCAAGTTGGTAAAACCGGCACGACTCATCACGCTGTGCAGCAGGCGGCGGTTCTCGATCACCTCCGCCTCCCGCGGGCCGGGCCGGGCCACCGCCTCGAAGGCGGCGCTGTAGGACCAGGGGCTGATGTCGTCGAATTCGGTGCCCATGTCCAGCAGCCGGCCTTCGCTGTCGCACAGGCTAACGTCGACGGAGCCGCCGGTCAGATGCGGGCTGGGGGCCCCGGGAGCGGCGCTGGGCGGTGCCACGAAGTGGCGGGCCCGGGCCTGGTGCTCGGCCTCGCTGCCGGCTGGATCGTGGTCGCGCAGGGCCGCCAACAGGGTGTCGTACAGATACTGCTGTACCGCCAGCGGACGCCAGCCGTCCAGCACCACCAGTTCGATGCCGGCCGGCAGCAAACGGGCCGCCTGCTGCAGCCGGGCCAGCACCGAAGCACGCACATGGCACTCGGACTGGGCGCCGGGCACCCCCAGGTGAAAATAGGCCGGGTAGACCCGGATGAGCGAAGTGATCAGACCCAGGGGCACCAGCGGTTCACCCACCTCCTCGATGGGCAAGGACTGCAGCCGGCTCCAGTCTGGCTCGGGATGGGAAGGGATCGGCTGGGACAGGAAATTCATAAGGACTCGCAACGCACTTGGGAATGTCCCAGACTGGCCAATGCCGGCCATTTTTGCAAGCCCGCCGTCAGTCCCCCTGTTCAGGCTGGGCCGCCCGAGCTTGGTAGCGCTGCATCAGCCAGCCGCCACCCAGGCTCAGTAGCACGATGCGCACCACATGGTGGAATATCACCCAGGAAGGCTCTTCGCCGGTGACCAGCGCCAGATAGATCATCGCTTCCAGCCCGCCCGGGGCATAGGCCAGCCACACCTGGAACACCGATAGTTCCAACTGCCAGGCCACCAGCCCTGCCCACAACAGGGAAACCAGCGAGCTGGCCAGGCAAATCACCAGGCCGATCCCCAGCAAGGCGGTCAGTTCCCGCAGCGGCAGGGGACGGATGCGGCAGCCCAACAGGGCACCGAGCAGCAGCATGGACAGGGGCAGCATCCAGCCGGCCAGCACCATGCTCTGGGGCTGATAGGCGGCGAAAACCCCACCGACCGCCATGCCCCCCAGCAACGGACTCACCGGCAGCCGCAAGCGGCGCAACCCCCGCCCCAGCACCAGGGCGATGGCCAACAGCAGCAGGCTGAGCCCGTGGGACAGGGTCTGTTCCCGCGGTAGCGGCACCTGATTGACCCAGCCCAGCCAGAGCACCAGGGTGACGCCGCTGACCAGCAGCATGACCCGCACCGTCTGCGACAACACCACCCGCAAGGGGTTGTCGAGCTCCGACGCCAGGGCCGCCATCACCGACAAGGCGCCCGGCGAGGCTGCCAGCATGGCCTCTTCCCGGGACCAGCCGAGCCGGCGCAGCAACCCCTGCACCAAGGGCAACTGGGTGGCCAGGCACAGCAGCAGGCCGCCCAGGCTGATCAGCAGGGAAGCCCCCGCCGGCAATTCGGTGCTGATACGCAGGCCCACGCTCAGGCCCAGCACCAGCTGTACCAGTTCGAGGCTGTAAGGGGGCACCCGGGTGGCGACGCCACGCATGGAGCAGATAGCCACCGACGCCATGGCGCCGATCAGCCAGTCGGAAGGAAAACCGAGCCCATGAGCGGCAGCGCCCCCGGCCCCCGCCAGCAACAACGTAAGAAAAATAGATCGCATCCGGGTATCCGGGCCGGCCACCTCCTGTGCCCGGCCTGTTCAGGCATGGGCGGCCGGAGAAGATCCCGTTCGCAGCAGGCCGCCGGAGAAAACAGGAAAGGCGATTATTTCTCTTTATCGGTTAAAGCTCAACCATGGCTAGAGCAGCAGGCCGCCGAACACGAAGCCCAGGGTCACGCTCACCGCTATGGTCACCACCCCGGGGACGAAGAAGGGATGGTTGAATACCGCCTTGCCGATGCGGGTGGAGCCGGTATCGTCCATCTCCACCGCCGCCAACAGGGTCGGATAAGTAGGCAATACGAAGAGTGCGCTGACCGCTGCAAAGGAAGCCACCGCGGTCAGCGGGTCGACGCCAATGGCCAGTGCCGCCGGCATCAGCGCCTTGGTGGTGGCGCCCTGGGAATAGAGCAGCATGGAGGCGAAGAACAGGGTCACCGCCAACAGCCAGGAGTAGGTTTCGAGCAAGCCGCCGGCGACCAGCTTGATCTCGTCGATATGGTTGGAGACGAAGGTATCCCCCAGCCAGGCCACCCCCAGCACGCAGACACAGGCCGACATGCCGGACTTGAAGGTGGCCATGTTGGAAATGTGGCTCGCATCCAGCTTGCAACCCAGGGTGATGGCCCCGGCAGCGGTCAGCATGAAGATCATGATGGCCGCATCCCGCGGCAGCACCGGGTTGGCGATCAGCCCCACCTTGTCGGAAATGGCGGTGGCGTAAAGCACCACGGCGCCGATGGCCAGCAGGAAGTAGAGCACCGAGCGTCTGGCGCCCTTCCTTATCTCGATGGCGTTCTCACCCCTGAGCCTGACCAGCCCCTTGGCCAGCCGTTCCTGGTACACCGGATCCTCCGCCAGCGGCACCCCCAGCCGGTTGGCCACCAGGGCGCCGACCATGCAGGCCAGGAAGGTAGCGGGAATACAGATGGCCAGCAGGGTCAGGTAGTCCACCCCCAGGGGCTCGAGAATACCGGAGAAGAACACCACCGCCGCCGAAATGGGCGAGGCGGTAATGGCTATCTGGGAGGCCACCACCGCGATGCTGAGCGGGCGGGACGGACGTATGCCCTGCTCCTTGGCCACCTCGGCGATCACCGGCAGGGTGGAAAAGGCGGTATGGCCGGTGCCGGCAAACAGGGTCATGGTGTAGGTGACCACCGGCGCCAGGAAGGTGATGTACCTGGGATGACGGCGCAGCAGCCGCTCGGCCAGGCTGACCAGGTAATCCATGCCGCCGGCCAGTTGCATGGCGGCGATGGCGGTGATCACCGACATGATGATAAGGATCACCTCGACCGGAATGGACCCGGGAGTCAGCCCCAGCCCCAGAGTGAGCACCAGTACTCCCAGGCCACCGGCAAAACCGATGCCGATACTGCCCATCCTGGCGCCCAGGGTAATGGCCGCCAGTACAATCAACAACTCGAAGACAATCATTTCCACTCTCCCGCCGACCTACCCGCCTCCCTGCCGGTGATGAGCAGCATAAAAACGGGCTCCGTCTTGAGCCCGGCGTTTCAGGGGTTAGTCCTGGGTCCGCGCGTAGCGCTTGGCGCGGTACTGGGGCCGCATCAGGTTATCGATGGAGAGGATGTCGTCGAGCTGCTCGGCGGTGAGCAGTCCCCGCTCCAGCACCACCTCACGCACGTTCTTGCCGGTTTTGGCGCAGATTTTACCGACGATGTCCCCTTCGTGATGGCCGATAAAGGGATTGAGGTAGGTGACGATGCCGATGGAGTTGAGCACATAGTCGCGGCACACCTCGGGATTGGCGGTAATGCCGGTCACGCACTTGTCACGCAGGGCCACGCAGGCCTTTTCCATCAGGTTGAGGGATTCGAACATGGCCTGGGCGATGACCGGCTCCATCACGTTCAGCTGCAACTGCCCCCCCTCGGCGGCCAGGGTGACGGTGATGTCGTTGCCGATCACCTTGAAGGCCGCCTGGTTGACCACCTCGGGGATCACCGGGTTGACCTTGGCCGGCATGATGGAAGAGCCCGCCTGTAGTTCGGGCAGGTTGATCTCGTTGAGCCCGGCGCGGGGACCGGAAGACAGCAGCCGCAGATCGTTGCAAATCTTCGACAGTTTCACCGCCAGCCGCTTGAAGGCGCTGTGCAGCATCACGTAGGCACCGCAGTCGGAAGTGGCTTCAATCAAGTCTTCCGCCGGCACATAGGTCTGGCCGGTGATCTCTGCCAGCTTGGCGATGGCCAGGCGGGAATATTCCGGCGGGGTATTGAGCCCGGTGCCGATGGCCGTGGCCCCCAGGTTGACTTCCAGCAGCAGTTCCCGGCACAGGCGAATGCTCTTCACCTCTTCGCGCAAGGTGACGGCGAAGGCATGGAACTCCTGGCCCAGGCTCATGGGCACCGCATCCTGCAACTGGGTGCGCCCCATCTTGAGTATGTCCGCAAATTCCACCGCCTTGGCCTCGAAGGCATCGATCAGTCGGGTCAGCGCCACCAGCAGGTGTTCGCAGCTGTTGAACAGGGCGACCCGAAAGCCGGTAGGATAGGCATCGTTGGTGGACTGGCACTTGTTGACGTGGTCATTGGGATGGACTACGTCGTAGCGGCCCTTGGGCAGGCCCATCAGCTCCAGGGCGATATTGGCCAGCACCTCGTTGGTGTTCATATTGACCGAGGTACCCGCCCCCCCCTGGAACACATCGATGGGGAATTGCTCGAAACACTTGCCGGTATTAAGCATCAGGTCGCAGGCTTCCACGATGCGATCGGCGATCACCGGATCTATGGTGCCCAGCTCTCCATTGGCCAGGGCCGCCGCCTTCTTGGTCAGCACCATGCCGCGCACCATATCGGGAAAATCGGAAATCTTTTGCGTACTAAGGCGAAAGTTTTCCAGTGCCCTCAGGGTATGGATGCCGTAATAGTGATGGTTTTCCACCACCTGGGTTCCCAGCAAATCTTCTTCGATACGAACGGGGATCATGTCGTTCATGGTTATCCGGCCTCGGCGTTATTATGGATCGGCAGGCCCGGAGCCGTCGGCTCCCGGGCATGGCTCCATACTACCCCCTAGGGGGTAAATAAATATTGATCCAGGCCACTAAAAGGCACTGATGCCAGCCATCATAGAAACGACAACATGAACATGATGTTTTTCACCGCAGAATTAAAATAATGAACTCCCCCCTCTTCAGCCAACCCCCATGCCAAAACAGGTGGCCAGAGGGAGCGGCTTTGCCGACTCTCCACGCCAGGGCCGGAAAATGCTCCTGCCGTTCCGGCATTCCCGCCATCCATGGCGGTCAGAGGCGCGGCGGAGCCTCCAGAGATGATTCATGGCGTGTCGGCGGAGTTGGTCCTTTGGCCGACTGATGTCGTCATGACAACGACTTTGTCATCAAGCTGCAGGGGAGCCAGGGCTCCCCTTGCTTCATCCTGTTTTCTTCTTGCAGCGTCCCTGCACGGCCTTGAACCTGGGATTGCTCTTGCAGATAACGTAGAGCCGCCCACGACGGCGTACTATCTGGCAATCCGGGTGGCGCTGCTTGGCGCTTTTCAGCGAGTTGACCACCTGCATCACTTGGTTCCCCCGCTCGCCATGCCCTTGAAGCGGCGCTGGAACTGGCGCACCCGCCCCTCAGCCGCCACCGCCCTCTGCTGACCGGTGTAGAAAGGGTGGGAGGCGGAGGACACGTCCAGCCTGACCAGGGGATAGTGCTTGCCGTCCGACCAGAGAATGCTTTCCTGGGCGTTCATGGTGGAGCCGACCTTGAAATAGGTGTCGGCCGAGGCGTCATGAAAGACAACCTGACGATATTCGGGATGGATGCCGGTTTTCATTGAACGGGATCTCCGTAAAGACAGCGGAGTGGATGTTATAACATAACCAAATAAAGATGATAATGGTTTTTAATTACCTTTACTTTTTCGTCATCTCCCGTTCCTGCGCCTCTGACGTGCACAGCATGGAGCAAGCACGATGCGAGCGTATCAGTATGGTTCCGTACAAGGTCCTGGCTGATCTGCCATACGGAGCAACCCTTTGCTTCGTTCAGGATACGCTCATGACTACCCTGCCCGCCCCGCTTGCCGATTTGCGGCAGCGCTGCCAGACGCTGGCGTTGCCTGCCGGCCAGCAGTTGATGTCGTCGGGCCAGAGCTGCCAGGGCTTTATCTGGCTGCTGTCGGGACAGATAGCCGCCAGCCTGCTCGGCCGCCAGGGCGGGGATGTGGAACTGTACCGGCTCAACGACAACGACAGCTGCGTACTCACCACCTCCTGCCTGCTCGGCATCGGCACCGGCAAATAAATCAGAAAGGGCCTCATATAAGGACCTCCCTATTCCGCTTTATGACCCACATCAAGGCAACCTCGAGCATTTACTACTAAAGTGGTGCACAGTGACTCCCAGCTACAGGAGAGACCTGTGCAAACCCTGACTCTTGATATCGCCGTGGTCGGCGCCGGCGGAGCGGGCCTTAGGGCCGCCATCGCCGCCGCCGAGGCGGATCCCTCGTTGCAGGTGGCCCTGCTGTCCAAGGTCTACCCCATGCGCTCCCACACGGTGGCGGCGGAAGGCGGCGCGGCCGCCGTGATCAAGGACGAAGACAGCCTCGCCCAGCACTTCGATGACACCGTCTCCGGCGGCGACTGGCTGTGCGAGCAGGACGTGGTCGAACGCTTCGTGGCCGAATGTCCGCGAGAAATGATCCAAATGGAACTATGGGGCTGCCCCTGGAGCCGCAAGGACGACGGCAGCATCAATGTGCGCCGCTTCGGCGGCATGAAAACCGAACGCACCTGGTTCGCCGCCGACAAGACCGGCTTCCACCTGCTGCACACCCTGTTCCAGACCTCGATCAAGTACCCGCAGATCAAACGCTTCGACGAGTTTTTCGTGCTCGATCTGGTGGTGGTCGACGGCCGGGTGCAGGGTCTGGTGGCGCTGCATATGGCCGAGGGGGAACTGATCCTGATCCGCGCCAGGACGGTGATTCTGGCCACCGGCGGCGCCGCCCGGGTATTCCGCTACAACACCAACGGCGGCATCGTCACCGGCGACGGCATGGCCATGGCCTACCGCCACGGCGTGCCCCTGCGGGACATGGAGTTCGTGCAGTACCACCCCACCGGCCTGCCCGGCTCCGGCATACTGATGACCGAAGGCTGCCGGGGCGAAGGCGGCATACTGCTCAACCGCCACGGCGACCGCTACCTGCAGGACTACGGCCTGGGCCCGGAGACTCCGCTCGGCGAGCCGAAAAACAAGTACATGGAGCTGGGTCCGCGGGACAAGGTATCCCAGGCCTTCTGGCACGAGCTGCAAAAAGGCAACACCATCTCCCATCCCCTGGGCGAGGTGGTGCACCTGGATCTGCGCCACCTGGGCGAGCAGAAACTCAAGGAACGACTGCCCTTTATCTGCGAGCTGGCCAGGGCCTATGTCAACGTGGATCCGGTGAAAGAGCCCATTCCCATTCGCCCTACCGCCCACTACACCATGGGCGGTATAGCAGTGGACAAAGACAGCCAGACCCGCATCCGGGGTCTGTTCGCGGTGGGCGAATGTGCCTCCAGCGGCATCCACGGTGCCAACCGCCTGGGCTCGAATTCGCTGGCCGAGCTGCTGGTGTTCGGCCGCCAGGCCGGTGAAGCCGCGGCCCGGCTGGCAGCCGACTTTTCCGGCTTCGACGAGGCGGGCATCGCCGCCGAGGCCAGCCGGGTGCAGGACTGGCTGCGGGCGTTACAGCGCCGGCAGGGCGATCAGAACTGGGCCGACATCCGCAACGAGCTGGGCCAGACCATGGAAGAAGGTTGCGGCATCTATCGCAGCGAGGAGCTGATGCAGGCCACCATCGACAAGATCGCCGAGCTGAAAGAACGCTACCGCCATATCGCCATCCGCGACCAGGGCAAGGTGTTCAACACCGATCTGCTCGGTGCCATCGAGCTCGGCTACTGCCTGGACGTGGCCGAGGCCATGGCCCACAGCGCCATCCAACGCAAAGAATCGCGCGGTGCCCACCAGCGGCTGGACGAAGGCTGCCGGGAGCGGGACGATGAGCACTATCTCAAGCACAGCCTGGCCCATTACCGACCCGAAGGCGCGCCCGACATCGGCTACAGCGAGGTTTGCATCACCCGTTCACGACCGGCAAAACGGGTCTATGGCGCCGAAGCGGAACAAGGGGGGAAAGTCTGATGAGCCAGCTGAAAACCGTGCAAATACTGCGCTACGATCCGGAGCGGGACGCCGAGCCCCGCCTGGAAAGCTACGATATTCCCTGGAACGATACCACCTCGGTGCTGGACGCCCTCAACCATATCAAGGACCAGATGGACCCCAGCCTGACGTTCCGCTGGTCCTGCCGCATGGCCATCTGCGGCTCCTGCGGCTTCATGGTCAACGGTGTGCCCAAACTCGGCTGCAAGACCTTTCTGCGGGACTTCGACGAACTTCGCATCGAGCCGCTGGAGAACTACCCGATAGAAAAGGATCTGGTGGTGGATCTGGCCCCCTTCGTGGAGCGGATCGAAGCCATTAAACCCTATATCATCGGCAACGACAGAACCGTCGAACAGGGCCCCAATACCCAGACGCCGGCCCAGATGGACGCCTACCACAGCTTTTCCCAGTGCATCAACTGTGGCCTGTGCTACGCCGCCTGTCCCCAGGTGGGGCTCAACCCCCGCTTCCTGGGACCGGCCGCCATCGCCCTGGCCCGGCGCTACAACCTGGACAGCCGGGACCAGGGCAAGCACGAGCGGATGAAGCTTATCAACGGCGACGACGGCGCCTGGGGCTGCACCTTCGTGGGGTATTGCTCCGAGGTCTGCCCGAAGGAAGTGGATCCGGCCGCCGCCGTCAACCAGAGCAAGATAGACTCCAGCGTCAATTATCTGCTGGCCGCCCTGCGCCGCAACTGAGGGGAAAACCATGAGTGCTCGCAAACCCTATATCCGGGAGATGAACGCCGACTGGTGGCTAAAGAAGAAACCCTACCGCTTCTACATGCTGCGGGAAGCCACCGTGCTGCCGCTGACCTTCTTCAGCCTCTGCCTGCTGGCCGGGCTGTGGTGCCTGAGCCGGGGCCCGGAGGCCTGGGCCGGCTGGCTGGCCTTTATGGCCAGCCCCATGGTCATAGTGCTGAATCTGCTGGCCCTGGCCGGCAGCCTGTTCCACGCCACCACCTTCTTCCTGATGATGCCCCAGGTAATGCCGGTGAAGATCAAGGGGGAACGGCTGCCGGCGGTGAAGGTGGCAGCGGTGCAATGGGCGCTGACCGCCGGTATCAGCCTGTTCTGCCTGTTGTGGTTTTTGAGCTAAATACCGCTGCTGAAAAGTAAACTCATTATCGGCAGCGACCGGGAGCTGCTAAGCAGACCCTCCGCGCCAGGGCAGGAAAATACCCCTGCCGCTCCGGCATTCCCGCCATCCATGGCGGTTAGAGGCGCGGCGGAGCCCCCAGGGGGCGAGCTTGCTCGCCGTGACGGGCGGTTTCGGCCTGACCGAGCATCCAGTGAATGTTCGCAGCAGGACGAAGCTGCGAGTGTCACATCTCACGGCGTATCTGTGTGCGGTATCCGGTCGATGTGACCTGATTAGGACAACGACTTAGGAGTCGATATGAAACCCATCAATCCCCATCCCCACCGCTCGGAAGAGCCCATCTGGTGGAGCCTGTTCGGCGCCGGCGGCAGCTGGTTCGCCATGTTAACCCCCATTACCGTGCTGCTGGTGGGAATACTGGTGCCACTGGGGCTGTTGAATCCGGAATACCTGGCCTTCGAGCGGGTTTCTGGCTTCGCCACCAGTTGGATCGGCACCCTCTTTATCCTGGGCTCAATCATACTGCCCCTGTGGCACGCCATGCACCGCATTCACCACGGCACCCACGATCTTCGGCTGAGCCTGGGGGTCATGGGCAAGGTCGTCTGCTACGGCTTCGCCGCCCTGGTGTCGCTGCTGGCCATCATACTGGCGCTGGGACTGTAGCCGGCTCAAATATCGTTGATAAAAGACTTATCCAACTGCTTGAAGGCCAGGTTGAGGGTTTCCCCCAGCTCGTAGTAGCGGGGCCGGGACACCGGCTCCTTGGCCTGAATGCCGGCGGCGGCAATCTTCTCGTGCAGTTGCCGGTACCAGTTGACCAGGGTCGGCGGCAGCAGGGTGTCGGCCCGCTTGCCGAGCCAGTAAAGTCCCTGCAGCGGCATGCTGGCCAGAAACAGCACCGAAGCTACCACGCTGGGCCAGTACTGGGGCGCGCCAAACTGGAATTGGATCAACAGGCTCAGGGTCACCAGCGCCGGCATGGAACGCATGCCCAGGCTGGTGGCGGCAATCACCCGGTATTCGGGAAACAGCGCCGCCAGTCGCCGCTCCCTCGGCCATATGCTCAGGTAGGCCTTGCCTCTGTGCAAGGTGGTGGTGAAGATGCCCATACTGCCTCCCGGGACTGACCGCGCCATTCTGTTGGTTAATTACAAATCATCAATCCAAGTCAAAAAAACGCGCTAATTTTCTGTTATTTTATGACAAAAAAAGGGTATTATCTCGCCCTAAATCGACCCGGTCAGACCGGTGAAGTCAGGGATGGTAACGGCGTAATCTCCGCTTGGGAATGCGTCTAACCTTAAGGATAGAGTTTAACCGACATTTATTGTCCGAAAATCGCGTTCGGACAGAAAGATTTTCGTAACCCCTGACGAAAAGGTTTCATACATGACTAGTAAGCTGGTTCTCGTTCTCAACTGCGGCAGTTCCTCGCTCAAGTTCGCCATCCTCGACGCCGAAACCGGCGACGAACAACTCTCCGGCCTGGCCGAGTGTTTCTACCTGCCCGAAGCCCGTATCAAGTGGAAGCTCAATGGTGAAAAAGGCAGTGCCGAGCTGGGTGCCGGCGCCGCTCACCAGCAGGCCCTCGACTTTATCGTGCACAGCCTGCTGGCGCCCAACCCCGAACTGATGCACAACCTCACCGCCATCGGTCACCGGGTGGTGCACGGTGGCGAGCAGTTCACCCGTTCCGTGCTGATCGACGAGAGCGTGATCAAAGGCATCGAAGACTGCGCCAGCCTGGCGCCGCTGCACAACCCGGCCCACCTGGTGGGCATCGCCTCGGCCCGCAAGTCGTTCCCCGAGCTGCCCCAGGTAGCGGTGTTCGACACCGCCTTCCACCAGACCATGCCCGAACAGGCTTATCTGTACGCCATTCCCTACCAGCTGTACCGGGAACACGGCATCCGCCGCTACGGCATGCACGGCACCAGCCACTATTTCATCGCCCAGGAAACCGCCAGCATGCTGGGCAAGCCGGTGACCGAACTGAACATCATCAGCTGCCATCTGGGCAACGGCGCCTCGGTCTGCGCCATCAAGAACGGCGAGTCGGTGGACACCTCCATGGGCCTGACCCCGCTCGAGGGGCTGGTGATGGGCACGCGCAGCGGCGATATCGATCCGGCCATCATCTTCCACCTGCACGACGTGCTGGGTTACAGCACCGACCGCATCAACACCATGCTGACCAAGGAGTCCGGCCTGCTCGGCCTGACCGAAAACACCAGTGACTGCCGTTTCGCAGAAGACAACTACCATAGCCTGCCGGAAGCGAAGCGGGCCCTGGACATATTCTGCTACCGCCTGGCCAAATACATCTCCGGCTACAGCTGCGCCCTGGACGGCCGCCTGGACGGCATCGTCTTCACCGGCGGTATCGGCGAGAACTCAGCCCTGGTACGGGAGCTGACCCTGTCCTACCTGGGGCTGCTCGGCTTCAAGCTGGATGCGGACGCCAACCTGGCGGCCCGCTTCGGCAAGGCCGGCCGCATCACCACCGAAGGAAGTACCCCCGCCTGGGTACTGCCGACCAACGAGGAATGGGTGATTGCCCAGGATGCGCTGGCCCTCTCCGGTCAACAGTAAGGGGACATCATGGCCAGAACCATAATGCTCATTCCCGTCAGCAGCGGTGTCGGCGCCACCTCGGTCAGCCTCGGCATGGTGCGCGCCATGGAGCGCAACGGGGTCAATATCAGTTTCTTCAAGCCGGTGTCTCAGCCGCGCACCCGACGCAAGGGCCAGGATCATTCCAGCGCGGTGATCGCCAATGGCTCCAATATTACGCCGCCGGAGCCCTTCGCCCTGAGCTATGCCGAGAGCATGATCTCCGCCGGCAACCTGGACGTGCTGCTGGAAGAGATCGTCGCCCGCTTTGAGAAACATGTGAAGGAAAGTGGTGCCGAGGTAGTGGTGGTGGAAGGCCTGATCCCCACCGACAAGCAGCCCTTTGCCAACCGCATCAACTATGACGTGGCCAAGGCGCTGGATGCGGACATGGTGTTTATCACCCAGCCCGGCAGCGACAGCAGCCAGCAGTTGAAAGAGCGGCTGGAACTGGCTTGCGCCAACTTCGGCGGTGTAGTCAACAAGCGTATCGTCGGCTGTATCATCAACAAGGTAGGCGCCCCGGTCGATGACCAGGGCAATACCCGCCCCGATCTCACCGAAATGTTCAGCCCTCACGCCAAGGGAGAACATTTCTCGCCGAACCTGGAAGTACTGCAGGTATTCGGCAAGACTCCGCTACGCATCCTCGGCTGCATTCCCTGGAACACTCCGCTGGTGGCACCACGGGCGGTGGATCTGGCCCGCCACCTGAACGCCGCCATCATCAACGAGGGCGAACTGAACAGCCGCCGCCTGCAGAGCGTGACCTTCTGTGCCCGCGCCATCCACAACATGGTGGAACACTTCCGCCCGGGCAGCCTGCTGGTGGCCTCCGGTGACCGCTCCGATGTTATCGTCTCGGTCTGCCTGGCGGCCATGAACGGGGTCAAGATCGGCGCCCTGCTGCTCACCGGCAGCTACCATCCCGAGCCCCAGGTCATGGCCCTGTGCCAGCGCGCCATCGAGACCGGTCTGCCGATCCTCATGGTCAACACCAACACCTGGCAAACCGCGGTCAGCCTGCAGCACTTCAACCTGGAGATCCCGGTGGACGATCTGGGCCGGATCGAACTGGTGCAGGACTATGTGGCCGGCCATATCGACAAGCACTGGATCGAGTCGCTCAGCGCCAAATCGGCTCGCAGCCGCCGCCTGAGCCCCCCCGCCTTCCGCTACCAGCTCACCGAACTGGCCCGCCGTGCCGCCAAGCGCATCGTGCTGCCGGAAGGGGAAGAGCCGCGCACCATCAAGGCCGCCGCCATCTGCGCCGAACGGGGCATCGCCCGGCCGGTGCTGCTGGGCAACCACGACGCCATCATGCGGGTGGCCGCCCAACAAGGTGTGGTACTGGACGAGCGGGTGGAAATCGTGGATCCGGTACAGGTACGCGGCAATTATGTCGAACGTCTGGTGGAGCTGCGCAAGTCGAAGGGCATCACCGAAGTGGTGGCCCAGGAGCAACTCGAAGACAACGTGGTGCTGGGCACCATGATGCTGGAGCGCAACGAGGTGGACGGGCTGGTGTCCGGCGCCATCCACACCACCGCCAATACCATTCGTCCGCCGCTGCAGATCATCAAGACCGCCCCCGGCAGCTCGCTGGTGTCCTCGGTGTTCTTTATGCTGCTGCCGGATCAGGTGCTGGTGTACGGCGACTGCGCCATCAACCCGGATCCCACCGCCGAGCAACTGGCGGAGATCGCCATCCAGTCCGCCGAGTCGGCCGAGGCCTTCGGCATAGAGCCGCGGGTGGCGATGATTTCCTACTCCACCGGTACCTCCGGCACCGGCGCCGACGTGGACAAGGTGCGTGAAGCCACCCGCATCGCCAAGGACAAGCGCCCGGATCTGGTGATCGACGGCCCGCTGCAGTACGACGCCGCCATCATGGAGAACGTGGCCAAGTCCAAGGCCCCCAACTCGCCGGTGGCGGGCAAGGCGACCGTGTTCATCTTCCCGGATCTGAACACCGGCAACACCACCTACAAGGCGGTGCAGCGTTCGGCCGAGCTGGTGTCCATCGGCCCCATGCTGCAGGGCATGCGCAAGCCGGTGAACGATCTGTCCCGGGGCGCCCTGGTCGACGATATCGTCTACACCATCGCCCTCACCGCCATCCAGGCGGCGCAGCAGGCAGCCAAGAGCCACGGTTGACCCTCGCGAAGTATCCCCGCGCCGCCCTCTCCGGGCGGCGTTTTTTTACGCCTTCCGGCTCGGCGGCTCTCCCCTGTCGAAAAATAAAAATCTTTTCCTTATCGTGAAAACTGGTAACTTAGCCTTAACTTTCACAGAAGGAGATAAACCATGTCCGCAGTGACTTTCCAGGGCAGTCCCGTGGCCGTTTCCGGCCAGTTTCCCCAGGCCGGCCAGGCCGCGCCCGACTTTATCCTGACCGGTGCCGATCTCACCGATATCCGTCTGGCCGACTTCAAGGGCCAGAAGCTGCTGCTCAATATCTTCCCCAGCATCGATACCGGTGTCTGTGCCACCAGCGTGCGAACCTTCAACGAAAAGGCCGCCACCCTGGGCAACACCAAGGTGCTGTGCGTCTCCATGGACCTGCCTTTCGCCGCCAGCCGCTTCTGTGCCGCCGAAGGCATCGAGAATGTGCAGGTGGCCTCGGCCTTCCGTCACCCGGAATTCCTGGGCGCCTACGGCGTGGCCCTGAGTGATGGTGCCCTGCGTGGCCTGTCCGCCCGTGCCGTGGTGTGCATCGATGAGCAGGGCCTGGTGGTCTATGGCGAGCGTGTGGCCGAGCTGACCGACGAGCCCGCTTACGATGCAGCCATCAGGGCCCTGTCCTGATCCTGCCGGATCCCTACCCGATCAGTTTTTTGTTTTAATATCAAGAAACTAGCTTAACTCTCCGGGGTAATCTACAGACTTACTCACAGTTTATGTGGATAACCCCGGTGTTAATCTGCCGCCATTCCTCTCGTCAGCCCATAAGAAGTCATGGGGTATATCCGTAAGGCTCTGTTATTCTGAAGACGTACTTTCCATCAGACTAGCTGCGGCCTGGGTACAGAGGAGTGAGATTATGAAGATACTGCTGACCGGTGGTACCGGCTTTATCGGCCATCGCCTGATGAGCCACCTGCGGGGGCATCATCAGCTAGCCGTATTGAGTCGCTCGCCCAACAAAGTGTATCAGCGCCTGGGTCATGATATCGAAGCCCTGCCTTCCCTGGAAACGCTGGATAATCTCGACCGGTTCGATGCGGTGATCAACCTGGCCGGAGAGCCCATTGCCGACAGGCGCTGGAGCCAGGCCCAGAAAGACCGTATCTGCCAGAGCCGCTGGCAGTTGACCCGGCAACTGGTGGACAAGCTCAAGGCCGGCCAGCACCCTCCGAAAGTATTGATCAGTGGCTCGGCGGTGGGATTTTATGGCCGCCAGGGCGATACCCTGGTAGACGAAGACTCCCACCCCCATCCCGAATTCAGCCATGAGGTCTGTGCCCGCTGGGAGTCACTGGCCATGGCGGCCGCCAGTGAACAGACCCGGGTATGCCTTATCCGCCTGGGGATGGTGCTGGGTGCCGAAGGCGGTGCCCTCAAGAAAATGCTGCCCGGCTATCGCTTCGGACTGGGCGGCCCCATCGGCTCTGGCAAGCAGTACATGTCCTGGATCCACATCGAAGATGTCGTCAATCTGATCCTGTTCCTGCTGGATCATGAGGAATGCAGCGGCGCCTTCAACGCCACCGCTCCCGAACCCGTCACCAACGAGCAGTTCAGCCATAACCTGGCCCAGATCCTGGGCAAGCCTCACTTCGCCCGTATTCCGGCCTGGTCGATGAAGCTGTTGTTCGGTGAAATGGCGGACCTGTTGCTGACCGGGCAGAGGGTGATGCCGGTACGGCTGCAGCAGGCGGGGTTTCATTTTCGTTATCCCACTCTGGACAAGGCTCTGAAGGAAACCCTGGGTATCATGCATAACACCTGATCTCCTCATAAAAGGATAAGAGATGCCCGCACGCCAGAGCCGACTGCACAACACCGCCAAAGTAGCGGTCATACTGGTTTTTCTGTCCAGTCTGCTGGTCGGCTCCGGCCTGACATGGCAACATTCGCAGCAGGAGGTAAAGCAGCAAAAGCTGGCCGCCATCGATATCGCCCGTTTCCATATTAACAGCCTGCAGGTCCAGTTGGAGCGTAACCTGTCCTCGGCCTATGCCCTGGCCGCCCTGATTAAGCAGGGTCAGGGCGATATCCGGGATTTCGACGCGGTGGCCGGGCAGTTGCTGCCTTTTTATCCTCAGGTCAAGGCCCTGGTGCTGTCGCCCGATGGCATCGTCACCAAGACCTATCCACTGACAGGCAATGAAGGCGCACTCGGACTCAATCAATTTACCCACCCGGGCCAGGGCAAGGAGGCACTGCTGGCCAGGGATTCCCGCCAGTTGACCCTCACCGGCCCGGTCGAACTGGCCCAGGGCGGCGTGGGCCTGATCGGCCGGTTGCCGGTGTTTATGGCCGAGGACGACGATGCCTTCTGGGGATTCGTCAGCGTGGTCATCCTGCTGTCGGATCTGCCGGCCCATACCGGGCTGCAGAGGCTCGAGCAACGGGGTTATGCCTTTGAACTGTGGCGCCAGGCACCGTCCTCCGGTTTCGATGAGGCTCAGCGACAGACAATTGCCCGCTCGTCCGCTTCCCTGAGCAACGATGCCATTACCGAAACCCTGGCCCTGCCCAACCACAGCTGGCAGCTCAGCCTGGCCCAGCCCGGGGGCTGGCGCGATACCCAGAACCTGGTGCTACAACTCCTGGGTACCCTGGTGTTCAGCCTGATGCTGGCCTTCCTGGTCTATCTGCTGGCGCAGACGCGCTGGCAGGCCCGACGGCTGGAACTGCAGGTCGAGGCGCGGACCCGGGAGATCTCCGATGCCAGAAACCAGCTGGAGGCCACCCTGGCCCGCCAGCAGTCGCTGATCACCGCCTCCAATACCGGCGCCTGGGAATACGATCGGAGCACCGGGGAACTGAGCTGCAGTGACGAGTATTTTTCCATGCTCGGTCTGAACAAACAGATTCATGAACAACGGTATGGCCGGCGCCTGACGTCGGCCTGGGAGGATTTACTGCATCCGGAAGACAAGGCCTGCGCCCGGCAGATACTTGCCGAGTATCTCGCCCGCGAGGATGATACGCTGTACGAAAATCAGTTTCGCATGCGCCACGCCAATGGAAACTGGATATGGATACTGTCCCGGGGCCGCACCCTGCGGGACTGTAAGGCTCATCCCACTCCCCTGACCGTGGGCACCCATATCGACATCACCCAGCAGATCAGGGACAAAGAGCAGATCCACTTCCTCGCCCACTTCGATCCCCTGACCGGACTGCCCAACCGCAGCCTGCTGGTCGACCGGACCCGGCAGGCCATCCAGCTGGCACGGCGGGAGCAGGGCTCCCTGGCCCTGCTGTTCCTGGATCTGGACAGGTTCAAGAGCATCAATGATTCCCTGGGCCATAAAATTGGCGACAAGCTGCTGATCCAGGTGGCGGAACGCCTGCGGCATTTCTGCCGGGAAGAAGACACTATTTCCCGCTTCGGCGGTGACGAGTTCATCCTGGTGCTGCCACTGACCGATGCCGAAGAAGCCGCCCATTTCGCCCAGCGGTTACTGGGTATCATGACCGATCCCTTTGCGATCAAAAAGCATGATATCCGGCTCTCTGTGTCACTGGGCATCGCTCTTTATCCGCACGACGGCCAGAACTTCAACGAACTGTATCATCACGCCGATATCGCCATGTACCAGGCCAAGGAAGCGGGTCGTAACGGTTACCGCTTCTTTACCACCGAGATGCAGAGCCGCTACAGCCGCATGCTGATGCTGGAGAACGGCTTGCGTCAGGCCATCGAGCGTCAACAACTGAGCCTGGTGTACCAGCCCCAGTTCACCCTGGCCGAGTACCGGCTGACCGGCTTCGAAGCCCTGCTGCGCTGGCAACATCCGGAGCTGGGCATGATATCGCCGGCGGAGTTTATTCCCATTGCCGAAAAGAACGGTTTTATTATTCCTCTGGGCGAGTGGGTACTGGCCACGGCCTTGCAGCAACAGGCCCGCTGGCAACGACAGGGCTTGCCCGCAACACTGATGGGCGTCAACGTGTCGGCGGTACAGTTTCGCCACCCCAGGCTGGGTGAACAGCTCCGCATGCTGCTGTCGGCGACAGAGGTACCGGCACAGCAACTGGAGTTGGAACTGACCGAAAGCGTGATGATGGACAACCCGCAGCGGGCGGTAGCGGTCATGGAACAGCTGGATCTACTGGGTATTCACCTGGCGCTGGATGACTTCGGTACCGGTTATTCCTCGCTGAACTACCTGAAGCGCTTGCGCCTGGCCCGGCTGAAAATCGATCAGAGCTTCGTCCGCGACTTGCTGGTCGATGAGGAAGACAGAACCATTATCGGGACTATCATCAGCCTGGCCCGTAACCTGGGGCTGCAGACCATCGCCGAGGGGGTGGAAAGCCGGGAACAGCTCGAGATGTTGCGGACCATGGGCTGCGACCAGGCCCAGGGCTATCACCTGGGCCGGCCCATGACCGCCGAGCAGGCGACCGAGCTGCTGGCCTCGGTCGCCCTGGATACCGCCGGGCCTTAACGGAATGTCCCCGTGCATGCCCTCTACATAGCCACGAATTTATTCGCGGGAATACCCCGGCCAACCCCGGCGCCCGCATCGAACGAATAAACTTGTGCCTGCGGCAGCCTCGGTGAGGGCATGGAGCCGGAACAGCACCTAGCCCTGCTCCAGCTGGCGCAGTCGCTGGACCAATGGCCCGCGCATGATGCCGCCGGCGCGCCCGGTGAGCAGCAGCAGGGCTGCCCCCAGCAGCGGTAGGCCGAACCAAATATGGGGGTGGGGCTGCCAGGGCAGGTCCAGCCACCAGGGCAGCAGCACCGCCACGCACAGCTCCACCGCCAGCGCCGCCGCCAGCCCGGCCGCCAGACCCGCCGCCAGCCATTCCCAGCGCAGTGAGGCCATGATCAGCCGTTCGCCGGCGCCCAGGGTGCGCAGCAGCACCAGCTCCCGCCGGCGGCTTTCCAGGGTGGCCTCCACCTGGGCCAGCAGCACCAGCAGGCTGGCGCCGGTCACCAGGGCCATGATCACCAGCAACGCCTGGCTGACCTGGGCGAGCACCTCGCGCAGTTGATCGAGCAGGGCCTCCACGTCGAACACCGTGATGGTGGGGAAGGCACGGATCAGCTCCACCTCCAAGGCCCGCTGCTCCGGCGGCAGATAAAAGCTCGCCAGCCAGGTGGCCGGGTAGTCCGCCAGCACGTCGGGGCTGAAGATAAGATAAAAATTGGGCTTCATGCTGTCCCAGTCCACTTCGCGGATATTGCGCACCTCCGCCGAGACCTGCTGGCCGGCCAGATCCAGGGTCAGCCGGTCGCCAATCGACAGCGCCAGCCGCTCGGCCAGGCCCGACTCCACCGAGACCCCGCCGGGAGCGGCCGACCACCGGCCACGCAGGATGCGATTGCCCTCGGGCAGCTGCTCGCCGAAGGTCAGGTTGAGCTCCCGTCCAAGCCCCCCACCCCGCTCGCTGTCCACATCCGGCGCTGCCGGGGCCCCGTTGACCTCGATCAGGCGGCCGCGCACTATGGGGTAGAACAGAGAGCTGTTCAGCCCGGCCTGGTGCAGTCGCTCCCGGATCGGCTCCCGCTCCTCGGTGGCGATATTGATCAGGAAGCGGTTGGGGGTATCCGGCGGCAGCCGGGCCAGAAAACCATCCACCAGCTCGCCGCGCACCACCCACAGCAGGGTGCCGAGAAACAGCGCCAGAGCCACCCCGCCAAACTGCACCAGGGTCGCCAGCCGCGCCCGTTGCAGCCGGCTGACCGCCAGCCGGAAGGCGATCCCCCTGCCGCTGCGGCGGGCCAGGGCCAGCAGCAGCCAGCTCAGGCCGCCGAGCAGGGCACCCAGGGCCACCAGCCCCAGCAGCAGCCCCACCGCCAACCCCGGACTGCCGGCGAACAGCCAGCTCAGGCCGAAGGTGCCCGCCAGCAGTATGCCGGCACTCCACCAGGGGGAGATGCGGGCCTCGGCCTCGTTGCGCAACACCCGCAGGGGCGGCACCCGCAACAACCGCAGCATGGGCACCACCGACAGCATCAGGGTGGTGAGCAGCGCCAGCCCCGCCGCCACCAGGAAAGGCATGATCGACGGCGGTGGCAGCGGAATATCGAGCACATCCCCCAGACTCAGCAGGATCAGCTTGTGCAGGCCGTAGCCGGCCAGCCCTCCCAGGCTGGCACCCAACAGCAGCAAGCCGGCCAGCAGCCGTCCGATCCAGCCCAGTAGCTGCCGGCGCCCCGCGCCCAGGGTCTTGAGCAGGGCGATGCGGTCCTGCTCCCGGCGGGAGAAATAGCCGAGGGCGATGGCCATGGCCAGGATGCCGAGCAGCACCCCGGTGAGCGACGCCAACCGGAAGAACTGCTCGGCCCGGCTGATGGAGCGGGCCACCGGAGTGTCGGCGTCGTCCGGGCCGCGCCAGCGCTGCCCCTGCTGCAATTGCGGCCGCAGCCAGTCGGCGTAGGCCTGCAGCCCGGCTTCATCGCCCCGAAACAGATAACGATAACGGGCCCGGCTGCCCTCCATGAAAATGCCGGTGGCGGCCACGTCATCCAGGTGAATGAGGGCGCGGGGCGCCAGCAGGAAGGGCGAGAAACCTTCGTCCGGCTCCTTCACCAGTTCCCCCGCCACCTCGAGCTCGATATTGCCGAGCTCCACCCGGTCGCCTGGTTGCAGTTGCAGCAACGCCAGGAGGCGAGCGGAAAGCCAGATGGTTCCCGGCCGCACCCGACCAGAGGGGCTCAACTGGAGTTCACCGTAAAAAGGAAAAGCGTCGTCCACCGCCCGGACGCTGGCCAGTTGCAGCTCGTCGTTGGCGAAGAGTACGCTCTGGAACGACTGGGTACGGGACACCCCCAGCCCATGCCGCCCGGCTTCCGCCAACCATTGCTCCTGGGCCGGCCGGCTGCCGGTGAGGATGCGGTCGGCGGCAATATAGTCCCGCCCCGACACCTTGAGTGCGCTGTTGAGGCGATCCGCCACCAGGGTCACGCTGAGGATGCTGGCCACACACAGGGCCAGGGCCAGCACGAACAGCCGGAGCGGTCCCCGCCCGGCCTCGCGCCAGATCAGGCGCCAGCTAAGACGCTGCATGCTGCTCCTCCAGGCGACCGGCGGTCATCAGCAGGCGCCGCTCGCAGCGGCCGGCCAGGGCCTCGTCGTGGGTGACGATCACCAGGGTGGTGCCGTGCTCCCGGTTCAGACGAAACAGCAGCTCGATGATCTGGGCACCGGTATGGTGATCCAGGTTACCGGTGGGCTCATCCGCCAGCAGAATGTCCGGCTCGGTCATAAAGGCGCGGGCGATGGCCACCCGCTGTTGCTCGCCGCCGGACAGCTGGCTGGGGAAGTGGCGTACCCGTTCGGCGAGCCCGACCTGTTCCAGCAGTTGCAGGGCCCGCTCCCGGCAACGGCTGCCGCCCTGCAACTCGGCGGGCAGCATGACGTTCTCGAGGGCGGTGAGGGTGGGCAGCAGCAGGAAGGACTGGAACACGAAGCCGATATGGCGGGCGCGCAGCCGGGCCCGCTGCTCTTCGTCCAGGGCGGCCAGTGAACGACCGCCGATTTCGATGTCGCCGTCGCTGGCGATGTCCAGGCCGGCCAGCAGCCCGAGCAGAGTGGACTTGCCGGAGCCGGACGCCCCGACCAGGGCCACACTCTGCCCGGGCTTGACTTCCAGCCCTATCCCCTGAAGGATGGTCAGTGATTCGTCGCCCAGGCCGACCCTGTGGGTCAGGTCGGCTACCCTGATGATCGGAGAAGAAGTTGTCATGCCTCGTATCCTTTTGACGATACTGCTGTTGGTGTCATCCGTCGCCCATGCTAACACCGTTCTTATTCTCGGCGACAGCCTGAGCGCCGGTTACCGGATGAATGCCGACCAGGCCTGGCCCCGGCTGCTGGCCGAGCAATGGCGCCGGGAGGGGCGCAATGTGGAACTGGTGAACGCCAGTGTCAGCGGCGATACCACCCAGGGTGGTCTGCAACGGCTGCCCCCCCTGCTGGAGCGTCACCAGCCCAGCCTGGTGGTGCTGGAGCTGGGCGGCAACGACGGCCTGCGCGGACTGCCGCCACCGCTGATCGAGCGCAACCTCGACACCATGATAGCGCTCGCCGACCAGGCGGGCGCCCGGGTGGTATTGACCGAAATCCGCCTCCCTCCCAACTACGGCCGCCGCTACCTGGAGCAGTTCGAGGGCATCTTCGGCAAACTGGCCGAACGGCACGAACTGCCGCTGTTGCCGTTCTTCGTGGCCCCGCTGCTTGGCGAGAACGGCATGATGATGGACGACGGCATCCACCCCACCGCCGAGGCCCAGCCGCGGATCGCCCGCCAGGTACACGCTTTCCTGACGCCCTATCTGGAGCCCTAACCGAGGGAACAGGCCAGGGTCTTGCTGATCTCGCCGAAACCGAGCCCGCTCTGGCGGCGCCATTCGTTGAAAGCCGCCTGGGCCTGCTGCATGCCCTTCCTGCTGCCGAGGCCAGCGTCGACCACCTGCTGATGGACCAGGTAGGCGGTGACGTCGGGGGTGAAGATAAAGGTGTCCACCCCCAGCCGACGCAGGCCATAGGCGGCGATGTTGCCACCCAGCAGCCGGCCGTGGCGCTTGATTTCGAGCCAGAGACCCACCCGATCCTGCTCCGGCCAACCGGCCACGAAGGCGCCGAAACCGCCGTGGGGTCGCCCCAGTTCCAGCACCATGCGGGCATTGACCGGCACGGCGGCAATTTTCTTCGCATGGCGTACTATGGTGGTGTCGTTATTGAGCCGCTCCAGATGATGTTCATCGAGCAGCAACATCTTCTCCGGCTCGAAGCCGAAGAAAGCCCGCTCGAAATCGGGCCATTTATTGCGGATCACCTCCCAGACGAAGCCGGACTGGAACAGGCTCATGGTAAAGGAAGACAACCAGCGATCGTCGGAAATAGCCGCCAGTTGTTCGGGAGTACAGAGCGGGGTGGCGATACGCCGCCGGAGCGCGGCCTCCCCTCCGTGGCGGGCGCAGGCCCGGGCGAAGATGTCGGCGAAAGCCTCCATAAAACAAGCCTCATTTGAGTTTTTCCCATTGTGCGTGGAGGCGGCGGAAAAAACCAGAGACAGAGGAGCGTCGGAGAAACGAAAAAGCCGCTGCATCTCTGCAGCGGCTTTCTGTTTGGTGGAGCTAGGCGGGATCGAACCGCCGACCTCTTGCATGCCATGCAAGCGCTCTCCCAGCTGAGCTATAGCCCCGAATTCGGGTTCAGATTGTTTTGGTGGAGCTAGGCGGGATCGAACCGCCGACCTCTTGCATGCCATGCAAGCGCTCTCCCAGCTGAGCTATAGCCCCAAAACAATGCTGTTTTACTGGTGTTTTCCCTGCCGCCTGGCGGAGCTAGGCGGAATCGAGCGGGGCAACCTTTGTCGCCGACCTCATTGATTCCACTGTAACCACCGACCAAATTTGGTGGAGCTAGGCGGGATCGAACCGCCGACCTCTTGCATGCCATGCAAGCGCTCTCCCAGCTGAGCTATAGCCCCATTTGGCAGGAATGACTTAAGTGGTGGAGCTAGGCGGGATCGAACCGCCGACCTCTTGCATGCCATGCAAGCGCTCTCCCAGCTGAGCTATAGCCCCGCTTAAGTCTCTCGGGGACCTTGTCCCTGCGAGCGAGGCGCATAATAGGCAGGGGGCACTTTAGTGTCAACAACAAAATAAAAAAAGCCATTCAACCAGTTACTTTTTAAGCGATGATGGCTGGAAGCATAATAAAAAACGGCGCCATCTCATGCGGCGCCGTCTTTATTTCTTCCAGCTTCAAGCTTATCACTTAAGGCGGTGGTTACCCCTGGGCCCGTGCGGCGATATAGGCCAGGGCCATGTCGATGCGTGCCAGCACCTTTTCCTTGCCGAGCAGCGCCATGACGCCGTCGATGGCCGGCGACTGACCCACGCCGGTAACCGCCACCCGCAGGGGCATGCCCACCTTGCCCATGCCCAGTTCCAGCTCGGCGGCGGTGGCGTTGATCGCCTCGTGGATGGTGCCGGCCTGCCAGTCGGCCAGCTCAGCCAGCCTGGTGCGGGCCAGGGCCAGGGGCTCGGCCGCCACCGGACGCAGGTGCTTCTTGGCCGCACCTTCCTCGAAGGCGGAGAAATCCTCGTACAGGTAACGGCTCTGGGCCGCCAGCTCCTTCAGGGTCTGACAGCGTTCGGCGTACAGGCTCACCACCTCGGCCAGGGCCGGCCCCTGGCCGAAATCGATCTCCTGATCGCGCATATGCCATTCCAGATGCCCCGCTACCTCCTCGGCCGGCAGGGTCTTGATATAATGCTGATTCAGCCACAGCAGCTTGTCGGTATTGAAGGCGGAGGCCGACTTGCTGATGGCGTCGAGGGAGAACAGGGAAACCATCTCCTCCAGGGAGAAAATTTCCTGATCGCCGTTGGACCAGCCCAGGCGCACCAGGTAGTTGAGCAGGGCCTGGGGCAGGTAGCCGTCGTCCCGGTACTGCATCACGCTGACGGCACCGTGGCGCTTGGACAGCTTGGCGCCGTCATCCCCCAGGATCATGGACACATGGGCGAACTCGGGCACGGGCGCGCCCAGGGCCTGGTAGATGTTGATCTGGCGCGGGGTGTTGTTGATATGGTCCTCGCCGCGTACTACATGGGTAATGGCCATATCCCAGTCGTCCACCACCACGCAGAAGTTGTAGGTAGGAGCACCGTCGGTGCGGCGGATGATGAGGTCGTCCATTTCCCGGTTGGCAATCTCGATATGGCCGCGCACATGGTCCTCGAACACCACGGCGCCCTCGGTCGGGTTCTTGAAACGGATCACATGGGGTGCGTCGGTGGGGTGGTCATGGGCGCCGTGACGGCAGGTGCCGTCGTAGCGGGGTTTTTCGCCGTTGGCCATCTGCTGCTCGCGCAAGGCTTCCAGCCGCTCCCTGGAACAGTAGCACCGGTAGGCCTTGTCCTCGGCCAGCAGCCGGTCGATCAGCTCGTTGTAACGATCAAAACGCCGGGTCTGGTAATAGGGACCCTCGTCCCAGCCCAGTCCCAGCCAGTCCATGCCCTCGAGAATAGCGTCAATGGCTTCCTGGGTGGAACGTTCCAGATCGGTATCTTCGATACGCAGGACAAACTCGCCCTGGTGATGGCGGGCGTAAAGCCAGGAATACAAAGCCGTGCGCGCGCCACCGACATGGAGAAAGCCGGTGGGGCTGGGAGCAAACCGCGTTTTAACTGTCATTCTTTCTGCCTTAGCTGGTGAAAGCCCAAATGAGCCTGAAACGATAAGAAGTGGCGACCATTTTAGCACCCGCCCGGGACGGGTTAAACGCTTTGTCGAGCCGCATACCCGGGAGGGGTCTCCTGACGGGAAAGACGGCGTGTAAAAAGGGCTGTATCCGGCTTGTCGGGCAACCGGCCCACAGATACACTTGTGGCCGCGAGGGCCTATACATGACCAGACGAAGACCAGTCACCAAACGTAATGCACCGGAGTCTTTCGGCGCCAGATTGAACCAGTTGACCCTGCCAGCCCGGCAAGGGATTGGCAGAGCCTTGTCGGCACTGCGCCAGCTACCCAAGGCACACCGCACCGGCCTGATGGTGCTGGTACCACTATGGCTGCTGTTGCTGATCTGGCAACCTGCGCCGCCGCCACCCCGGGAGCCGATGACCGGCACGCTCAGCCTCACCCTGGAGCCGTCCCTGACCCGCGAGATACCGGTGCCCGAGGGCGGCAGGCGCATCGACCACACCCTGGGCCAGGGAGATACCCTGGCGGCCCTGTTCCGCCAATGGCAGTTGCCAGGCCAGGATCTGATCGCCCTGGTGCGGGCCGAACCCTCCTACAAGCCGCTCAGCAACCTGCGCGCAGGCCAGGACATGACCCTGGTGATCAGCGCCGACGGCCGGCTGCACTACCTGGAGGTGCGGGACAAGGGCCTGATCCTGAACGCCTTTCGTCGCATGGGTCAGGACTTTACCGCCGTTACCACGCCTTGAAGTAAAGCAAGGGGGCTGATTTCAGCCCCCTGATGATGTCATCCGCGCCATATCACCGCTGCCAGCCATGCTCGGCCAGCAGCACCAACAGCGCCTCTTCATCCATCACCGGCACACCCAGTTCCTGGGCCTTGGCCAGCTTGGAACCTGCCGCCTCACCGGCCACCACCCAACTGGTCTTGGCCGATACCGAGCCAGCCACCTTGGCGCCCAGAGCTTGCAACGCCGCCTTGGCATCGTTGCGCGACAGCTGGCCGAGAGTACCGGTAAGCACGAAGGTCTGCCCCGCCAGGGGCTGGGCTGCCACCGGCACGGCCTCGATTACCGGCCAGTTCAGGCCGCAGCCGCCCTGCGCTCTTGGCGCCACCAGCGCCTGCACGACGTCCTGATTATGAGGCTGCCGGAAAAAATAGTAGATATGTTTGGCCACCACCTCGCCCACATCCGGCACCGCCAGCAGAGTTTCCACTTCGGCCTGCATCACCGCCTCCAGAGCCCGGAAGTGCTGTGCCAGGTTGCTGGCGGTGGCCTCCCCCACTTCACGGATACCCAGCGCGTACAGGAAGCGCGACAAGGTGGTGTGACGTGCCTTGTCCAGCGCCGCCAGCAGATTGGTCGCGGACTTCTCGCCCATCCGCTCCAGGCCGGCCAAAGTGGCATGGTCCAGGTGAAACAAGTCTGCCGGGGTCTTGACCTTTTCCTGATCCACCAGTTGCTCGACCAGTTTGGTGCCCAGTCCCTCGATATCCAATGCCTTGCGGGATGCGAAATGACGGATGGCTTCCTTGCGCTGGGCCGCACAAAACAGGCCGCCGGTACAGCGGGCCACCGCTTCGCCTTCGATTCGTTCGATTTCGGCACCGCAGACCGGACAATGGTCGGGAAAGGTAATGCTTTGCGCATCCCCCGGACGCCGTTCCAGCAGCACCCCCACCACCTGCGGGATCACATCCCCGGCTCGACGCACGATCACGGTGTCGCCTACCATCACCCCCAGGCGGGCTATCTCATCGGCGTTATGCAGGGTGGCGTTGGATACCACCACCCCGGCCACCGGCACCGGCTCCAGCTTGGCCACCGGGGTGATGGCACCGGTACGGCCGACCTGGAATTCCACCTTCAGCAGCCGGGTCAGTTCTTCCTGGGCCGGAAACTTGTGGGCGGTGGCCCAGCGCGGCGCCCGGGCCACAAACCCCAGCCGCTGCTGCAGGGCCAGTGCATCGACCTTGTATACCACACCGTCGATTTCATAAGGCAATGACTCCCGACGCGCCAGGATATCGTCATGGAAGGCCTGGCAACCGGCCTTGCCCTGCACCCGCTTGATCTCGGGACAGACCGGCAGCCCCCACTGTTTCAATTGCTGCAGGATGTCGAAGTGACGCTCCGCCAGCGCCTCGCCTTCCACCAAGCCGACCCCGTAGCAGTAAAAGGCCAGCGGCCGCTTGGCGGTAATACGGGAGTCGAGCTGCCGCAGGCTGCCGGCGGCGGCATTGCGCGGGTTGGCGAAAACCTTGCCGCCCTCGGCCCGCGCCGCCTGGTTCATGTTCTCGAAACCGGCCCTGGGCATGTAAACCTCGCCACGCACCTCGAGACGGGCCGGCCAGCCCTCGCCTTTCAGCTTCAGCGGCACGGCGCGAATGGTGCGCACATTTTCGGTAATGCCCTCGCCGGTGGTGCCGTCACCGCGGGTGGCGGCCTGCACCAGCCGTCCCTGCTCGTACACCAGGCTGACCGCCAGGCCGTCGAGCTTGGGCTCACAGCAAAAGTCGAGCGGGTCGGCCACACCCAGCCGGTCCATCACCCGCTTCTCGAAGGCCGCCAGCTCTTCGTCGCTAAACACGTTGTCGAGCGACAGCATCGGCAGGGCGTGACGCACCTCGGGAAAGGCGGATACCGGCACGCCGCCCACCTTCTGGCTGGGGGAGTCCGCGTCCATCAGTTCGGGATGGGCTTGCTCCAACGCCACCAGTTCCCGCATCAGCCTGTCGTACTCCGCGTCAGGCACCGTGGGGGCATCTTCCACATAGTACTGGTAGTTGTAGCTATCGAGTTGCTCGCGCAGGGCAAGGATTCGGGCTTTGGCATCACTCATGGCATATTCCGCTCAAACAAAAAGTGCGGCCCCTGGCCGCACTTTGACATCACAATAGGGTTATCGGGCCTGGCTGTCGTAATCTCTCAACTGTTCACGACAATGGGCCAGATAGTCCGGACTGAGCGGAGAGCGCTCGCCGTCGAACAGCAGTGCATCCAGCTCTTCCGCCAGGTTCTCGGCGGTTTGCACCATCAGGTTAAAGTGGTTCTTGGCCATACCGGGCTTGGGCAGTTGCATGAATATCGATACCCCCGGCGTGCTGAACTCGGTCATGGCACCGGGATTGAAGGTGCCCGGCTTGACCATGTTGATCAGGCTGAACAGTACCTCCCCCTGGCCGCCGGGAGTCTGGTGACGGTGGAAGATGTCCATGTCGCCAAAACAGAAGCCGGAGCCGGTCAGGGCCCGGATCAGGCTGTTACCGGCCAGCACCTGGTTGGGCCGAGCCATCAGGTTGATCACATATACATCCTGCCAGGTCTTGGGCACGTCCCGTCGAACGGGCGCCGGCTCGATCACGGAGTCGGCCGAAGGAACCGGCTCCGGTTCGACGACGGTTTCGACCTTGGGCTGTACGGGCGACGGCGCATCAAACAACGGGTCGATTTCTCCCTGCTGATACTGATGCTCACGTTGCTGCTGCTCAGTCTTGTCGTGCTCGGGACGGGCAGTCGTCACCGGTGGGGTTACCTGTTCGCGGTCAGCGGCAATATTGGCCGGTGGCAGGCCGAGGCTGGGCTCGTCCTCATCTTCGTCCTCGTTGATAGCAGAGAAACGCGGTGCGGCCTGCCAGTCATCCTCGTCTTCATCCTTGTGGCGAGAGGGCTCCCCCTTGCGTGAGCCAACCACCCTGACCTTGCCGATCCCATCGGGGTCAAAGCCGTCGCTTTCCGCCGGCTCGCTCATCACTTTGCCTAGCGGCTTTTCACGCATCGGTTTCTGGCGTCCTTTCTGACTGGTCCACAAGCCGTGGATCAGCAAAGCGGCAATGGCCACCGCGCCCAGGATGATCAAGATAATTCGCAAATCCTGCATTATCGCTTCTCTAAAATTTTTGCTTATGTTCAGCCATAGCGCCGACGCAAGCGAGAATCCAATTACTTGAGTCGGGATATTCCCAAAGACACCGACAAGGGTATGTTTACCATGCGGGTTTGACAAGGGTCATCTCCGTCCTTACCGGATAAAATACCCGTTTTTCACACTGTTATCCGCTGCTCAACAGGAAAATGGCCACCCGAGCCAGCACTATCCGGGCCAGGCGTCCAAAAATCGCCCAAGGCATGAGTAACTCGGGAGTACGACAGGGTGTTTCGCTTGCCGTTCCGCTTGCTCTTTCAAGGCTTGGCACACACCGGCGCGCTCTCTAGAATGGGGAAATTTTTCATCGGGAGCCGCTATGCCCACTGCTTACCATACCACCAGTGGCCCGGGTTACCTGCTAAAGGGATGGGCGCTGATGTGGGAGCGAGATCTCCGCTTGTTCGTCCTGATCCCCCTGGCGGTGAACCTGGTGCTGTTTGGTGGGGCTTTCTATGTTCTCTATATCCAGCTTGAGCAGCTGTTTGCCTGGCTGGAGCAAGCGATGCCAGACTACCTGCAATGGTTGAGTTACATACTCTGGCCCTTGGCGGTACTCACCATAGTGGTGCTGTTTTCGCTGACATTCACCAGTATTGCCAATATGCTGGCGGCGCCGTTCAATGGTCTGCTGGCCGAGCGGGTGGAGCAGAAACTGACCGGTGTTGCCCAGAACGACAGCGGCTGGCTCGGACTTATCCGGGACACGCCCCGCATGCTGGGGCGGGAGTGGCGCAAGCTGGCCTATTATGTGCCGAGGGCCATCGGTTGCCTGCTGCTATTCCTGGTGCCGGCCTTCGGCCAGACATTGGCACCGGTGATCTGGTTTGCCTTCAGCGCCTGGATGATGACCATCCAGTACTGTGACTATCCGTTCGATAACCACAAGATCGACTTTCGCCTGATGCGCCGGGCGCTGGCAGAAAAAAGGCAACTGACCTGGGGCTTTGGCGCCAGCGTCACCCTGTGCTCCAGCCTTCCCTTTGTCAACCTGCTGGTCATGCCACTGGCGGTGTGTGGTGCCACCGCCTTGTGGGTGGATCATTATCCCCAACTGCGTACCGGGCCGGTATCGAGATGAACAAAGTCGGATTTAGGGTAGTAGCCGACACCACCGACACCGAGCTGACGGGCGGCCTTGTTGACCTCGGCCAGGGACACCCCGGGCAGGCGCAGATCGACGGCCTGGCCCAGCATATGGTAGCTTTTTTTGGCCACCCCCTTGCCCTGCTGTCGCAGCATGGCATTGGTCTGAGGGGAGCGATACCCGGAGATAACCTGAATTTCACCTTGCCTGCCCAGCCGGTGCTGCAACAGGAACAGCTGATCGAACAGTTTGGGATCGATGGGAACGGCTTCGTTACGGCGGATATCGCGCATCACCCTGCTGAATGAGTCGAGCCCTTCCTCGAGATAACTCCCTTCTTCCCAGAAGCTGGCCGTCACCTTTTCGCCCGTATGCAGGTTGTGCAGACTCAGTTTGCGCACCGGAGCGGACAAACTGGCCTGTGCCGGGACCGGCAGCCACGAGGCAACCCCGAGCCCGCCCAACCCCAGCAAAAAACGGCGACGATCCATACCTGCTCCCAGCATACCACCTCCTTGAAAATCGCGGAGTGCGTCGCCGATGTCCAAAGGACAAACTCCATCCGGGCAACCGGCATTGCATTTGCCCACAGGGATACATCAGAAACCGGCCATCGCCGGCAACGGGAGTTGCTCAGGTCATCGGTTGTCGCACCGAGTTGAATCAGACCGAAACTACCCCATAACAGAGCAAAATATCAACAATCTTTGGTTATAAGAGCTGCCCGTTGCGGGAGAGCATCGGCTGCTGCTGCCCGCCGACGAAAGGAGAACGGAGGGAGCGATCGAACTGATATATGTCGTCCCGAAAACGGGGCAACCCGTCCTGCCCCAGCCAGCCGGGCCAGTACACCATGAATACCGGCAACGGCCGGGTAACCCTGAGCCAGCGGGTATGCTGGCTCGACTTCAGATCGGCCAGCCGCGCCGGGCTCCACTGTTCACTCAACAGCCAGAGCGCCAGTTGCTCGGCCTCCTCCACCCGCACGCAGCCCGAGCTCAGGGCCCGGCTGTCACGGCTGAACAGCCCCCGGGACGGGGTATCGTGCAGGTAGATAGCATCATTATTGGGCAGGTGGAATTTGTAGGCTCCCAACGCATTACGGCTGCCGGGTCGTTGCCGCAGGCGGTAAGGAAAACCGCCTTCCTCATACAGGCGTGCCTGCCATTCCTCCCTGGGCACCACACGCTCCCCGGTATCCAGTACCTCGAAGCCTTCCCGTTCGATGTAGCCGGGATCCTGGTACAGCCGGGGCAGTATGTCCTTGGTCAGGATGGATCGCGGTACATGCCAAGGGGGGTTGACCACCACATTGGTGATCTCGCTGGCCATGATCGGGGTTTTGCGGCTGTCTTTTCCCACTATGACATCGCTTTCCAGCACCATGGCCTGATCCTGGTAGAGCCGCAGCCGGTACTCGGGGATATTCACCAGCAAATAGGCCGTCGGCAGGGTATCACCAATCAGGGTACGCAGCATGCTGCGCATCAGCAATTGGGCTCGGGTCAGGGGCGAAACGTCCAGCCAGGAATAGGTACGGGGGCCAATCACCCCGTCTACCTGCAGGCCGTGGCGCAACTGAAACTGCCGCACTCCCTGCTCAAGCTGGCGGTCGTAGTAAGACGGATCGTTCTCGGCCTCCGTCGCTGGCAGGTCTCCCAGCAACTGCAAGCGTTCCCGTACCCGGGACACCGCCGTGGCCCGATCGCCGGGCCTGAGCGTGGTGGTCCTGATAGCCGGCCAGGGCTGTTCGGCCAGGCTTAGCAGCCGTACCAGCTGCTGTTGTAACTGATCATGATTCGCGTAGCCAGGTATTAGACGCTGTACCAGTTGATGACGACCGCCCTGTCGTGCCGCCTGTTGCAACGCCGCCTGGTCTTCCGCACTGAACACCAGGGCAGAGCGACGAACCTGCAGATGCTGACGTTCGACAAAGGAGAGCGAAGACCATTGTCGCCAGAAAGCGCTCAACCCCAATAACAAGCGGTCATCGGCCTGATCGGATGCGGTATCGCTCGACGTCGCCTGCTGCCACCACAGGGTCAGCTCCGGGTGTACATCCGCCAGCGCCAACTCCAGCCCCAGCCGGTGCAGTTGCAACCGAGCCACGGGTTCCTCCTGCCAGGACGCGGCAGCCCCCCCCATGCTCAGACACAATAACAACCACAGCCCAGCAACTGCACGGCACCTTTTCATCTTCCTTCCCTAACCCGTATCCAGAATCTACTATCTATTGGGCCCTGTTATAAGTGACCCGCTCCCATGCCAGAGGCATTCACCCCGCTAGAGCCTTGATAACAGAGTTGCCGCCAAAGCACCATAGCCGGAGGACCGATACGCTCAGGGATAAAGGAATATCATTTTATCATTTAATAACATATTGTTATAACAAATCGTCACTTCTCATTCCGCAAAGAATGGTTAAGCTGATGGTGTAAACATATTTTTGGTGACACGGAACCTTAGGGATAGCCACAATGAGCAAGATTTTTGAAGATAACTCGCTGACCATTGGTCGTACTCCTCTGGTAAAACTGAATCGGGTCAGCAAGGGCCGGGTTTTTGCCAAGGTAGAGAGCCGTAACCCCAGTTTCAGCGTCAAGTGCCGCATCGGCGCCAACATGATTTGGGATGCAGAAAAGCGCGGCGAGCTGATCCCCGGCAAAGAGCTGATTGAACCGACCAGCGGCAATACCGGTATTGCCCTGGCCTTTGTAGCGGCTTCCCGAGGTTACCCGATCACCCTGACCATGCCCAACACCATGAGCCTGGAGCGTCGCCAACTGCTGAAGGCTCTGGGGGCCAACCTGGTGCTGACCGAAGGGGCCAAGGGCATGAAGGGCGCCATTGAGAAAGCCATGGAGCTCAAAGAGTCGGCCCCGGACAAATTTGTACTGTTGCAACAGTTCAACAACCCGGCCAACCCGGAAATCCACGAGAAAACCACCGGTCCCGAGATCTGGGAAGACACGGATGGCGATATCGATGTCTTCGTGGCCGGCGTCGGCACCGGCGGTACCATCACCGGCGTATCCCGCTACATCAAACAAACCAAGGGCAAGGCCATCACCTCGGTTGCCGTTGAACCGGTAGAATCACCGGTGATCACCCAGGCCATGGCCGGTGAAGAGATCAAGCCGGGTCCCCATAAAATCCAGGGGATCGGTGCCGGCTTCATTCCGGGCAACCTGGATCTGTCCCTGGTAGATCGAGTTGAACGCGTAACCAGCGAAGACGCCATCGAGATGGCCCGTCGTCTGATGAAGGATGAAGGCATCCTGGCCGGGATCAGCTCCGGCGCCGCCGTGGTGGCCGCCAACCGCCTCGCCGAACTGCCCGAGTTTGCCGACAAGAACATCGTGGTGATCCTGCCCAGCTCCGGCGAACGTTATCTCAGCAGTGCCCTGTTCCAGGGCATCTTCAGCGAGCAAGAACTGCAGCAGTAACAACTTGGGCGCCATACGGCGCCCTTTTTGTTTCCCGTGATCGTGGAATTACCACAAAAACCCCTCCGTTTGACCCAGCGCATGGGCAGCAGCGACGACATCATTATCATGGGCATCACTGGCTCCTTTGCCTACACTAGTGACAGCCTTGTGCCCGACCAAACATTTTTGGACAAGTTTGCCTCTTTATCTTGGGAAAGTCCGTCTGTTATTATTACGCGTTAAATAACTCCAGGAGCTTAATACTATGGGTCTGTTCGATAAACTGAAAAGAATGGTATCTGACGATACTAACGACACCAGCGGTATCGAAATCTTTGCTCCCCTGTCCGGGGAAATCGTCGCCATCGAAGATGTGCCAGATGTGGTGTTTGCCGAGAAGATCGTCGGTGACGGTATCGCCATCAAGCCCAGCGGCAACAAAATGGTCGCGCCCTGCGACGGCACTATTGGTAAGATCTTTGAAACCAACCACGCTTTCTCCATCGAATCCGATTCCGGCCTGGAGCTGTTTGTCCACTTCGGCATCGACACCGTTGAGCTCAAGGGCGAAGGTTTTACCCGTATTGCCCAGGAAGGTCAGCAGGTGAAAAAAGGCGATACCGTGATCGAGTTCGACCTGGCCCTGCTGGAAGCCAAAGCCAAGTCCACCCTGACTCCCGTGGTCATTTCCAATATGGACGAAGTCAAAGAGCTCAGCAAGCTGAGTGGCGCCGTCACCCTGGCCCAGGACGTGGTGCTGCGTGTTAAAAAATAACACCGTTTTTCTGTCATAAGGCGCCACTAGGCGCCTTTTTTATCGGTATCAATCAAAGGGGAGCCACCATGTTCAGCTGGTTGAAAAAACTGGGCAAAGCAACCTCGACAACCACCGCCCCCCATTTTGAGCCCGTGTCCTACCAAGGGTTCGACATCTATCCCGAGCCCAAGGCGGAAAGCGGCCAGTACCGCTTGCAGGGCCGCATAGTGCAGCTCAAGGACGGTACCCAGCGGGGGTACCTGTTAATCCGCTCGGATGTGTTGCCGTCCGCCGAGCAGGCCGCCGAGCTGATGATCGCCAAAGCCAAGCGGGTAATCGACGAAAACGGTGAGCACCTGTTTGACTGACTGGCCCCTCTGGCGCCGGCGATTGCAGCAGATCGGTGAGCGTCGGCTGCTGATACTGAGCGGTAGCGAAGCCTGGGCCATGGCCCAGGCCGTCTTCCTGTGTGGAGAGAACCGGCTCTGGGTGGGGCAGGCTCCGCTCGGTCACGAGACCCAGGCCGCCGGCAAGATCCAGCGCTACCTGGGCCGGGAGTACGATACCCTGGTGTACAACGCCTACAGCGGCCTGCACCCGGATGCCTTCGGCGCCCTGCTGGGCACGGTCACCGCCGGCGGACTGGTACTGTTGCTATGTCCTCCCCTGGCCGACTGGCCCGGCTACGCAGATCCCGATCTGGCCCGCTACGTGGCCCTGCCCGAACAGGCCGCCGGGCTTGAAAGCCGCTTTATCCGCCGTTTCGTGTCTTTGTTGCGGCAGGATCCTCAGGTACTGCTGTGGCAGCAAGGCTCCCCTCCCCCCGCCTTGCCCGCCCTGCCCGATACCCCCTGGCTGCGCCGGCGCGACCGCCGCGGCTGCCTGAACCAGGAACAACGCCAGGCCCTGGCCAGGATACTGCGAGCCGCACGCCGCCGCCAGCCACTGGTGCTGACCGCCGATCGCGGCCGGGGCAAGTCCAGCCTGCTGGGACTGGCCGCCGCCCGCCTGCTGGATGCCGGTTACAGGGTCCTGCTGACCGCACCCAGCCCGGCCGCCGCGGCCCGCGCCCTGGAGCACAGCAGCCAACGCCTGCCGTTTATTGCGCCGGACGCCCTGCTGGCCCAGCACCCACCGACGGATCTGTTGCTGGTCGACGAAGCGGCGGCCATACCGGCTCCCATGCTGCTGAACCTGGCCCGGCGTTACTGCTGCATTTTTGCCAGTACCGAACACGGTTACGAAGGCACCGGCCTCGGCTTCCAGCTCAAATTCCAGCCGGCCCTGGCCCGGCTGGCTCCGAACTGGCAGAAATATCACCTTGACACCCCCGCCCGCTGGAGCCCGCGGGATCCGCTGGAACCACTGGTATTCAGGCTGCTGGCGCTGGATGCCGACCCGCCGGCACCACCGGTCGGGGGCGCGCTGAGCTTTCGTTATGTCTGCCGACAGCAGCTGGAAGACCACGACATCCTGTTGCAACAGGTATTCGGCCTGCTGACCCTCGCTCATTACCAGACCCGGCCGAGCGATCTGCGCCAATTGCTGGATGCTCCCGGGCTGGAACTGGCCCTGGCCTGCCGGGATCATACTCCGGTGGCTGCGGCCCTGCTGGTACGGGAAGGAAAGCTTGACCCTGCGCTCGGCCAGGCGGTCTGGTGCGGGCAACGCCGTCCCCGGGGCCACCTGCTGCCCCAATCCCTGGCCTTCCACGGTGGTTTCAAGACAGCGGGTGACTTTAGTTACCGGCGCATCATGCGCATCGTGGTGCACCCTCACTGCCAGCAGCAGGGGATCGGCTCACGGTTATTGAGCTGGCTCAAACAGCGGGGCGGGGCCGATTTTCTCGGTACTAGCTTCGGCGCCAGCCCTGAGTTGCTGCGCTTCTGGCAGCACAACGATTTTCGTGCGGTACGCGTCGGCCTCGTCGCCGATGCGGTCAGCGGCCTGCACGCCGCCATGATGCTGTGGCCATGCTCCCGTCCGGCGCATCGAACCTTACCCGCCTGGAGGGGACAGTTCAGTGCCAACCTGTCCTACTATCGTGAGGGGCTGCTGCAGGCGTTACCGGAAACCTGGTGGCAAAGCCTGCACTTGTGCCCCCCCTTGCCGATGCCGGCGCTGGATACGGCCATCGCCCGGGGTTTTGCTTTTGCCCACCGGGACCTGATGGCCGATCAGGCGGTGCTGGCCCGCTTTGCGCTCGCTGCCACCCCCTTTACCCCGCTCGACAGAAAACACCGTGCCCTGCTGCACGCTCTGCTCAGTCCCGGCGCCACGCCGGTGGCGGTGGCACCAGAGTACGGCCTGTCCGGCCAGAAAGCGGCGGTACGACAGCTGCGCACCATCATCCAGCATTTTTTCCCCTGCCCCCATCCCCCATCCCCCATCCTGGATTGTTAATATCGGGTAAACGGCGCTAGGCTATACAAGAAAGTCTTGTCTATTCAATTACCTTCTTTCAAGGAGCCTGACAGATGGAACTGATCACCGAGTTACTGTCCTCGATTAACAGCGTGGTATGGGGGGTACCCATGCTGGTGGGGATCCTGGGCATCGGCCTGTATCTGCAATTCGGGCTCGGCTTTATGCCTATTCGTAAACTGGGTACAGGTTTTCGATTGCTGTTTACCAAAACCGAACGCGGCAGCGGTGAAATATCGCCTTTCAATGCCCTGATGACGGCCCTTTCCGCCACCATAGGCACGGGGAATATCGCGGGGGTCGCCACCGCCATCTTCTTCGGTGGGCCCGGCGCCTTGTTCTGGATGTGGATGACGGCCCTGGTGGGCATGGCCACCAAATACTCGGAGGCGGTCTGCGCGGTCAATTTCCGGGAAACCGATAAGCTGGGCAACCATGTCGGTGGTCCCATGTACTACATCAAGAATGGCCTAGGGCCCAAGTGGGCATGGTTGGGTGTGGCCTTCGCCGTCTTCGGCGGCATCGCCGGCTTCGGCATCGGCAATACGGTGCAGGCCAACTCGGTAGCCGATGCGCTGCAAGCTTCCTTCGGCATCACTACCCTCACCACCGGAGTGGTATTGATGGTACTGGTCGGGGCCGTGCTGATCGGCGGCATTCGCTGGATTTCCGAAGTTGCCGGCAAGCTGGTCCCCTTGATGACGGTGTCTTACTTTACCGCCGGGATGGTGGTGCTGGCCTTGAATATCGCCGCCATTCCCGCCGCCTTTGGCTTGATCATCGAGCACGCCTTCAGCCCGATCGCCGCCCAGGGCGGTTTTGCCGGTGCCGCGGTGTGGGCAGCCATCCGCTTCGGGGTGGCCCGGGGGGTGTTTTCTAATGAGGCTGGTCTGGGCAGTGCCCCCATCGCCCATGCCGCAGCCAAGACCGACAGTCCGGTGCGTCAGGGACTGATCGCCATGCTCGGAACCTTTATCGATACCATTGTCGTCTGTTCCATCACCGGCCTGGCCATTATTGTCACCGGCAGTTGGACCAGCGGTGAAGCGGGTGCCTCTCTCACCACCCTGGCCTTTTCCACCGCCATCCCCGGCGGTCAATATATCGTCGCGATCGCCCTGGCCGTTTTTGCCTTCACCACCATCCTCGGCTGGAGCTTCTATGGTGAAAAATGCATGCAGTACCTGTTCGGCATCAAGGCCATTGTTCCCTTCCGTATCGCCTGGATACTGGCGTTACCCGTTGGCGCCACCCAATCGCTGGAATTTATCTGGCTGCTGGCCGACACGCTCAACGCCATGATGGCCATTCCCAACCTGATCGCCCTGGCCTTGCTGAGTCCGGTGGTATTCCGGCTGACCAAGAGTTACTTTGCCAAGTCATGAGATGCCGGTATTGTGTCCTACAGCCATGCCGGCTCCGGCTGATATACTGGCCTCAGCTAATCATCAGGACCAGACGATATGCATTCATATCCCAGCTATTCCGCTCACGCCATCGCCGAGCTTCGTAAACACCATCCCCTGCTCGACCCCTTGATGGCGATGCAGCCGCTCAGCTGGTTCAATCCCGAGCGGGCACCGGTGGAGCAGGCATTGCCAGCCATCGGCCTGACCGCCGGCGACGTGGCCGATGCCAGCCGACGGCTGGCGCGTTTCTCCCGCTATTTCTGTGCCGCTTTTCCCGCCACCCGGGAGCAGTTGGGCATCATCGAATCCCCCTTGCTCCCCATCCCCGCCATGCAGCAGGCCTTGGGCGAGCACTACGGCCAACCGCTTACCGGCAGCCTGTTGCTGAAAATGGACAGCCACCTGCCCATTTCCGGCTCCATCAAGGCCCGGGGTGGCATCTATGAAGTGCTGCAGCATGCAGAAAAACTGGCGCTCAAGGCCGGCCTGCTGCACCTGGAAGACGACTATGCCAGGCTGCACAGCGAGGCCTTCCGCCAGTTTTTCGGTCGTCATTCCATCGCCGTCGGCTCCACCGGCAACCTGGGTCTGTCCATCGGCATCATCAGCGCACGGCTGGGCTTCAGGGTCAGCGTACACATGTCGGCCGATGCCCGTCAGTGGAAGAAGGATTTGCTGCGAAGCCAGGGCATCACGGTGGTTGAGTACGACAGTGACTACTCGGTGGCGGTAGCGCAAGGGCGTATCGAAGCGGAAAAGGATCCGCTTTGCCACTTCGTGGATGATGAAAATTCGGTACAACTGTTCCTCGGCTACGCTGTGGCCGGAGAGCGACTAAAGGCCCAGTTGGAGCAGCAACAGATCAAGGTGGACAAGGAACACCCGCTGTTCGTGTACCTGCCCTGCGGCGTAGGCGGCGGCCCCGGCGGGGTGGCATTCGGCCTGAAGCTGGCCTTCGGCGATGCCGTACACTGTATCTTCGCCGAACCCACTCACTCGCCCTGCATGCTGCTGGGAGTCTACACCGGGCTGCATGATCATATCTCGGTACAGGATCTGGGTATCGACAACCTCACCGCGGCCGACGGCCTGGCGGTCGGTCGCCCGTCAGGCTTTGTGGGACGGACCATGGCACCCATGCTAGACGGCTTCTATACCCTGAGCGATCAAGAGATGCTGTGCTTGCTGGGCCTGCTGGCCGGTACGGAAGGCATCCGTCTCGAGCCTTCGGCCCTGGCAGGCATGCCCGGGCCGCTACGGGTGCTGACCGAAACCGAAGGCTACCGTCAGCGACTGAGGCTGACCCCGGCGCGCCTGGCCCGCGCCCACCATCTGGTCTGGGCTACCGGTGGCGGTATGGTGCCGGAGCAGGAAATGGAGCAGTATCTGGCCCAAGCCGCTTCAGCCAAACCAGCCACGGTCTGAATAGCTGTTCCGAATGGTAGACCGATCAAGACAGCGGGCGGTGTACCGCTAAGCAGACCCGCCGCGCCAGGGATGGCGCGACGGAGCCCCGAGGGATGGGTTCACGGCGTCTCTGCGTACAATGCCTGGTCGATGCAACACCATTAGGATCAGTTATTTAGACTGTCCTTGCACTGCCAGTACTGCTCGGCATAACGCCGGGCGCGGGCCTCGACCCTGTGCGAGGTTTTCAGCAGCCAGCCCTTACGCTGGTGGCTGCCGCGCCGGTATCCCCCCCACCCCTCGTGGTAGTTGAGGTACTGGCCGTAGGCATCCCACTTGGAAATACCGTTGATGGTGCTGGTTTTATTCATGTACCAGCCCATGAAATCGAGGGCGTCGTCGAAATTGGTACGACTGGCCCAGCGGCTGCCGGCCTCCCGCTGGTAGTCGGCCCAGGTCGCTTTCTTGGCCTGGGCATAGCCGTAGGCATCGGAAGCCCGGCCGTAGGGGATAAACAGGAAATAGCGCATCGGCGGCCGGGCATCGTGGCGAAAGGAGCTCTCTTGGTACATCATCGCCATGGTGACATGCACCGGCGCGCCCCACTTCTCGCGCGCCTTGTTGGCGGACTTGTGCCAGCCCTTGTGCTGCTCGAAGATAGCGCAGATATTTTCAGGGTTGCGCGGCGGCGGAGTAGCGCAGCCCACCAATAGTGTCGCCGCCAACAGCATCAGCCACTTGCCGTTATCTTGCCATCTCACCTTCATCTGCCCGCGATAAACTGTTCTGTATGAGAACCATAGTGCCTGTTCCCGCAGGCGAATACCAGCCCACTGGCCTCCGCCGTTTTCAGCGAGAGTCAATTAAATTTTTAATCACAAGAGGTGCATAACTATCTTTTGTCACCCGACAGCATAGGGATTAGAATTGGTAGCGGCCAAGCAGCCGCACCGCCACCACATTCAGACGCTCAATCAAAGGAAACCTGATGCGCTTTTACTTTCCTATCGTCATCATCGATGAAGACTTCCGTTCCGAGAACACCAGTGGCTCGGGCATCCGCGAGCTGGCTTCCGCCATCGAGAAGGCCGGCATGGATGTGGTGGGCTATACCAGTTATGGCGACCTGACCTCCTTCGCCCAACAACAGAGCCGGGCTGCCGGTTTTGTATTGTCCATCGACGATGAAGAGCTTGGCGGCAGCCGGGAAGAAGCCCATTCGGTGCTGGAGCAACTGCGCCGGTTCGTGGAACAAATCCGCCACCGCAACCCGGACATTCCCATTTATCTTTATGGCGAAACCCGCACCGCCCGGCACATTCCCAACGCTATACTGCGCGAGCTACATGGCTTTATCCACATGCACGAAGACACTCCCGACTTCGTGGCCCGGCACATTATCCGCGAAGCCAAAAGCTATCTGGACTCCCTGGCGCCCCCTTTTTTCCGTGCCCTGACCCATTACGCCCAGGACGGCTCCTACTCCTGGCACTGCCCCGGCCACTCCGGCGGCGTCGCCTTCCTGAAATCACCGGTGGGTCGGATGTTCCACCAGTTCTTCGGTGAGAACATGCTGCGCGCCGATGTCTGCAACTCGGTGGACGAGCTGGGCCAGCTACTCGACCACACCGGCCCGGTGGCCGCATCCGAACGTAACGCCGCCCGTATCTTCAACGCCGATCACCTGTTCTTCGTCACCAACGGCACTTCCACCTCCAACAAGATAGTGTGGAACTCCACCGTGGCTCCCGGGGATATCGTGGTGGTCGACCGAAACTGCCATAAATCCATACTGCATGCCATCATGATGACCGGAGCAGTACCGGTGTTCCTGATGCCGACCCGCAACCACTACGGCATTATCGGCCCCATTCCCCGCAGCGAGTTCGAGCCGGAGCGTATCCGCGAAAAAATGCAGGCCAACCCCTTCTGCCGTGAGATCCTGGCCAAGAACCCGGACGTCAAACCCCGGGTGCTGACCATCACCCAGTCCACCTATGACGGCATCCTCTATAACGTGGAGGAAATCAAGAACCTGCTCGATGGGGAAATTGAAACCCTGCATTTCGACGAAGCCTGGTTACCCCATGCCGCCTTCCATGACTTCTACGGCGACTATCATGCCATCGGTGAAGGTCGGCCGCGTTGCAATGATTCCATGGTATTCGCCACCCAGTCCACCCACAAGCTGCTGGCCGGTTTGTCCCAGGCATCCCAGATCCTGGTGCAAGACGGCGAACACAAGCGGCTCGACCGCCATGTGTTCAACGAAGCCTATCTGATGCATACCTCCACCAGCCCGCAGTACGCCATTATCGCCTCCTGCGACGTGGCTGCGGCCATGATGGAGGAGCCGGGAGGAACAGCCCTGGTGGAAGAATCCCTGGCGGAAGCCCTGGAGTTTCGCCGTGCCATGCGCAAGGTGGATGACGAGTACGGTGATGAATGGTGGTTCACCGTCTGGGGACCGGACGATCTCACCGATGACGGACTGGACGAACGGGATGCCTGGATGCTCCGCTCCGATGCGGGTTGGCATGGTTTTGGCGATATCGAACCCGGCTTCAACCTGCTCGACCCCATCAAGGCCACCATTCTTACCCCCGGTCTGAACATGAAGGGGGATTTTGCCGCCAGCGGTATTCCGGCGGTAGTAGTGACCAAGTATCTGGCCGAGCACGGTATCGTCATCGAAAAAACCGGGCTCTACTCCTTCTTTATCATGTTCACCATCGGTATTACCAAGGGCCGCTGGAACACCATGGTGACCGAGCTGCAGCAGTTCAAGGACGATTACGACAACAATGTGCCACTGTGGAAGATACTGCCGGAGTTCGTGCAGAGCCATCCCCACTACGAGCGGGTAGGCTTGCGCGATCTTTGCGATCAAATACACCAGATCTACAAGGAAAACGACGTGGCCAAACTAACCACCGAAATGTACCTGTCGGATCTGGTACCGGCCATGAAGCCGGCGGATGCCTTTGCCAAGATGGCCCACAAGGAAATCGAACGGGTGCCGCTGGATGAACTGACCGGCCGCACCACCGCGGTGATGGTCGCGCCCTACCCGCCGGGTATTCCACTGCTTATCCCGGGGGAGGTATTCAACGACATCATCGTCAACTACCTCAAGTTCGCCCGGGAATTCAACCAAGGCTTCCCCGGCTTTGAAACCTATATCCACGGCCTGGTGGCCGAGGATCACCAGGGCGAAACCCGCTATTTCGTGGACTGCGTGGCCAAGTAACCCCCTCGCCGCTCTCCAGCCGGGGAGCGGCGTTGGTGCTTCGCCATCAAATGCTGAAAGCCACCTTCGGGTGGTTTTTTTGCTTTCGTTATCTTTATAAGGGACCGTCCTGAGGTCCGGCGTAGCCAATACGAAAAAGCCCTGACCAATCGGTCAGGGCTTTGATGTAATGGCGGAGCGGACGGGGCTCGAACCCGCGACCCCCGGCGTGACAGGCCGGTATTCTAACCAACTGAACTACCGCTCCGCATAAGCGTCTTAGTCAGCAACTAATTTGGGTGCCTGGCAGTGACCTACTTTCACATGGCAGCTGCCACACTATCATCGGCGCGGGTGCGTTTCACTTCTGAGTTCGGCATGGAGTCAGGTGGGACCACAACGCTATCGCCGCCAGGCATAAACTTTAATCCGGAAAAGCTCACCGCCAGGCATGGCGGCAATGCAGAAAATGCAGGAGCAATTCTCTGCCTGATGAATTCGTTCTCGACCTGCAAGGCCTCACACTTCTTGGGTGTTGTATGGTTAAGCCGCACGGGTCATTAGTACAGGTTAGCTCAACACGTCACCGCGCTTACACACCCTGCCTATCTACGTCTTAGTCTCAAACGGCCCTTTAGGAGGTTCTAGACCTCTGGGATGACTCATCTCGGGGCTCGCTTCCCGCTTAGATGCTTTCAGCGGTTATCGATTCCGAACTTAGCTACCGGGCAGTGCCATTGGCATGACAACCCGAACACCAGCGGTTCGTTCACTCCGGTCCTCTCGTACTAGGAGCAACCCCCCTCAATCATCCAACGCCCACGGCAGATAGGGACCGAACTGTCTCACGACGTTCTGAACCCAGCTCGCGTACCACTTTAAATGGCGAACAGCCATACCCTTGGGACCGACTTCAGCCCCAGGATGTGATGAGCCGACATCGAGGTGCCAAACACCGCCGTCGATATGAACTCTTGGGCGGTATCAGCCTGTTATCCCCGGAGTACCTTTTATCCGTTGAGCGATGGCCCTTCCATTCAGAACCACCGGATCACTATGACCTGCTTTCGCACCTGCTCGACCTGTCCGTCTCGCAGTTAAGCTGGCTTATGCCATTGCACTAACCGTACGATGTCCGACCGTACTTAGCCAACCTTCGTGCTCCTCCGTTACTCTTTGGGAGGAGACCGCCCCAGTCAAACTACCCACCAGGCACTGTCCGCACCCCCGATAAGGGGGCAACGTTAGAACATCAAACATACAAGGGTGGTATTTCAAGGTCGGCTCCACGGCAACTGGCGTCACCGCTTCACAGCCTCCCACCTATCCTACACATGTAGGGTCAATGTTCAGTGCCAAGCTGTAGTAAAGGTTCACGGGGTCTTTCCGTCTAGCCGCGGGTACACCGCATCTTCACGGCGAATTCAATTTCACTGAGTCTCGGGTGGAGACAGCGTGGCCATGGTTACACCATTCGTGCAGGTCGGAACTTACCCGACAAGGAATTTCGCTACCTTAGGACCGTTATAGTTACGGCCGCCGTTTACCGGGGCTTCGATCAA